>JBAUHN010000299.1:0-4693 GCA_049680295.1 Sulfitobacter sp.
ATGTGGTTTAGGGCCGAACACAGCCTCGACGCGCGCCGGGGCCGGGAAGTGCATCGACGTCCGGTTTGAGCCCTTATAGTTTGGCACTGTCCCGACCTTTGCCGAACGACTTGATCCAACCCAAGAAAGAAACAACTCTAAGAAAGACCAGCACAGAGAACGCTATCCAACCCATTGACGCCACCGCTACAGTCAATGAACTAGGGTTGTCCGTCAGTAGGTTACCAAACAAGGCCAGCCACGCGAGACTGAGTACAGAAGCTACAGCAAGCCAATTTTTCACCTTCTCAATCACAAGGAATCTTCCTGACGTTCTGAAAGGTTGTGGGAGATGTGTTCTTGCATAACTCGACCCAAACGGCAACTGCGTCCCGCACAGCAGCCCTCCCCACGTCAGAGTTTACCACAACATCTTTCCAACGACCCAAGCCGGTGAACAGCCCCTCCCTTGGGCTGACGCGGGCCTTGGGTCTTGACCCTAAAGCGGCGGCATCAGCAGATAGATCAGCGCGCCGACGCATAGAACCGCAAAGAACCAGATCACATGGCTGCGCAGATCAGGACCCAGCAGACCGCGCGATCGGATCAACACCGGGATGGCGCCTGCCAGCGGGCTGAGGGCGACAACCAAAAGGCTGCCTTCGATGCCCATATAGTGAAACGCCACTGGCAGGGCGGCACAGATCATCAGGGCCGAGGACCCGGCATCCATCATCACTGCCTTGCTGTCACCATGGCTCAGCAGCAATTGCCCCAGCACGTTGAAACGTTCGCGCAGGATCGCCAGCGCCAGAAACGGCATAAAGCTGGCGGCGGTAATATAGTCGGGCGGATAGAGTGTGGTGATCAGAAAGCTGCCGCCCAGCAAAAAGATCACAAATCCGGTGATACACAGCCCGTCAATCAGCCGCATAAAGCGGCTCAGCACCCGTTTGATGTCATGGGGCCGGTCGCGCAAAACCTCGCTAAAGGCGGGGAACCCGACCTGACCGATCAGTTTGCCCACCACCATGGTAAAGGCCTGCACCCACATGATAGCGATCACATAAAAGCCAAAGCTTTCCTTGTCCAAAAGGGCGGCAAGGATAAAGCGGTCGGCATTTCTGGACACAAAGGTCAGCGATGAAGCCCCCATGATCCATTTGCCGAAATGCCAGACCTCGCTGGCGATCTTGGCGTCCCAGGCATAGCCCATGCGCGGGCCTTCAAAGACCAGATGCGACATGACCATATGAAAGGCCGAGCCGATCATCATGCCCCACAGGAGTGTCCAGACCGTCGCCTCGATCTGCGCCAGCGCCAGCATTGCCACCAGGGACACCACCTGGGTCGCGATGTTCAGGATCGCCACGCGCGACAGATGCATGCGCCGCACCGCCAGGAATTCATTGGTCGATGCCAGCCCGGTCATCAGGATGACAAAGGCTGACACCGCAATCAGGCCGGGCAGATCAGGGTCGGCATAGACGGTGCCGGGGGTGGCCAGATGGGGGGCTGCAAACCACAGAATCGCGGCGGCCAGAATGATCAGGCCGGTGATGATCGCAGAGCGGAAAATCTGGATCACCCAGGTGACGCGCAGATAATGTTTCTCGTCGCCCTGAGGCGACCTGGTGATGCTTTGGCTGATGCCGATGTCGGTCAGCAGGATCATCGCCACATGCAATGTCGTGACCATTGCCATCAGGCCAAAGGCCTCGGGCAACAGCAGCCGCGTCATGATCAGGTTGCTGGCCAGCCGCAAAAAGTGACTGGCCCCCAGCTCGGTCAGGCCCCAAAGGCTGGCCACCATCGCGCGGCCGCCAAGGGCAGAGCGTTCCGGCATCCGGGCCATTACTTTTTGCGCGATGTTCATCAGGTCACGAGACCCCTAATATAAAGTGCGCAGGGATCCATCAATTTGTCACATCCGGCGATCTGCGTTTGAGCCCGCCCAGATTGAGATCTTCGTCATCGACCAGCACTTCAAAGGTTTCGGTGAACCGGGTGTTGCCCCAGTTTCCGGTCGTGGTCCATTTGGCAATGCCATGCCAATCGGCAAGATATTGGATCTTGCTGTCGATCACATAGTCCAGCACGTTGCCGTGTTCCTGCAGCACGGCCAGGGCATCGGGGTTGACCTTGCCGTCCAGATTTATGGTGCGGTCATTCCAATAGCCCAGTGTTCCGGTCTGCACCGCCCCGACCCAGACGTCCTGGGGTACGTTTTTGTGCACCCAGTCCACTACCTGAAAATGCCCTTGTGACTTGACGCCCGGGATCAGCAGGCGGCCCAGCAAACCCAGCGAGATGACGATACCGATCAGGCCCACCGCTTTCAGCAGACCGGTGGCGGCCCCCGGTGTCACCCCGCGCAGCAGACCGATCAGAACGGATGTGGTGGCAATGATCAAAAACGGGGCCAGCGGTGCCATATAGCGGCTCATGAAATGCGGTGCGCCAAAGAACAGACCGTAATACATCACCAGCACCAGCCCGTGCAGCGCATAGGTAACCATGACATAGCGCATGGCCCCGCCGCGTCGCCAGGTCTGGATCAGAAAGGTGCCGACAATAAGCACCAGCAGCACGGTCCCCAGCGCGATAACCGGGGTGGTTTCCTCCATCCCGTCGGGAATGGGCAGCATCGGGAACATGTATTCCATCAGCTTGGCCGGCACCAGCGAGGCATTTTGCCCGATGCTGATCCCCAAAGATTGCGAACTGCCGCTGATCGGCACGATAGAGCCGAAGTTGATCTTGTTGCTGATCAGCCAGGGGGCGGCAATCAGCAGGCACAAAATGCCCGGCGGCACGGTATCGACCAGGGCGCGCATAAAGCCGCGGCGCTGCACGATCATGCTGTGCAGTCCCCAGACAACAAACAAAATGATCGCCAAAAGGGCCGCGTCATTGCGCGACAGGAATGCAATGCCGCACAGCGCGCCCAGGGCAAAGCGGTCCATCGGCGTGGCCTCGGCTCCGCGGCTCAGAACCTTGTGAAACTGCAACAGGGTCACAACCAAAGACAGTGTATAAAGACCGGTTTCCAGCGCATTCATCGTGTGCAGCAGCAAAAGCGGGCTGACAAACCACAAGGCGGCAATCATCCAGGGCCAGACCGGATTGTCATCCTGAGGCTCAAGGGCTGCGCGGGCCAGGGCGCGGATGGCAAAGACGCCGCCCAGCGACAGGGCCGCAGAAATCGCCAGAATGCCGATCAGGCTGCTGACCTTGTCACCGCCGGTGATCAGATAGGGCACCGAAAACAGGTAGGTCGCCAGCGGTTGCACCCCATTGGTGGCAATTGTCCCTTCCGAGACCGACATCCCCAGCCCAATCGCCATATTGCGCGCCACGGTCAGCATCAGATAACCATCCTCGGTCACAAAGAACTGCGACAGGTTGGGCTGTCCGGTGACAATCGGAAACAGGCGGTAGAGCAGCCCGATCACAATCGTGAGGGCAACAATACGGACAAAGAATTTCTCGGACAGGTAAGCCATAGCAGGCCCTTTCAGATAGGCGTATTTTTGAGCGCGTTAAGTGAGGATGCGGGGACCCCATGACTGTCTTCAGACGAATCGTGCCCTAACAGGCGACATAAGGCGCCCGTAAGTTTGTCAAAAAAGGTGCAAGAAAAAGATAAAATGAATGTGTCACAAACATGCGTGTCCACCACATACTTAAAAACCAATTAACATTGCGCGGACCATAAAGTGCCGCCCCCCCCCAAGGCAAGGGCTTCGGTTGGTTTGCCCGCAGATTGCACGGCAGACGAGGGCTGCATGCACGCGGGGGTTTCATTTTCACAAAACATTTGCGCCATCCATGTCGCGAATGGGCCAGACCGGCCCTGAAAGCCATTGAAATCTGATCGCGACAAGGGAGAGGCGATTATGGAACATGATGCGGCGGCGTTGATCAATCTGGACAGATACCCGATCCACCAGCAAGGCCCAAAGCGCCAGGCGGTACTGGAGGCGGTGCAAGAGGATCTGGCGCGCGATGGTTGCGCTGTCCTGAAAGGGTTTTTGACCCCCGCTGGCGTTGCTGCCCTGACACAAGAGGCCGACAGCGTTGCCGATCAGGGCCACCGCTCGTTCAGCCGCACCAACGCCTATTTCACCCAGGACGATCCCAGCCTGCCAACAGAGGACCCGCGCCGGCAGTTTTTCGAGCGTTCAAACGCGTTCATCGCGGCGGATCATTTCGCCAAACACGGGCCTTTGCGCTGTGTGCATGACTTTGAAGGGTTCGACCGGTTCATTCAGGACTGCCTGCAAGAGGAAAACTTCTATCGCTATGCCGATCCGCTGGCCGATGTGATCGTCAATATGGCGGATGCGGGCAATGGATTTCCGTGGCATTTCGACACCAATAATTTCACCGTGACCCTGGCCATCCAAAACGCACAGGCAGGCGGTGCCTTCGAATATGCCCCCGGCATCCGGCAGGGCGATGAGAACTTTGCCGAAGTCGCCCGCGTGCTGGCAGGCAGATCGCAAAAGGTCACGGTGCTTGAACTGGAGCCGGGCGATCTGCAACTGTTCCGGGGCCGCTATTCGCTGCACCGGGTGGCGCCCCTGCAAGGCACCCGCCCGCGCTATGTGGCGATTTTTTCCTATGTCGAAGAACCCGGAATGGTCGGCAGCGTGACCCGCACCGAGCAGCTATATGGCCGCACATTGCCCATCCACCGCCAAAGAGCCGG
>JBAUHN010000300.1:0-6574 GCA_049680295.1 Sulfitobacter sp.
CACCGGCACCAATATGATCAGAACATTCATAACCTCACCTCACTCGAAGCGCATTTAGCAGCACCGTAATTGATGACGCGGACATTGCAATCGCCGCGGCAAGGGGCGTGGCAAAACCCAAAACAGCAACCGGGATCGCAATCATATTGTACCCCGCAGCTATCGCAAAATTCTCGATCACCCGTTTTCTGGCGCTGCGGGCCAAGCTTATGGCGTCGGGGATATCTTGCAAAGACTGGCCCAAAAGCACGATATCGGACGCCGCGCGCGAAGCATCAAGCGCTGATGCAGGCGAAATAGACGCATAGGCCTGCGCAAGTGCGGCCGTATCGTTCAGCCCATCCCCCACCATCAGAACTTTCTTGCCGTCTTGGGTCATTTTGAAAATTTCGTTCGATTTCTCGTCGGGTCGCAAATCGCCACGTGCCGGAATGTCCCCCAACTGCCCTGCAATGATCATCGTTGCCGATTGCGTATCGCCGGACAATATCTGTGGGTCCAACTCCAGGTCAGCAAGGTTGCGCACCGAATCCAGGGCACCATCGCGCAGGGTTTCCAGGAACATCAAAGGCAGGGCCGGATTGTCACCGATGCGCAATGCAGGCGAGATTTGCGCGCCGACCCAGGCCGCCTGCCCCAGTCGCACCTCGGACCCGCGCCATGTCGCCTGAACACCTAGCCCGGGATATTCGCGTAGATTCTCCAGTTTTTCGGGGGTCACGTTTGGCGCAATTGCGGCAGAAATCGCCTGTGCCACCGGATGATTGGAAGATCCACTTAAGGCGGCCAGCACCGCCATGGCATCCGCGTTCAGGTCAGACGTGTTCAATGACACACGTCCTGTCGTCAAGGTCCCGGTTTTGTCAAAGACGACAGCATCGACTTCGGCCAGCCGTTCCAACGCGGTGCCATCCTTGACCAACATCCCCCGGCGAAACAAGCGCCCCGTGGCCGCCGTCATGACCGCCGGCACTGCCAGTCCCAGCGCGCAGGGGCAGGTAATGATCAGTACCGAAATCGCTACATTCAACGCGCGAATTCCATCACCAGACAGCAGGATCCAACCAACAAAAGTGATCAACGCCAGCAAATGGACGGCAGGCGCATAAATGCGGGCTGCGCGGTCCGCCAAAGCGGTGTAGCGGTTGCGCGCGCCTTCGGCGGTTTCGACCAACGCGGCCATGCGTCTTAGCGTTGTATCCTGACCGGTGGCGGTGACTTCGATTGTCAGTGGCGCAGAAAGGTTCATCGCCCCCGACACCAGCGGCTCCCCCCGCGAGACGCTGACTGGCAGGCTTTCGCCGGTCAGCAAGGATTGATCCAGATCAGAGGCCCCGTCGCGCACAATACCATCAACAGGAACACGCATGCCCGCCGGGATCAGCAGCGTGTCGCCGACCCTCAGGTCCGAGACATTCACGTTTTGCCGCACACCCGCCTGCACCCGGATCGCCCGTGGTGTTTCCAACGCGCTTAGTTCTTGCGACGCCGATCTGGCCACCATGCGGGTGCGGTGGTCCAGGTATCGCCCTACCAACAGGAAGAACGTCAGCGATAACGCCGCGTCAAAGTACACATCTGCGCCGCCTTCGATGGTTTCATAGACCGACAATCCCGCTGCCAGAATGATCGCCAGTGATATCGGCACATCCATATTCAACCGGCCGACCCGCAACGCAGACCACGCCGACGACACGAAAACCTGCGCCGAGAACAACAAGGCCGGAACCGCAATGCCCGCAGACAACCAATGAAACATCACTTGGGTCGCAGCAGATGCGCCCGACCAGACAGCGACCGAGAAAAGCATCACATTCATCATTGCAAATCCGGCGACTGCCAACCGCAGTAACAGCGCCTGTCCCTTCGCGTCCTTGTCCGCACCCGACAGCATCGAGGCGTCAAGCGGCAAGGCCAGATATCCCGCATCGCCCAGCACATCCACCAACAGTTCGGGCGCCATATCCGGCGCGTCAATGCTGACCCGCTTCAGGCTTAGGTTCACCCTTGCAGCCTTAACCCCTGGTATCGCCGACAATGCGCGTTCAACCCCGCTGATGCAGGCCGCGCAATGGATGTCGGGCAATGACAGGATAACGGTCGGGGAGGAGACGTCCACTTTGGCGACACTCTGCGCCAATGGCACGGCAGCACATGCTGCACATCCCGACATTGGCGCCGGCGAAATCATCTGATGACCGGGACAATGATGCGTTGCTTGAACAACGTGCCGTCCGCGGCTTCGGCGACCAGACGCAAATTCCAGTTGCCTGTCGCCAGTTCAACCGGCGCGGAAAAGGCACGACCGTCAAATATCAAGTCAGGCGTTTGATCCTGCGCCACATTGGTCGCACGTCCCAGCACCGCCGAGATGATCTTGGGCGCAACCGGTTGTCCGTTCTTGTTGATGTTCAGATGCAGTACGCCATCCTCGACCGCTGCCGACACGTCCCAGCCCAAAGCCAGTTGTGCACTACGGTCAGCGTCAAAAGACTGGCTGGCAACGTACGAGTTTTTGACCTCCAAGCCCGGAAACGTCGACACGGCCTGAAAGGCCAAGGTCAGGTTGACGCCGATAATCACCGCAAATCCTGCGCACATGATCACGGCAACTTTGCGCCCGGTCAAAGGTTTGTCTGCAACATCGGCCATCAGTTTTCCTTACCGTTGAATGTGGTGTCACGGTGTGCGCGTTCACCGTTTTCTACATCTTCAACCCAAAACCGCACGTCGGTACGGTCTCGATTTGCAGCGACATCCTGCGCGCGTGCCGTCACATAAACCCGCTGCATGGTTGAACTGTCAGGGGCTAAGGTAAGCACGTCGCTGTCGCTGCCCTCCAGCCCGATTTGCAAGGTCTCATCCGATGTGAGTGACAACCGGAACTCGCGCGGCTCACCATGTTTGTTGCGCAACCGAATGGTATAGGTGTTACGGATGGAGCCATCGGACAAAGTGATAAACGTCGGATTGCGCACAGGTTCGACCGTCAGATCAATGTCTGCACGAATGAACAGCGCAAAGATCAGACCAAAACCCACCAAGGACCACAAAGCCGTATAAAGCATGGTGCGCGGGCGCAAAACATGTTTCCATATTGGTTTAGGTGCTTTGCCGCTACGTTCTTCGGGTTCGTCCGACAACGCCAAGTAGTCGATCAATCCGCGCGGTTTGCCGATCTTGTCCATCACGTCATCGCAGGCATCAATGCATAGCGCGCAGGTGATGCATTCCATCTGCTGGCCTTCGCGGATGTCGATGCCCATCGGGCAAACATTAACGCAAGCCATGCAGTCAATGCAGTCGCCGGTACCTTCGACGCGTTTTTTGCCACGTGGTTCACCGCGCCATTCGCGGTAGCCGACGGTCAATGTGTCGTCGTCCATCATTGCGCCCTGAATGCGCGGCCAAGGGCACATGTAAATGCACACTTGTTCGCGCATAAAGCCGCCAAACAGGAATGTGGTTGCAGACAGCACGGCAATGGTGCCGTAGGCGATCATATGGGCGTCAAAATTCACCAGATCGACCGCCAGTTGCGGCGCGTCGGTAAAATAGAACACCCAAGCCCCGCCAGTGGCCACCGCAATGACCAGCCAGACCAGCCATTTGGTCAACCTGAGCCGCCATTTTCTGAGATCCCATTTCCCGTTCCACAGGCGAATACGCGCGTTTCGGTCGCCCTCGATCCAGCGCTCCACCAGAATAAACAGGTCCGTCCAGACAGTCTGCGGACAGGTGTATCCACACCAGACCCGGCCCAGCGCGGATGTAAACAGGAACAACCCCAAGCCTGCCATGATCAAAAGCCCGGCAACAAAATAAAACTCATGCGGCCAGATTTCGATCCAGAAAAAGTAGAACCGCCGCCCGGCCAGATCGACCAGAACCGCCTGATCGGGCAAGGATGGCCCGCGGTCCCACCTGATCCAAGGGGTCAGATAGTAGATGCCCAGCGTGACCGCCATGATCCACCATTTGAATGTACGGAAAAATCCGGACACACGACGTGGGAATATCGGCTCTTGCGGAGCATAGAGGGGTTGGTTGTCTGGCGTGCTCATGACGTATCCGGACCTGTTCGCTATGCGTCTGATACCCAAGCCTCGCACCGGGGCCTTTGACACAGATCAATTTTGCAAGAATTTAACCTCAGCCCAAGGGAATGTGCGAACAGGTCCCTGGGCTGAGGCCACCGCAAAGCCTTTCTGGCCCGCAGCTCCTCCCCTTTCCGAAGAGAGGGAGTGTTTTATTCACCACCGCCAAGGCCATGAACATAGGCTGCAACCGCATTAAGATCGGATTGCGACAAACGCTGTCCCCAGGCTGGCATCACGCCAAAACGGGCATTTGAAATCGTCTCGCGCAGCGCCTCCGCATCCCCCCCATAAAGCCAGATTGCATCCGACAGATTGGGCGCGCCTTGCTCAATATCGCCCAACCCGGTCTCGCCGTGGCATGCAGCGCACTGTTCCGCATACAGCACTTTACCTGTCTCAGCCGATGCGGCGTCATGATCTTGCCCTGACAGCTTCAATAGGTAGTTCACACCGGCCTCGATCTCTTCTGGCTCCAGCAGTTCGCTAAAGGCAGGCATCTGTGAATAATGCGCATCGTCATCGGTTTCATTGCGAATACCGTGGTTGATCGTATAGGCAATCTGTTCGATGGAACCGCCCCAAAGCCAATCGTCATCCAGCAGGTTCGGATATCCAACGGCACCCGCCGCGCCAGAACCGTGGCACTGCGAACAATTGGTACGAAACACAGCCGCACCGTTTGCCACAGCAAAGCGTTGCAGATCCGCATCGCCCGAGAGTTCGCCCAGATCAATACTGGCAAGTGTGGCTTTCAGTTCCGCATTTTGTTGGTCAAACCGATCTATTTCGGCGGCAACCTCGGCGCGGGTCGAATAGCCCAACACGCCTTTGGTGGCCCCCGAAATCATTGGCCAGGCCGGGTAGGCAATTGTATATCCGATGGCCCAGATAATGCAGAGATAAAGGCACCACAGCCACCAGCGCGGCAAGGGATTATTCAGCTCTTTGATGCCGTCCCATTCGTGACCGGTGGTGTCGATACCGGTTTCGTCGTCGATGTCACGCTTGCTCATTCCACCGGCTCCTGATCAGTAGGGCTGTCATTCTTATGCGCGCTGTTGCTGCTGGAGGTCTTTGGCACAGCAATTGCCTCATTGCGAAACGGGATGTTGGCGGTGTCACGATGAACCTCGCGACTGCCTGGACGAAAAGCCCACAGAATTGTCCCGATAAAGAACACGGTCATCAGCAGCAAAACCCAGCTGTCAGCCAACGCACGAAGAAAAGTATATGTTTCCATTGCGGTGCTCCTTTACCGGCTCTCGTCAGGGACAAACGTCGAAAAATCGACCAATGTTCCCAACATCTGCAAATAGGAAATAAGCGCATCCATCTCGGTGATGCCCGGCTGCCCGTCGAAATTGCTGACCACAGCGCCGGGGTAGCGTTCGACCATTTCCTCCCAATCCGCATCCGGATCGGCCTGGACCTTAAAGTCTGCCTGCGCACTGGCGATCATCTCGTCCGTGTAGGGAACGCCGACAAGCCTGTGTGTCTCAAGCAGATCTTGAACGTAGTCTGCTTTGATCGTGGTGCGGCCCAAAAACGCATATTTCGGCATGATGGATTCCGGCACCACCGATTGCGGGTCGTTCAGGTGATCCACATGCCACGCGTCCGAATAGCGCCCACCGACCCGCGCCACGTCAGGCCCAGTTCGTTTTGATCCCCATTGATGCGGGTGGTCATACATCGATTCTGCTGCCAAAGAATAATGGCCGTAGCGTTCGACCTCGTCGCGCATCGGGCGGATCATCTGGCTGTGGCAGGTATAACACCCTTCGCGAATGTAGATGTCGCGCCCGGTCAGTTCCAGCGGCGTATAGGGCCGCATGCCTTCCACCTTTTCGATCGTGTTCTCAAGATAGAACAGCGGCGCGATTTCAACGATGCCACCGACGGTCACGACGGCGAATGACGCCAATAGCAGCAATGTCGGGCTGCGCTCTAAGGCTTGGTGTTTATTCAGGAAACCCATGTGCTTACCCTCCTTATTCTGCTGGTGTTGCGGATGTGTTGACAGGAACGGTGACTTTGCTGCCACCTCGGATGGTCATCCACATGTTCCAGACCATGATCAGCCCGCCTGCCAGATACAAAACCCCGCCTAGACCGCGCACCACATACATTGGGAATTTTGCGGATACCGTGTCGGCAAAAGAATTCACCAAGAACCCTTGCGCATCAACTTCGCGCCACATCAGGCCCTCCATGATGCCGGTGACCCACATGGACGCCGCATAAAGAACGATGCCAATGGTCGCCAACCAGAAGTGCCAGTTGATTGCGGACATTGAATACATCTGCGCCCTGCCCCACAGTTTTGGCGTCAGGAAATACAGCGCACCAAAGGTGATCATCCCGTTCCAGCCAAGAGCACCCGAATGCACGTGTCCGATGGTCCAGTCGGTATAATGGCTAAGTGAATTGACCGCGCGGATCGACATCATCGGCCCCTCAAAGGTCGACATGCC
>JBAUHN010000301.1:0-3286 GCA_049680295.1 Sulfitobacter sp.
CTATACGCAGATCTACACGCAGCATGATCGGTTGTTTTGCGTCTGGCCAATCACCGAGGCAACAAAGCGGCTGCTGCCTGCCGGGTTTTTACAAACGCACCGCAGCTACCTGGTCAATCCGGCAAAGGTATCCCGGTTCGAGCGTGCAAAAGACAAAGGTCGCTGTGTCTTTGCAGCGGGTGGCCCGCCGCCCGCGCCGGTCAGCCGCTCAAAGTTGCAGTCCATCCAGAATGCACTGAGACCGCAGGTTGACGCATCTCGTGCAACCTAAGGCGCATTTCGTGCAAAATGCCCGTCTTTCATTCGTTTCCTAACGCCATGGCCGACTTGCCTATGCAATCCTTCCCCCCGGCACGATTGTAAGCTTTCAGGGAGGAGAGCCAATGATTCCAGCGGCATTTGAATATTACAGACCACAGGATATGGCAGGGGTTCTGGCATTGCTTGAAGAGCATGGCGATGACGCGCGCGTCATGGCAGGTGGGCACAGCCTGATCCCCATGATGAAACTTCGTATGGCGGACGTGCCCCATCTGATCGACCTGCAAGGTATCGCAGGGTTGGCAGATATCGAAATAATGGCTGACAGCATCCGCATCGGTGCTTTGGTCACCCAAACCGATATCATCGCAAGTGACGCCCTGGCAGCCGCGGCGCCGATTTTGCGCGAAGCGGCATTGCAGATTGCAGATCCGCAGGTGCGCAACATGGGCACTGTCGGTGGCAATGTCGCCAATGGCGACCCCGGCAATGACATGCCCGGGCTGATGCAATGCCTGAACGCCAGCTTTAGACTGATTGGCCCGAATGGCGAACGCGATGTCGCGGCCCGTGATTTCTATGAAGCGGCCTATATGACAGAACGCGAAGACGACGAAGTTTTGATCGCGATCATGGTTCCAATGCCAAGCGGTGGCTATGCCTATGAAAAGCAAAAGCGCAAGATCGGCGATTACGCCACGGCGGCCGCGGCGGTTCAGATCGTCAAAGACGGCAGCAAGTGCGTTTCTGCGTCCATCGCAATGACAAATCTGAGCGACACACCGGTTTTTTCCGAAGGCGCTGGTACTGCATTGGCCGGAACATCTGTGGATGACGCGGCGCTAAAGGCTGCCGTTGCCGCGATGTTGGGCGACATTGATCCAACTGAGGACAATCGCGGGCCTGTCGCATTCAAGAAACACGTGGCTGGCGTGATCCTGCGCCGCGCCATCGAACGCGCCTGGTCGCGCGCGTAAGGGAGGTAAAAACATGTCAAAGAAAATGCACATCAAGCTGAACGTGAACGGCAAGGACGAAGAATTTCTGGCAGAACCACGTGAATTGCTGATCTACACCCTGCGCGAGCGGCTGAATATCACCGGTCCCCACATCGGTTGCGAAACCTCGCATTGCGGGGCTTGCACGGTCACGATTAACGGTAAATCTGTTAAATCCTGTACGATGTTTGTCGCTCAGGCCGACGGGGCCGAGGTTACCACCATCGAAGGCATCGGCACCCCAGATGACCTGCACCCGCTACAAACCGCGTTCAAGGAACACCATGGCCTTCAGTGTGGATATTGCACGCCGGGCATGATTACCCGCGCCACAAAGCTGCTGGAAGATATACCCAATCCCACTGAAGAAGAAATCCGCTTTGGCATGGCTGGCAATATCTGCCGCTGCACCGGGTATCAGAACATTGTGAAATCCATCAAAGCCGCTGCCGCCGAGATGAATGCCGCGAAGGAGGCCGCAGAATGAAAGATGAAATCACCCGCGACGAACGCGTCGCCAACCTTAACGGCATGGGTTGTTCGCGCAAGCGCGTCGAGGATGCGCGGTTCACCCAAGGTAAAGGCAATTATGTCGATGACATCAAGCTTGACGGCATGTTGTTTGGCGACTTTGTACGCGCGCCTTATGCCCACGCCCGTGTGATCAGCATCAACAGCGAAGCAGCCTTGAAAGTTCCGGGCGTGCTGGCGGTTTTGACAGCAGATGATCTGCGCCCGCTGGGCCTGCATTGGATGCCCACCCTGGCCGGTGACAAACAGATGGTGCTGGCGGATGGCAAGGTGCTGTTCCAGGGGCAAGAAGTCGCCTTTGTCGTCGCCGAAGATCGCTATGCTGCCGCCGATGGAATTGAGCTGGTTGAAGTCGAGTACGAAGAGCTGCCGGTCATCGTGAACCCGTTTGAATCGCTGAAATCCGACGTGGTTCTGCGCGAGGATTTGGTGGCCGAAGATGGCTCGATTCCCGACGGGGCGCATGGTGCGCGCAAACACCCCAATCACATTTTCACATGGGAGGCCGGCGACAAAGAACCAACCGAGCAGGTGATCGCGGAAGCGGCCGTGGTCGCCACAGAATCCATGTACTATCACCGTACCCATCCCTGCCCTCTGGAAACCTGCGGCTGTGTCGCCTCGATGGATAAGATCAACGGCAAGCTGACACTATGGGGGACATTCCAGGCACCCCACGCGATCCGCACAGTTGTGTCGCTGATTTCGGGCATTGAGGAACACAATATTCGTGTCATCTCGCCTGATATTGGGGGTGGCTTTGGCAACAAGGTCGGGGCCTACCCCGGCTATGTCTGCTCGGTCGTGGCCTCGATCGTGACAGGCAAGCCGGTGAAATGGATCGAAGACCGGATGGACAACCTGATGACCACTGCCTTTGCGCGTGATTATCACATGACGGGCAAAATCTCGGCCACAAAAGCGGGCAAGATCACCGGGTTGCAATGTCATGTGACGGCAGACCACGGTGGTTTTGATGCCTGCGCGGATCCAACCAAGTTTCCAGCCGGTTTCATGAATATCTGCACAGGGTCCTACGACATCCCAACAGCCTTTCTTGAGGTGGATGGCGTCTATACCAACAAGGCCCCCGGCGGTGTCAGCTATCGCTGCTCGTTCCGTGTTACGGAGGCCGTGTATTTCATCGAACGGATGATCGAGGTTCTGGCGATTGAACTGAACATGGATGCGGCAGAACTGCGCCGGATCAACTTTATCAAAAAGGAACAATTTCCCTACAAAGCGGCACTTGGCTGGGAATACGACAGCGGCGACTATCACACCGCTTGGGACAAGGCGTTAAAAGCCGTCGACTACAAAGGGCTGCGCGCAGAACAGGCGCAGCGGGTCGAGGATTTCAAGGCTGGCAAGACCCGAAAACTGATGGGCATCGGTCTGTCTTTCTTTACCGAGATTGTAGGGGCAGGTCCGGTCAAGAACTGTGACATCCTTGGCCTTGGAATGTTCGACAGCTGCGAAATCCGCATTCACCCAAC
>JBAUHN010000302.1:0-2203 GCA_049680295.1 Sulfitobacter sp.
GTGTCTGGTGGTCCAAATCCGAGGACACACTGGAAGCCGTCGGAAAAGCGCTGCGCTTGCCCATTTTCAACGTCCCTTACCATTCCAAGCTACTGGGCGAAGAATGCGAGGCTTACATGGGGCTGGCCGATTTCCACCAGTATCACCCCTCAAAACCCGCGATACATGAGGCCGATCTGGTACTGATGATCGGCGGGCGTCTGGACAATCAGATGAACTTTGGCAACCCGCCGTTCTTTACCAAGGATCAAACGCTGATCTGCATCAACGGCAGCCACGAGGAACTGGAATACAACCAAGCCGCCGATGAAGTGCTGCTTTGCGATCCCGGTGCCTTCCTGGAGGCGCTCAGTAGCGTGGGCAAGACATGGCCCGAATGGTTCGATTTGCAACGGTCCCGCCGTGCCACTTGGGTCGATGAATGGTACGACCATATCGAAACCGAGAGCGCCAAGCCCGGCAAGATGCACCCGCTGCAACTCTCGTTGGATGTTCAGGAGCAATTGGCCGACGACGACTGGCTGATCTTTGACGGCGGCAACACCCATTTCTGGTCAGAGATCGCGGTGAACATGGCTGGATGGCGCGGGCAGAAACTGGGCGGGATCATGCACCCCGGCAATTACTCTTTGCTTGGGGTTGGCGTGTCCTTTGGCGTCTCTGCCAAGGCGCTGCATCCGGATTGCAATGTGGTGGTGATCTCGGGGGACGGGGCGTTTCTGTCGGGTGGGCTGTCGATTGAATCCGCCTTTCAGGACAACCTACCCATCACCATTGTGATCGACAATAATGGCGGTCTGGACTGTATCAGCCAACAGCAGGAGCGCCTGTTCGCCAATGGCAAACACTTCGCTACCGATTTCCGCGATATTCCGTTCCACGCAATGTGCGAAGGTTTGGGAGGGCATGGTGAATTGGTGGAAACACGCGACCAGCTTGCCCCCGCCTTGCAACGGGCGATGGCCAGCGGCAAGGTTGCGGTTGTGAACGTCAAATGTCGCGGCGTGATCAGCCCGATTGTGGCCGCGACATCGGACAAACGGGACAAGGCTTCGATTGAATAATGGCAACGCTCACCTCGCATACTTTGAACGGCAGTGATGGCACCCATGCGGGCGGTATTCCCGTGACATTGACGAACCTGACCACAGGCACCGTGATCCTTACCGCGCAGATGGATGACGGTGGCCGACTATCGGAAAGCATCAGTGCACAGGGTATTGATCCTGACGCGATGTATGAACTGGTCTTTGACACCGCAGATTATTGGGCAGCCCGCAGCATGCCAGCGACAGTCACGCAAATCGCCCTGCGTTTTGCCATGGCTGACCCTGACGGCGCCTATCATATGCCCGTAATCCTCAACCCCAATTCCTATTCCATGTGGACCTCGCGCTGATGGACGGATTGAACATGTCGCGGCGCATCCGCCGCACGCCTTACACCGACCGTGTTGAACATGCCGGTGTGCGTGGCTTTTCCGTCGTCAATCACATGCTGCTGCCCAAAGCGTTCCAGCCCACGGTGGAAGAGGACTACTGGCACCTACGCGAACATGTCCAGATTTGGGACGTCTCCTGCCAGCGTCAGGTCCAGATTGCGGGGCCGGATGCTGCTGCGCTTGTACAATTGATGACACCGCGCAATATCGCCCGCGCTAAGGTCGGCGATTGTTTTTACATCCCGATCATCGACGCAAAGGGCAGCATGATCAACGATCCCGTCATGTTGAAATTGGCAGAAGACCGGTTTTGGCTGTCCATCGCAGACAGTGACGTCTTGCTTTATGCGATGGGTCTTGCCTTGGGGCGTGGTCTGGATGTCGAGGTCAGCGAACCTGATGTGTCGCCACTGGCTGTGCAAGGTCCAAAGGCCGAAGATCTGCTGGCAGAGCTTTTCGGCGCGCATATCCGCGACATCGGGTTTTTCAAATTCGGCTGGATCGACTTTCAGGGCACCAGACAATTGATCGCCCGCTCGGGCTATTCCCGACAAGGCGGTTTCGAGATATATCTGGAGGGGGGACATCTGGGAACGGCACTCTGGGACGCCATCTGGGACGCAGGTCAAGTGCATAACATCACCCCCGGTTGCCCCAACCTGATAGAGCGGATTGAAGGCGGCCTTTTGTCATACGGCAATGAGTTCACCCGCGAAAACAATCCGTTTGAGATTGGGCATGGCAAGTTTTGCGTAACCGACG
>JBAUHN010000303.1:0-14592 GCA_049680295.1 Sulfitobacter sp.
AACGGCGCCAGAGGGACCGAAAAAAACGGCTCGTTGGTAACGTCCGGACATGTTCTTGGCGTGACATCTGCCTCTGGCAAAGCGTCCCAATCGCCATGTTGCAGACGCAAACCGGGGGCGTCGTGAAAAATCATATCCTGGGCATGTGCGTGCTGCATCGCGGAGTGAACCAACTGATACCAACTGTCATTCTGTTTTGACAACTCGCCCGCAGCCGCAACGATTAACCACTTTTCCGCCCGTGTCAGAGCCACATAAAGCAACCGAAGGCGTTCATCGAACTGGGCTTCCTTCATCGCGTCAACGCTGGACCGCATGGCGCTGGGCATTTCGTTTGTCTTGGCTTTCCAGACCGGGACATCGCCCAAGGGCACGATTTCGTCGTTGACCTGAATGTCCCGCCGTCCGGTATCCGGCAAGATCACAATCGGCGCCTCCAACCCTTTGGCACCATGCACCGTCATTACCCGGATCTGATCAGAGGCACTGTCGATCTGCCGTTTGATTTCCAGATCATCCGTCTCCATCCAGACCAGAAAACCAGTCAGGCTGGGCACGGCACTGCGTTCAAACGCCAGCGCCTGAGACAACAGCGCGTTAATGCCGTCCTCGGCCTCTGGACCCAGACGGGCCAACAGGTTTTTGCGCCCCTTATGCCGGGTCAAAATCCGTTCAATCAGATCATAGGGGCGCAGAAAATCCAGATTGGCCCGCAAATCGCGTAAGGTGTTCAGTGTTTGCGGATGCTCATCTGTTTTGCCGCGCAACGCCTGCCACAAATGCGGGTGTTCACGGGAATGGGCCAGATTAAACAATTGCTGTTCTGTCCAGCCAAACAGCGGCGATTTCAGGACCGTCGCCAACGACAGACTATCCTCGGGCGTTGCGAGAAACGACAAGAGTGCGGCCAGGTCCCGAACGGCAAGCTCGGCCCCGACCTTTAACCGATCCGCCCCTGCAATCGGCAAGCCATGGGTTTTGCAGGCGCGGATAATTTCGGCAAAAAGCGGTGACCGTCGTTGCACAAGGATCAGGAAATCACCGGCACGTATGGGGCGTTTGACAAATTTCCCCTTGGTTTGGCTGTCGTCGGGAATGCTGTGTTTCGTATCAATCAGCTGCTTGATATGACCCGCGATTTGATTGGCCAATACCACCGTGTGATGATGCGCGCTGCGTCGGTCCACCGGATCGGTCCAGTGGGTGTCGGCTGGATCGTCTTGTCTTTCCACAACCGGCCACAGATCAACCCGCCCCGGTAAATCGCCCTTAAACGCCTTGTGCAGAGCCTCTTTTGCGAAACCGGCCTGTCGGCGATTGTCGAATGTTAAATCCACCAGTCGCAAGATCGCCTCGGAGGACCGGAACGAATAATCCAGCGTGGTTTCTTCAAACGGCAATCCGGCGCCGCGCAGCTTTTCACCGAATTCAGACTGCATCCGGTCAAATTCCAACGGGTCGGCACCCTGAAACGAATAGATAGATTGCTTTTTGTCGCCGACCACGAACAACGTGCGCGCAAGTTCGCCACGCGCGCCGTAGCCGCTGGAAAATTCGGCCGCCAATTTGCGGACCACATCCCACTGCGCAGGGCTGGTGTCTTGTGCCTCGTCCACCAGGATGTGATCAATCCCGCCATCAATCCGAAAAAGCACCCATTCCGCGACTGATTTGTCGTTCAGCAATTGCCGGGCTTTCAGGATCAGATCGTCAAAATCCAACCAGCCCCGGCGCAGTTTTTGCTGCTCATAAAGCGGTACAAACCGGGCCGCGAATTGCCAAAGCGCCTGCGTTTTTCGCGCCGCATTTAGCGCAAGCCGTGCCTCGCGCGCAGCTTCAACACGGGCCATGAAGTCGTTCAGGGCAGGCAAATCGTCGGCAATCACCTCTTGCGTCGGTTTTGTCGGAAACGTCCCGATCTTGGCGGAAAACGGGTCTTTCGCTGTGGGGCCTGTTAGAAAAACCGTCTCTAATTGCGGCAAAGCGGCAAAGCCGGTGCTGGTGATGCCGCGCAGCTTTTCGCCCGCTTTTGTATCGTTACCACCCTTCGCGATCAGCGGCGGGATGAGACGTGAAAGCAACGCACCTTCGCCGCCCAAAAACACTTGGGACTCAATCTGCGCTTCGGTCAGATCGCCCGGTTGATCAAACAGTTTCAGGATCGCCGTCCAGTCCAGAGGTTGCAAAAACGCCTCGCGATGGCGGATAATATTGCGGGTCAGTTTGCTGAAATCCTCGCCCGAATAATGCATGGCAATGCCATCAACCAAATGTGCGTCTGATCCGTCGGCCATTTGATCTGTGATCTCGGCGCGCAGCAAATCGGCGGCGCGATCTTCGATCTCGGTGAATTGCGGGCTGACGGATGATTCCAGCGGAAAGCGCCGTAACAGAGACGCGCAAAACGAATGGATCGTCTGAATTTTCAACCCGCCCGGAGTTTCAATCGCCCGTGCAAACAAAGTGCGTGCCGCGCGCAATTTTTCATCGGAAATCGCCGATCCGGCCCCCAGTTCAGTCAATGATCCGCGCAAATCATCGTCCGGCATCATCGCCCAGGCACCCAATCTGCGGAACAATCGGTTCTGCATCTCGGATGCAGCGGCTTTGGTGTAGGTCAGGCACAAAATATGCTGCGGCTCGACTTCGTCCAGCAGTAAACGCGCCACGCGGTCGGTCAAAACGCGGGTCTTTCCGGACCCGGCATTTGCAGCCAGCCAGGTAGACACATCCGGGCGTGCCGCCTGTATCTGGCGCAAGGTAGCGTCGTCAGGGCGCGTCATGTCAGATCCTCCGGCACGGCGATATCGGTGCCATCCCATTCACCGAAACGGGCAAGATGATCATAATCGCCGGGAAACGCATCTTGCTGCATCATCCGGCGTGAAGTGTAGCCTTGATCAAACCTCTGATACTGACTGATAAGCCGGTGAAGATCGCGCAGAACGGCGCTGGGCGTCTCGTCAAGGATGGGCGCTGCGATCTCGATCGGGGATGCGCCCAACCCGATAAACGTCGCAGCTTTGACCACGGCAGGCCCCACATCGGCAAAGGCGCCCTCCTCGACCATCGCGGCCTCGATCAGCAGTTGTTTGTCGAATTGGGTCTGTTCCTTTTTGCTGGGCGGACGTCCGGTTTTATAGTCGTAGATCAGAATTTCACCATTCGCCTGACGGTCAATTCGATCCGCCATCCCGTTCAGCGTAAAGCCGATATCGCGAAACACCAGCTTGCCGCGGGCCTGCTTTTCAAAGGCAATCGGCTGCGCTGTTTTGCGTCTTGCGATCTCACCGGCAATGAACCAGTCAGCAACCCGCACAATCTGCGCCCGCCACATGGCGCGCATTGCAGGCCATGGAACATCCTCAGACAAAACGTCAAAAGCAGTCTCTAACAAGGCATCCTTGTGCAGGCTCTCTGGAAAAGCGACGGACGCGCGGACGAATTTTTCCATGATTTCATGGATCACAATTCCCCGCATCGGCGCATCCGGACTTTGCACCAACGCCCCCAGTTTCCGCAATTTCAATACATGGCGCGCATAGATCGCATAGGGATCACGGATCAGGGTTTTTATCTGTGTCACCGACAATTCATTGGGTCGCGCATACACGGGTGGTCTGGGGGCCGGACGCGTGGCCGGGTCAGTGCGGGTAACGTGCTCCAACGCGCTGACTTTTTTCAGCCAATGATCCCCCCGCGCGATCATGGCCAGCAAGGCGTCAGGGCCATTTTGCGTCTTTAACCCACCCAAAAGATTGGACAATCGGTTTAGCCAGCGCGACGGGACGGTTTCGGCATCATCAGACCGGATCGACCGGGTCAGCCACACCTCGTTCGCGCCAACCGATTGCTGATAGTCATGCGCGGACAGGCCAATCCGCCGTTCCGGCAACAACAACCCGGCATCATGTCGCATGGATCTGTTCAGCCACGGATCGGGCGCAGGGGCCTCGGGCCAGCTGCCGTCGTTCAGCCCGCCCAGAATGACCAGATCGGCACCTTGCACGCGGGCCTCCAGCGTGCCCCAGATCATGATGCCGGGGTGCGGCGCGTCGCGGTCTCGCACCTCGCCTTGCGACAGCAATGCCCCCATCAGATCGGCATAGTCCGAGGCAGACATATCGCTGCCAAACGCGGCCTGTTCCTCCAGCTCAGTCATGATCCTGAACGCTTCCTGCCCGGCCTTTTTGTCCCACAATCCGCCTGATCCATCTGCGCCAACCCCGGCGGAAAGCGTCGCGGCAAGGTCCATATGGGCGCGAACCCAATCGGTCAGGGGGCGTTCATCGGGTGTCATTTTATCCGTCAGATGCGCGCCAACCCACGCGGACCATGTCGAAATTTGGTCTATATCTTCCTTGTTAGAGACGCTTTTGATCGACAATAGTTCAACGCCAGCAGCATCGGGATAGGGCAGTCCGTTTTTGCGGATTTGCATTTCCAATCGCTGCGTGTTGAGCAGATGGCGGTTGCGGTCAACACCACTGTGAAACAGCGGATGCTTTAGAAATGTCAGCAACGCCTCGGCGTCCAGCCTGCGCACAAACAACCCCGCGACATGGCGTAGAAACCTGCCCGGTGGCGACAGATGCAACGGTGTTCCGGCACTGTCGTCAGGCAAGATGTCCCAGCGATCCAGCGCCGAAGTTACCTGCCGCGTCAGCATCCGGTCCGGTGTAATCAGCGCTGCCGTTTGCCCGGTTTCCGCAGCCTGTCGCAGGCGCATGGCAATCGCCAATGCCTCGCGGCGCGGCGTGTCGGCCTGCAGCAATGTCATACCTTCGGTGGCAGGACCAATATTCGACAGCAATGCACCCTCTGATAACCACGCGTCGGTAAAGGGTGCCGGTCTAAGCGACAAAGACACCAAGGCGTTGCGCGGTTGCGATGGTGGCGCGGTGTCGTGCCAAGGCGTGATGTCGTCGCGGCCAAGGCCAAGCAGTCGCATCAATTTGTGAAACCTGAATTGTGGATGATCTTCGGACAACAGCGGGTTGTTGAGGTCTGACCAAACGCCCTGCGGCATATCAAAATCAAATCCGGGCAGGATCAACGCGCCCTGGGGCAGCGCGGCAACAGCCTGCATCAGTAACAATGTCGTGCCGCGCGACCCGGTGGAGCCTGCGATGATAACAGGGTCACTGGGCGGTGTTTCGCGCCATTTCTCAGCCAGCGCCTCAACCAGCAACCGCTGCCGCGCCTCAGCGTCAGGGGCGCCATCGGTTTGGTCCAGATATTGCTGGGCAATTGCGACAAATTTCTGTGTGCGCAGCCAATGCCCGGATTGATCGGACACATCAAGCGACGTGATACCATCGGCGCTGACACCCTCGCCCTGCATTTCGTCGATCAAACCTGCCAGACTATCGGCCAGATCGTAAAGCGATGCCCGAGGTGCCAGTCGTGGATCGCTGTCCAGCAGACCCGCGACCAGCGAAATCAGTTCAAGCCGCCGCCGCAAAGGTGACGCGGCGGGCGGCAATGCGATTGAGGGATCAAGCGTATCCAGATCAGTGATCAGTCGGACCTTAGGCAGCAATAACGTCGGGCCCGCATCAAACAGATCACGCAACCTGCGCGCCATCCGGCGGGTGTTCACGATCAGCTGCACGCGGGCCAAAGCCTCGGGCGGGCGGTCCGAGAATTGGGCCATCAACCCTGCCACCAATGCGCGCGGAAAATCGACACCGGGGGACACGCCAAACACGCGGGGGTTTGATCGTGGCTCAAACATCGGTTTGATCTGCCAACATGTCTTCGGCCATCTCAATTCCTTCAGGATGCCCGACGTCGCACCATTTGCCGGGGTAGGACAGGCCAAATAAACGGCCGTTCTGTTGCATTTGGTTCCAGATCAGATTCAGCGAAAACGCCTTATTAGGGACTGAATTCAGCCGATCCGTGCTGATAATCTGCGCCCCGACATAGACGGCAGATTTGCCCCGTGTCAGGGCGCCGTCCTGTCCGATGTCAAAGTCACCCTGCCCTTTACGACCAATGGCCCGGGTCAGCGGAACACAAAGCAATAGCGCGTCCATCCTCTCTGGTCTCCACGCGGACAAAAGCCATTTCAACGGATTGGGACCGAACCAAACCGCATCCGTGTTCAAGGTAAACACCGGCCCAGGGCCCAGTGCAGGCATTGCGTTTCGCAGCCCGCCGCCGGTGTCCAGAATGTCAGGTGTTTCAAGCACCGTTGTCACGCCCTGTCGGGTCAGATGGTCCTGCAAGGCGTGCGGTTTATAGTGTAGATTGGCGACGATGACCTTTGGCCGAATGGCTTGCGCCAGCACCAGCGCGTGATCGACCAGCGGTTTGCCCGCAACCTTGATCATCGGTTTGGGCTGATCAGCCGTCAAATGTTGCATCCGCGTGCCAAAGCCCGCAGCGAACAACATCACGGATTGGGGTAAGTTGCGCATTTGGATTTTAGCTTTTCCAGAGTTTCAGAAGTGGGCGGAGGCAGGTGTTTTCGCAGTAACTCAGCGACAGGTGCAAGCGCCGGATGGGCGAGGTTGGTTTGCAAATGATCCCAGACACGCGGGATCAGATCGACGTAATGCGCCTTTCCGTCGCGCATGCAAAGCCGGGCAAACACACCTAGAATTCTAAGGTTCCGCTGCGCGCCCAAAATAGCGTATGCGGCTGAGAATTCGGACCGGTCGGCCCGTGATTTTGCGATGTAATGATCCATCGCGGCTGCAACTGTTTTTGGGGAAACGTCGCGCCGCGCGTCTTGCAGGACAGAGACCAGATCATAAGCGGGGTGACCGGATTTCGCGTCCTGAAAATCCAGCAAACCGACCCGTGCGACACCGGCGCGCGCTGGTAGCCAAATCAGGTTTTCCGCATGAAAATCGCGATGTACCATAACGGGCGTAGTATGATCCAAGGGGGTCAAAAGCTGCTCGAAAATCCTTGTTAGGGCCGTTTTTGCAGGAACATCGCTCTGCCCGGTTGCCCCCATATGATACCAATCCATCGCCGGGGCGATCATCGGCGCCAGAGTCTGCGCGCCAAAGTCGGGCAGCGCAGGCAAAGGGGTCGCCTGCATATGAATTAACGCATCTACAGCCGCGATATAAAGCGGCATCTCAAGCGTTGAATCAGCATCTATGACCCGGTTAAACAACGCGTCGCCCAGGTCTTCGATCACTAAGAACCCCTGCTCGACATCCGCCTCCAGAATATGTGGCGCACTCAGCCCGCTGGCTGTCAAATGTTGCGCGATTTTGATGAAAGGCCAGACATCTTCCCCCCGATCCGGGGGTGCATCCATTACGATTGCGGTGTTGCCGTCCGCACGGCGCAACCGGTCATAGCGCCGGTTTGAGGCATCACCCGCAACAAGGCTTTGATCCGCACCGGCCCATCCGGCCATGACCACAAATGCCTGTTTCAAATCTGACCTGGATGTCACAAGTGCCACCCATTCAGCCGTTCCTTCCAAATCCGGGACGGTCCTTGTGCGGCCATGGTACGCGCATCCGCGGTTGGGCCATCCGACAGTGTGATATCCAGCGCATTTTCGGGACGCAGATCGCCCAGTCGATCGGGCCATTCGATCAGACAAATCGCGGTCTCAAAGGCCTCGGCCAGCCCAAGCTCTTCGATTTCATGCACCGAACTGACGCGATAAAGATCGGCATGCCAAAGGGGCCCGCGCGTGGTGTCATAGGTCTGCACCAGGGTAAACGTCGGCGAAGGGACGTGTTCAGCTGAGATCAGGATCGACTGAATTGCGGCCCGTGCAAAATGCGTTTTGCCGGCCCCGACACCACCTGTCAGCAACACCGCGTCACCCGGCGACAGGACCTGTCCCAGACGCGCCGCGAGATCAGCGGTTTGCTGTTCGGATTTCAGCAGGAATGAGACGTCGGATTGGGCCATGGGTGCACGTTAAACACGTGCGCCTTGGCTGCAAGGGTTAAGGCGTCACACGCGCATTATCCGCAACCAAAACAGGTGTCATCCGGGCGCACGAAGAGGTGCTGAACCGGACCAGTGTTGCCCCCGACGCAACGGCGGCAACATGTCCTGTCATCGCCACGTCTGCCCGCACGATGTTATCCAGCTGCCAGGACGCGCGATCACATTCCGATAAGACAAAACTGGCCAAACGGTCCCAGTCCGGCCCGGAGGAGGATTGGCGTTTCCATTCCTGAATCGAATCGGAAATTGTCACATCCGCAAATGAACTTTGCGGATCGAGGCTCCACAGGTTTTGATAGGCTTTGTTGCAAAACGTCAGAACGCCCGTGGGCGAAAACACAACCAACGCATCGTCAAACGTGTCCATCAAAGATTGCCCCATTTCCAGCTCGGCCCGGAAATTGCGGGTCAGCGACATTTCGGTACTGATGTCTTCGACCAGAAACGCGATGGCCCCGTCCGGATGCGGACGCCCGGACACGCGGTAGGTTTGCCCGGTCTCAAGCGTCCAGGTTTCCTGATACCGCCCATCCTCTGCCGCCGCGATGACGTCCGCGATTTCCTGCCGCCAGGATTTGTAGTTTTTCGGCTCTGGCATGGTGCGGTTTTCGCGCAGCCAGTCAAAAAATGAAATCAGCGCAGGCCGCGCGCTGAGAACCTCTGCCGATAGTCCGGTCAGATCGACCAGCGCGGGGTTGAACAGAGCCAACTGTTGTTTTCGGTCGAATATGGCCAGACCAATTGACAGATGTGCAAAGGTTTTGGCCAGCGTCTGGACAAAATTGCGCTGGGCGATTTCGGCCTCGACCACCGGATTGATGTTGGTGGCGTGACACATCGTGACATCCCCGACGTCAACGGTGTGCAATTCGTACCAGTCCTGGTCTCCGTTCGGTTCATTCAGCGCGATCCTGCGTCCCTTGGTATGGTTTGATGTGGCA
This sequence comes from Sulfitobacter sp., assembly GCA_049680295.1. Lineage (GTDB taxonomy): Bacteria > Pseudomonadota > Alphaproteobacteria > Rhodobacterales > Rhodobacteraceae > JBAUHN01. Next base: position 8,877 of record JBAUHN010000303.1, read on the forward strand.
TCCGCATCTTCGAACAGCGTCGAATTCACGTTTGGCAGCGTGCCATGAATATGGTGAAACAGGCTCTCATAAGCGCTGTTGAACCACGTGACCTTACCCACCAGATTGATTTGCCACATCGGGTGCAGTGCAGTGTCTGCAACCATTTGGAATATTTTGATTTTCTCTTCTGCACGTTCCAGATCCTGCAAGATGTCCGGTGTCGGGTCCGGGACCGGTACGCTTTCCAGAACCACCCGCGTAAAAGGCCCCTCTTTTGACAACACAAGGGCCGTGTAGTCCCTTGGCCCGGCGGCGGGAACAATCAAGACGTCTGACGCGGTGTCATCCAAACTGTCAGGCAATGTCGGAAACCGATCCGCAAGGCCATGGGTCAAGCTTTGCCAGTCATCTTTTCCCGGTGTGAGATCCAGCAAAAGCTTGGCGGCACCCGACACGTGATGCAGGGTGTCCTGGTCAAACAAATAGGTGATCGGATCGTTTTGCAAACCAGTGTCAGGGGCAGGGGCACGCGACCGTTCGACCACCAAAACAGCACAGATGACACTGAACCCGGCAGCACAGAAAATTACGACGACGTCAAAAAAAGGCATTCAGCGAAAACCAAACAAGTTATAGTCGCGCTGAGGGTGCTCAAAAGAAGGTTAATTAACCGTTAACCTGCCAAAAAACTCCGATGTTTCAGACCGCTAAGGGGATATTCGGACCGGAAGTGATGCCATTGTCGGGGCGGACAGCGTCAATGTCTTTGCGTTTCCACACAACCTCGACAATGGCGCCGATCTTATGTGCGGCGTGAATGGTCGATTTTTGCCGGGCCGGGCCGTTGGCAAAGGCCAGTTCGGCGCCGGTTCTTTCCAGCATCGTCTTGGCAATGAACAACCCTAACCCCATGCCTTCGTATTCGGGCCGGGATTGGTGCTGTTCGGGGTTACGCCTGCTGCGCATATAGGGATCACCAATGCGGCCCAGCAAATGCGGTGGAAAACCGGGCCCGTCATCCATGATCCGGACCGAGATTGTGGCCTTGGTCCAATTGGCCTCAACCCAAACATTTCCGTTTGAAAAATCGACGGCATTTTGCACAAGATTTCGCAGGCCATGTATTATTTCGGGTTTGCGCAAAACCGACGGCTGTTTCGTCTCACTGTCCGTCGTGGTGCCGAGCGGAAAGAACAGGTTTTTCCCGCGGTTCTTATGCGGCTCGGCTGCTTCTTCCAGAAGGGCCATCAGCGGGGCCTGATGCAGGTGCAGATCATCTTTGCCCGCGCGCCCCATATCGCGCAATATATCGCTGCATCTGTCGGCCTGTTCCCGGATCAAACGCGCATCGTCTTGCAGGTCTTTTCGGTCAGATAATTCGTCAAATAATTCAGAACTGGCCAGCTTGATCGTAGCCAGCGGCGTGCCCAATTCATGCGCGGTCGCCGCGACGACACCGCCAAGATCGGTCAGCTTTTGTTCGCGGGCCAGCGCCATTTGGGTAGCTGTCAGTGCCGTAGACATTGTATGGATTTCCGAGGTGACGCGCACGGAGTAGGCACCGATAAAGACTATTGCAATGATCAGCGCGATCCAGTGGCCGAAAACGAACAGATCAGGAATGCGAAGGACGATACCGTCACCGGTTTGCAGCGGAATATTGTACTGCGACAATATGGACACCAGCACAATCGCCGTGCTGCCCAGAACAAGCGTGGACCTGAGCGTCAAAACCGCAGCCGAGACTGTCACAGGCCCTAACAAAAGCATCGCAAAAGGGTTGTTCAAACCGCCCGTAAGAAACAAGAGAAAGCTAAGCTGCAACAGATCAAACATGACCGTCATCATGTTTTCAACTTCTGATAACCGTTTGTTTTCAGGATATAAAAATGTCGCCAACAGATTGGCTATGATCGATGCGCCCACAACCGGATAACACAACCCGACGTTCAGTTGCAGCCCATAGAATTTCTGTGCGACGGTTATGGCGATCATCTGTCCGGCAATGGCGATCCACCGCAGCGTGATCATTGTGCGCAGCCTGATCCAAGAGGCGCGGATCTCTTTGTTGGAGGGTCTGATGTTGGTTTCTGCCATCGGGTTCACCAAATCTTGGGTTGCGCATGCGTTGCGAAAGAGTAGGTCTGTTGATGTCTTCTATCAACCTTGATCCAGATAAGGATATGCCAGAATGATACGCTATATTGCACCGATTTGCGCTGTGGCTGCCGTCGCCGTTTTGGCGGGCGTGTGGTATGTGAAACAGGTCTCCAAATCCGACGATATCTTTGCCCAATGCCGCAGCAGCCAGATCGCAGGTGGTTCGGGCGACATTGGCGGACCGTTTGAATTGGTCAACGCGGATGGCGTCACGGTTACCGACACGGACGTGATAACCGAGCCGTCAATCGTGTATTTCGGCTATACGTTTTGCCCGGACGTCTGCCCGTTTGATGTGGCGCGCAATGCCGATGCCATTGATCTGCTTGAGGGTCGCGGACTGTCGGCAACGCCGGTTTTTATCTCAATCGACCCGGCGCGCGACACACCTGATGCGGTGGGCGATTTTGCCAGCAACATGCACGACAAGATGATTGGCCTGACCGGATCGCCCGAGCAGGTGAAAGCGGCCAGCAAAGCCTATAAGACCTATTACAAGGCGCATCCCGCCGAAGATGAATACTATTTGGTCGACCATTCGACGTTCAGCTACCTGATGTTGCCCGACCACGGTTTCGTGGAATTCTTTCGCCGCGAGGTTTCGGCCGAAGAGATGGCCGATAAGACCGCCTGTTTCATAGAAAAAGCCGGATCCTGATGCGGAAAAATTTGACCTTTAGCGTTTCGACAAAAATTTTAGACATCAAGTAACACCTAACGCGTTGAAATCTTTGATTTCAGGCAGCGTTAGGTGTTTCAAGTTTAAGTCGAATTGCTTTAAACAGGCGTTCAGCCCATATTGTGTCAAGGGGCGTGCAGCTGAACACGTCGTCAGAAAGAGAACCGATGACCGAGCCGCAATCATATGATCTGGGTCCTGACAAATCACTGTTGTTGGTGGACGATGATGAACCGTTCCTGCGCCGTCTGGGCAAGGCAATGGAAAAGCGTGGGTTCGAAGTAGAAACAGCAGGCTCGGTTGTTGCCGGGCGCGCAATTGCGACAGCGCGTCCGCCGGCCTATGCAGTTGTCGATCTGCGTCTTGAAGATGGCTATGGGTTGGATGTCGTCGAGGTCTTGCAAGAAAAAAGACCAGATGCGCGCGTCGTGATTTTGACCGGATACGGCGCGATTGCCACGGCAGTTGCTGCGGTAAAAATCGGGGCCGTAGACTATCTATCGAAACCGGCTGACGCGACGGATATCATTAACGCGCTTCTAGCAACCGAGAAAAACCTACCACCGCCGCCCGACAACCCGATGAGCGCCGATCGGGTGAAATGGGAACATATCCAGCGGGTCTATGAACTATGCGACCGCAACGTATCTGAAACCGCACGACGCCTTAGCATGCACCGCCGCACCTTGCAGCGGATTTTGGCAAAACGCTCGCCGCGTTGACATTCTATAGTTTGTAGCGTTTCCAGACTTTGTCGACGCGTGTGCCATCCGCCAGCTCCATGTCGGGAAGGTGGCGGATCGTCTCGAACCCGCGACTTTGGTAATAGGCTAGACCCCCTGTATTATCGGCGCGAATGACAGCGTCAATCAAGCAATATCCCATGTCGATCGCGGCGGCTTTGGTCGCCGAAAACAATGCCGATCCGATGCCAAGCCCGGTTTCGCCGACGCGCACAAAGGTCGCGATGTCCACGGCCTGTTGCGGCAAATCGGGATGCGGCTCAATCCATTGAAATCCTTTTAATGTGCCCGTTTCGTCTTCGGCCACATGCCAGACGGACCGTGGCGTTGCAATCCGTTCGGCCATTTCCGCGCCGGTGACAGGGTTCACCAGCGCCGTGGTGCCGCCTTGCAAAATGATTGCGTTTAGCAATTCGGCCATAGCGGCTGCATCCAGACGGCCCGCGCGTCGCACATGTATCATATCATTGCCGCCAGTAACTCTGCGTGCCGTGCCGTGAACGCGTTGCGGGTCTGGACCGGTGGGCGCAGGACCAAAGACAATCCGTCCATCAAGGATGTGTCAGGTTTGCCGAAAAACTTATCCGCCTCCGCCGCTGAAAACCCGGCGATCTGCGTGGCCTCCATCCAGGCGCTGATTTTATCGGCCTTCTTTATCTGTTTCTTGATCGAAACCGGAAGTGTGGCAGGCAGTCCAAACCGCAAATGAATGGCCGCCGTCAGCCTGTCATCCAGCGCGCCATACCCCGGCCCAACTGCTGATTTCACCGGCGAAATCATGTCACCAATGACATATTCGGGCGCGTCATGCAGCAAAGCAGCCAACCGCCAGCCGGGGCGTGCCTTGGGCGCGATCCGGCCAAAAAGCGTTTCAACCAGCAGCGAATGTTCGGCAACGGAATAGGCAAAATCGCCAAATGTCTGACCGTTCCAGCGCGCAACAAAGGCCAGACCATGGGCAATGTCTTCGATCTCGATATCCACCGGGGTCGGGTCCAGCAGGTCGAGACGGCGACCAGACAACATGCGTTGCCAAGCGCGGGTTTGCTTTTTTTGCATGATTGGCCTTTCGCGAATTCCGCCCTGATTAGCGCCGCATTTGCCGTCACGCAAACCGATAAGCGCGGACTGGACCACGGAACCGTGTTGCATCGTTTATCGAAATTGGGTCGTGCAGTGCCTATATAAAAAGTACGAAACCACTAACGGGCGTCTGCGTCTGACATAGATGGGCGCCCCTGAAAAAGGAGCAACCTCATGTTTAAACGTCTTTTTTCCGCCGCAGTAATCTTTGGAGCCGCCGCAACAGCACCGCCGCTTTGGGCGCAAACGATTAGCTGTATGCCTCGCGACGCTTTGGTTCAGTCTTTGCAGGCAATTCACAAAGAAAAACTGACCGGTGGTGGCCTGCAAAACCCGCAACAACTGCTAGAAGTTTGGTCGTCTGAACAATCTGGCAGGTTTACCGTTTTCGTAACGCGACCCGATGGTATCAGCTGTGTGGTGGCGACAGGTAAGAACTGGAATTCCGTGGTGCCGAAAGGCGAAAAAGGCATTACAGGATAGCGCATCAATCAACCATTGTTCCCTAAGGATCGGGGTGGTATCTGCTCTGCAAATTATTTGTAGGGAATGTACCGATGACCAAAGACTATATCGTTAAAGATATTGCTCTTGCTGAATATGGCCGCAAGGAACTGAATATCGCTGAAACCGAAATGCCGGGCCTGATGGCGCTGCGCGAAGAATACGGTGAAAGCCAGCCTTTGAAGGGCGCGCGGATCGTTGGATCGCTTCATATGACGATCCAGACCGCTGTTTTGATCGAAACTCTGGTGGCACTTGGCGCCGACGTGCGCTGGGCGTCATGTAACATTTTCTCGACCCAGGATCACGCGGCCTCGGCGATTGCCGCAGGTGGCACACCGGTCTTTGCGATCAAGGGCCAGACCCTGACGGAACACTGGGATTATCTTGACCGGTCGTTCATGTTCCCCGAAGGCGCGAACATGATTTTGGACGATGGCGGCGATGCGACACTTTATGTGCTGCTTGGCGCGCGTATGGAAGCGGGCGAAGATGTGCTTGCCGTTCCGTCTTCGGAAGAAGAAGAAGTGATAAAGAAGCAGATTCAGAAGCGTATGGCTGAAAG
>JBAUHN010000304.1:0-26069 GCA_049680295.1 Sulfitobacter sp.
GGATGCGTGACCCCAAAAAGCGCAATCCAGAACGACCACAACAGCGGTGCGCAGAAAAATTGCGAAAACGTCGCCAGAAAAATGGTTTGCAGTCCCAAAAACCGCCGCATCCCAAGGTCGCGCAGCAATTGACCGGGGTCGCGCATATGCACCAGATAAGTGATCATGAACCCCTTAAGCCACCGGGATCTTTGACGTATCCACGGCCATGTCCGGCAATTTGCCTCTTCATGCGTAACGGTGGGGATCAGTTCGGTCACATAACCATGTCGCGCTAACCGAACGCCAAGATCGGCGTCTTCGGTGACGTTATGCGCATCCCAGCCGCATAATTTCTCCAAAATATCGCGGCGAAAAAACAGCGTTGTGCCGCCCAGTGGAATGACCAGCCCCAAACGCGCCATTCCGGGCAGGATCACCCGCCACCATGTGGCATATTCGATGGTAAAACACCGCGCCAGCCAGTTGGCCCGCGGATTGTAATAATCCAACACCCCCTGCAGGCAGGCTACATTGTCGGGTGCAGCCTGAAACCGGGTGACGACGCGTTCAATCTGGTCTGCCTCGGGCCAGTCTTCGGCGTCCCATACCCCGATGATACTGCCCCGACAAAAATCGAGCGCATAGTTCAGGGCACGCGGTTTGGTTGTCAGATTGTCGGCGCCGGGCACTTCAATCACGCTCATCCAGGGCGGCAGGTTGGTGCGCTCAAGGGTGTCGCGGGTTACGCGGTCTTCCGCTTCGAGGACAAGCACGATATTCAGCAGTGACTTTGGGTAGGTTAATTGGGTCAGCCGCGCAATCAACGCCTGTGCGATTTCCTTTTCGCGGAAGAGAGGCACCAGAATCGAGACCCGTGGCAGTCGAAATGTGTGGACCTGCGCGTCATACCCCGGCGACTGCGCCATCTTTTGCCGCCGCAGACGTGCCCAAAAGGACGCGGTTTTCAAGCATGTGGTCGCGGCCAGCGTAAGTGTCGCCCAAAGCATGGCAATCGTTATGGTCCAAAGCGGCGCGGCAATCAGCCCTCCGACCAGCGCAACCGCAAACAATCGAAGCCATGGAATACCGCGCGGGGCCGCTTTGCCCCAATTCCGGCAGCTTTCATGGGAGTGGACACGGCGTGCTGCCCGAAATGCCAGTGTTTCACCGTAAAGCCGGCTTAACTGCGTCTGGATCGCCAGTTCGTCCGCGATCACCGGCGCAAAATGGGCCCCGCGCGGACCCATACATGCGCGCAGATGTTCAAACTGGCCCGGTCGGCTTGTGGCCACCAAGACTGTGTCGCCCTGCATCGCATAGGGCAACACCCCATGCTCAAGACAGACGGCGGCAGGTAGAAACCCGGCCATTTTGGGATCTGGCGGCGCGCGGGTCGGGTCAACACGTATGATCCCAAACAGCGACGACAAAGCATCCAGCACATGCTCAGACGTTACCAACCCTTCAGAAATCATGATCTCGCCCAGCGGCGCGTCGATGCGGCGTTGTAAATCCAGCGCGTGGGTCAGATCAGAGCGCGAAATGAGCCCCTTTTCCACCAAATACTGCCCCAGTTGAACTGGCGGCACTGGTGGTTTGGCCAGCTGCGGGTCAGGCCAGCTTAGCCGAAGATCATTCATCCTGAAAAGCCCTGCAAAAACAACATCGCAAGGCAGATTAGAAGGCGCTGGTTAAGAGTTTGTTAACAACGATTTAAGCGCGCGTCTGTGTCACGCCGCCCGGTCGGCCATCGCCTTGGCAAAGCGTTCAAACAGATAGTAGCTGTCTTGCGGGCCGGGGCTGGCCTCGGGGTGGTGCTGGACCGAATAGACTGGCCGCCCATCGATGCGAATACCGCAGTTCGATCCGTCAAACAGTGACGTATGCGTTTCCACGACACCGGATGGCAGGCTTTGGCTGTCCAGCGCAAACCCGTGGTTCATCGAGGTGATTTCAACCTTACCGGTCTCAAGATCTTTGACCGGGTGGTTCGCACCGTGATGTCCGTGATTCATTTTGATTGTCTGTGCACCAAGTGCCAGGCCAAGCATTTGATGTCCAAGGCAAATTCCAAAAACCGGCAGGTCGGTTTTATTCAGTACATTTTGAATCATTGGCACCGCATAGGCCCCTGTAGCCGCCGGATCACCGGGACCATTGGACAGAAACACGCCATCGGGCCCGTGTGCCATCACGTCCTCATACGTTGCCGTTGCAGGCAAAACGGTGACATCGCATCCGGCACTGGCCAGACAGCGCAGGATATTGCGCTTGGCACCATAATCAATTGCGACCACCTTATGAACCGGGTTTTCCTGACGGCTATACCCTTCGGGCCAGGCCCAGCGCATTTCATCCCAGCGGTAAGACTGGGCGCAGGTCACGGTCTTGGCCAAATCCATGCCCTCAAGCCCTGCAAACCCACGTGCTGCCCCAATCAGAGCTTCAATATCGAAATTGCCACTGGGGTCATGCGACAAGGCGACATGCGGTGCGCCGGCCTGACGGATGGCCCTTGTCAGACGCCGCGTGTCGACGCCGCCAATCGCAATCCGGTTGCGCGCAGATAACCAGGCATCAAGCCCCTGAACCGCCCGCCAATTACTCGGCGCGGTTGGCATCCATTTGACGATCATCCCTTCGGCGACCGGGTCGGCTGTCTCGTCATCCTGGGGCGTCACGCCGGTATTGCCGATGTGGGGGAATGTGAAGGTAACGATCTGTCCCGCATAGGACGGGTCCGTCATGATTTCCTGATAGCCCGTCATCGCGGTGTTAAAACACAATTCAGCCTGAGTTTGTCCGGTGGCGCCAAACCCGACCCCATAAAAAACTGTGCCATCCGCCAGCGCCAAACAGGCAGTGGGATGTGTCGGCGTGGTCTGGGTCATGGCGGAAACCTTTCGATTGGCAGATCGGGGCAAAATCTGTCGGAAACTAAACGGCGCCATGGGCTGGGTCAAGGGGGAACGGATGATTGCAAAAGCTCCGCAATAACAGATACTTAATTGGAAGGCGCGAATGGTTGCCCTGGTGCCGCGCATTCGGTATGGTCAAAGGCTTAAATAAGCCCGGCAAAGGGCCGAGACATGGGGAAGACACCAATGGAACTTCGCGTACAGATCGCTGAAGCGTTGAAACAGGCGATGAAAGACAGGGCCGCCGACAGATTGTCGACGCTGCGTCTGATCAATGCTGCCATCAAAGACAAGGACATCGCCGTGCGCGCGGAGGGCAATGACGATGGTGTCGGGGATCCAGAGGTTTTGGCCATTTTGGGCAAGATGTCGAAACAGCGCCTTGAGAGTGCGCGCGCCTATGAAGAAGGCGGCCGCCTGGACCTTGCCGAGCGCGAGCGCGGTGAGATACTTGTCATCGAAGAATTTTTGCCACGCCAATTGACCGAAGGCGAGGCGCAAGCCGCGGTGGATGCGGCTGTGGCCGAAATCGACGCGCAAAGCATTCGCGACATGGGTAAGGTCATGTCGATCCTGAAAGGCAAATACACCGGGCAAATGGATTTTGGCGCCATTGGTCCGCAGGTCAAAAAACGCTTAAGCTGATATCTGTTTGGGTTCAGGACCCCAACAGGCGCTGCAAATCCTGATAAAGGGCGACGCGTTCCTCTTCCGACAGGAACGCGCCAATCTCGACCTCGCGACCATTGCCTTTTAGGGTGACGTAATGCGAGACGGGCCCGTCGTGGTCGTATTTGGTGAGGGTCGTCCAATAGCGATTGCAGTCCCATTGACGGGTCACACCTGATGCTTCAACCCGGATCAGGCGCAGGTTTTTCGCCCCCAGTGTCAATGTCTCGGTGATCTGGAGGGCGCGGTGATTGCGTTGCAGCGCATGATAAATACCCCAGACCGCCGCCAGTAAAAATGGCAGCAAAACCCACAAAACGGTTGTGCCCAGCAAAGTGAATGCCGGTAAAAGCATCATCCCAAAGGTTACCAGTACAAAACCCGCCATGCCGCGTGCGGGCAGCGATTGATTGGGCCAAAGCCGGACAGAGTGTTGGGGCGTGCCCGTCTGTGAGGTCAATTCATAAGGCATAGTGTTTCACCGGATTGCGACGTGTCGACCCTAGGGTCAGGACCTTAATGATACGCGCTCTTGCTGCTTGGACAATGCGACATGAAACCCACTGGCATGATGGCGCTGGCCGCCACAATTTTCACTACTTTGGTCATATCCCGGACCTGAAAAGGCCCAATTTGGAAGATTTTGATTCGTTTCCATGCAAGCAACCTGTCCGGTCGACGTGGCCCGACGCCAGAGTTTCTTGCTGTGGTAGTATTCTGCGAAAAGCGGATTGGGAAACGATGTGTTTCACACAAAGGGGCAATCGAATTGAGGCAGGATTGCCTTAGTTCATTGCTAACTTCTGGTTGGGTAATAAGGCACAATTGGGAAACAGTTTTGGCGCGAGTTCCCGTGTGACTAGAAAAACGACAATGAATCAACGCTTATTGTTCACAATCCTTGCGCTGGTGCGAATTCGCGTATTTGGCGAGCCTTGCTTCTGCCCGATTTCCGGCAATATTCCGGCACAATTAGGTCACATTCCCGCCGCAATTGTCAGGCGAATTAGGTTTCATGTTAAGTAATGAGTAACCATTTTTCCCAAGTCGAAGACCATTTATCCAGTAATAAATTTAGACCAGTAATCGCCGATGTAGAGTCTACCCTGCATCGGCGCCCATTCATAATTAGTAAATCGTCGCAGTGTGTTTGTGGCGAAAGGTTGATAAGTGATGAATATTTCTCAAGCAGATAACGCGATTATGTCCGCTGTTTCGGCAAAAATGCGTTCCAGCGCTTTGGTGGCTCCCAGCCGAACTGTTCAAGTCGAAAAATTAGATTGGTCGCTACCGGGTTTTCACCCGCGCGCGCGGGTATTGACGTCATTTGGCCAATTGCCGGTTGAAGCATTGCGTTTGCGCGATTTGGTCAAAACCCAGTCAGGTCGATTTTTGCCGGTTCAATGGATCGACAAAGTGACGCTCGACGCTGATTTTCTGGAACGGCATCCGCAGGCGCAACCCATTTCCATCCCGCAGAATGCATTCGGGCAGTCAGTTCCGGCAGCGGCTTTCATGGTTTCGCCGGGGCAGGTGGTCAAGATGCCTGCTTCGATCATGAATGGCGATATGAAACTGGCAAAAGATCTGGTCGGTCGGACCCATATTCGCCGCGCGTCGCAGGCGTCTGTCACCTACTTCATGTTTCATTGCGGTGCCGACACATCGGTCAGTGTCGAAGGCGTTTGGTGCAAATGCGCACCGCGCGGATAGGTCCCGCTTGAACAACTGCCACGCCTGCGCGCCGCAATCGTGGCGCGTTGACGGCACGCACTGATCCCGCCGCCCTTATTGAAAATCGGGTGGCGGAGGGGGCGGCGATCTTTTATTCATTCACTGCCAGCCAAGTCATAACCGGGCTTGATGACGCATCAGGAGACGTTGCAGTGAATGACGTTGAGCAGACCAAAGGTGCCGACCGGGACCCCGGCGACTGTTTAGGGCTGCATTGATGCGTGGACTTGTCCCATTTGCTTTTATTATCGCGGCGAATGTTGCCACAGCCGAGATACCAAACCCGGTCAACGATAGTGATTTTGCCCCTTTGGATGCAGCCCAGGTCGCCCTGGGCCAAATGCTGTTTTATGATCCGATCCTGTCTGGAAACCAAAATATTTCCTGCGCGACCTGTCATCACCCGAAATTTGCCACCGCCGATGGTGTGGCATTGTCCTTGGGCGAGGGCGGCACAGGTCTGGGGGGCGCGCGTCGTGCGAACCCGGAAAATATGCCCGAACAACGCATCCCGCGAAATGCGCCGGGGTTGTTCAATCTGGGTGCGTCAGAATTTACCCGTCTGTTCCATGATGGTCGGATCGAAGTTGACCACGACAAACCGGGGGGCCTGCGCACGCCTTTGGGCGCCGAGATGACCCAGGGGTTTGCCAATTTGCTGTCCGCGCAAACCATGTTTCCCGTGCTCAGCGCTGATGAAATGGCCGGGCACTACAGCGAAAATGATGTGTCCCAGGCGGTGCGTCAGGGGCGGATCACCGGGCCGGGTGGCGCCTGGGATTTACTAAGCCTGCGGGTGGCGAATACATCCGGGTACACGCCGCTGATCGACGCGGCATTTCCAGACAAAGGTGCCGCAGGCCGCCTGACTTTCACCGATATTTCAGACGCAATCGCGGCTTTCGTCGCGTATGAATGGCGATCAACCGACAGCCCCTTTGATGGGTATCTGCGCGAACGCACAGGCTTGGCGCCACAGGCGATGGAAGGGATGGCGTTGTTTTACGGGCGCGCGGGATGCAGCGCCTGCCATGCGGGCCCGTTTCAAACCGATCATGGTTTTCACGTCATGGGGGTGCCGCAATTTGGCCCCGGCAAAGCGGCGCGGTTCGAAAGCCATGCCCGTGATCTGGGCCGGATGCGGGTGACGGGGCGCGACAGTGATGCCTTTGCCTTTCGCACGCCATCCTTGCGCAATGTCACCGACACCGCGCCCTACGGCCACACCGGCAGCCACGCCGATCTGCGCGCGTTCATCGCTGATCACGCCGATCCATTGGGGGCGTTTGACAGGTTTGACCGCAACTCGGTCGTCCTGCCAAGCCTGCCCGGCGCGGAGGATTGGCAACATCTCGACAACCCGTCTGATCAGGCGAATTTGCGTGGCGCCATTCGGGTGAAACCGGTCGAATTGAGTATGCAAGACGTTGCCGATCTGGTGGCGTTTCTGGGCACATTGCGCGACCCGGTGGCGATCCAGGGTCGTTTGGGCATCCCGGATGCGGTGCCAAGCGGGTTGCCGGTTGATCGCTAGGGACGCAGCACCAAACGCTGATCTGCGGTGACGCCGGACTGTGTGGTGACATGCCCATCGGGCCATGTGATCTGCACATCGGCCACGCCCCCATCACCCAGACCAAAATGCACCGGACCGGATTGCCCCCCCGCATGACCGCCACCGACGGTGATTTCACGCACCAATGGGTCTGCGCCTGCCTGCACCTCGATCAAGGCCCCGACGGCGCGGGTATTGGGCGCGGTCGCGCGCAATTCGATCTGTAACCAATGACCCGTGTCAGGTGTCACATTGCGGTAAATCTCCATCGGTGCGCGCCGGTTCACAACCACCAGATCAAGCCGCCCGTCGCCGTCAAAATCCGCCAGTGCCGCCCCGCGTGACCGTTGCGTTGTGGCCACGCCTGCGCTGACCGAGGTCTCGTCAAAACTGCCGTTTTGGTTTTGGATCAGAAGGCTGTTGGGGTCTTCCATCGCGTTGCCGGGCATTTGATCGACATTGCCCTTTGCGATAAACAAATCTGACAGGCCATCATTGTTAAGATCGCCAAATTCTGCGTGCCACCCCGTCGATGGTCGCCCGTCATCGCCCAGATGCGGGCGCTGCGCATAGGTGCCAATGCTGTAGGGGGCGGCTTGGTATTGGCCGTCGGGCATGGCGAAATGCAGCACCTGATCGCCCATAGATGTCAGCATCACCTCGGCACGGCCATCGCCGTTGATGTCCTGACTGGCAATTCCCATGCCCCATAGTTTTAGCGCAGGCCAATTGTCTGCCTCGGTCAAAAAACGGTTTTCGGTAAAGTCATACATCTGCTCTGATCCCGCGCGGATGTAATAGTGACGGTCGTTCGATATCCGCAACCGCTGCGTGCCGCTGGCGTCGCGTGCAAAAAGCATCGACAGGGCGCAATAGCCGGGTTCCAGCTCAGTAGCGAAAAAGCCGGTCGCGTGTTGGTGGTAAAGCACGTTGGTATCGCAGGCCTCAAACGGGCCGTCGGGGTCTGATCTGTCGACGTAATTGCCCAATGCCATCATCAGGGTATCACCCTGCCAAAGCGCGCTGAATGCCGTGGACCAAGCATCGCGCCCGTCAAAGCCCCAGTCGGTGTTGGCGGGCGAAAACCCGCAAGCCCCGTCACCGCGCAACAGGATGTTTTCGCCCACCCGCAGCACCGCCAAATCCAAGATATCGTCGCCGTCGATGTCCAGCGGGTAGGCACCGGTCACGCCGGTTAAGGCCGGGATTGCGGTGTGCGCAAAGGCAAAGTCGCCCCTGTTGCGAAACAACTGCGCAGGCGCGGTGCCGCCTGCTGCAAAAATATCCGGCGCGCCATCGCCATCACAGTCAAACACCGCCACACCGCCGCCGACAAAATGTTCCCAGCCGCCGGTATACTGATGCATCGGCAGACCGTCGGACCGGTTTTCAAAGACGACGTCGGCGCTGGCGGTTGAGGCGCATAGACACAGCAACGCCGCCTTCATGCGCGCCTCTCTGCCATGGCGTCTGCAACCTCGGACAGGGCCAGGGCGGCGGCGCCACGTGCCCACATAAGATCGCCCCATGCGTGAACCTCGACCTTTTGCGGGGTGTCTCCGCGATGCAGGATCTGCGCTTGCATCTCGGCCAGCACTTCTTTGGCATAAAGATAGTCATACTGCATGCGTTCACCCGCCAGAATGATCAGCGGCGGATCGAACAGGTTCACCACATTGGCAAGACCCAGCGCTAAATAGCGGCCCGCTCTGTGGAACACGGCGCGGGCGGCGTCGTTGCCGCCTTTCGCTTCCTCATAGAGCTGCTCCAGCGCATTGCCGGGTGGTGCCGGATCGCGGGTGCCCGCATCCAGCACGGTCGAGGCTTCGCGCATCAGGGCGTAATCCGACATATAGGCCTCAAGACAGCCCCGTTGCCCGCATTGGCAAAGCGCCCCGTCCATCTGAACCTTGGTGTGACCCAGTTCCATCCCCAGCGACCCGGCCCCACGATATAGCCGGTGATTGATGACGATGCCCATGCCGACACCCTGTTCGATGGTCACAACGGCAAAATCAGACATGGCACGGCCCTTGCCGAACCACAATTCCGCTAGCGTCACCAGATTGGCGTCATTGTCGACCGCGACCGGCACACCAAGCAGGTCTTCGGCAATCTGCCGCAACGGGCGATCTATATCGCTGAGCAGGGGTGACCAAACCAGGGTTCCGGTTGCGTGATCAATCATACCGGGCATGCCCAGACCGATGCAGTCGATGTCACTGCGCGAAAGCCCTGTATCGCCCAGTAACTTGTCCAACACTTGCGCGGTTTCCACCAAAATCTCATCCAGTGACCGTTTGCGAAATTCGCAATCCAGTATCGCTTGCGCCAGGGGTTGGCCTGTTGCATCCACCAACAGCGCCGTATGACGGGTTTTCGACAATTTTATGCCCACCACGAATCCGGCGTCAGGTTTGACAGACAAGGCAACGGGCGGACGGCCCCGTGTGGCGCTTCGCGTCGGATCGGGACTTTCCTTGAGCAGGTTTAGGTCCATCAATTCGTTGACCAACGCGGTAACCGATGCCGGGCTGACATGCAGATGTTTGGCCACATCAATCCGCGAGATTTGCCCCGCAGAGCGCACACATTCAAAGATCCGGTGGCGCAGCGAACTGGGGGTCGTATCCGATTCGGGCCGGATCGGGCCGCAGCCCTGCGGTACGGCATTTTCTTCAGACGAGGCCAGTGTATCGAGCTTCATTACTTTACTCTTCGAAAATATGTTTCGACCACACTAGCAAAAAGCCAAGATTTCCCAAGGCTTTTCTGCAAAGTGCCCGAATTTTCCTCAAAACGGTGCATAATTATTTTGACAAATGAAATAAAACAGTCAATCCTTTGAGCCATGCCGGGATACTGGAAATGGCATGACCTACGAAAGAACTGGTCCTTAGGGAGGATACCATGAAGAAGATTATGATTCTGGGCGCCGTTTTGTCGGCAGCTCTTGGCTCAGCTGCATTTGCAGACGGTCACAGCAAAACAATCGGCGTCAGCTGGTCCAACTTTCAAGAAGAGCGTTGGAAAACGGATGAGGCTGCGATCAAGGAAGCTTTGGAGGCCGCAGGCGCTGAATATATCTCGGCCGATGCGCAGTCTTCTGCCGCAAAGCAGCTGACCGATATCGAAGCGCTGATCGCGCAGGGCGCAGACGCGCTGATCATTCTGGCACAGGACAAAGATGCCATTGGCCCGGCGCTGGATATTGCCGAAGCCGAAGGTATTCCAATGGTGGGTTATGACCGCCTGATCGAAGACCAGCGCACGTTTTATTTGACCTTCGACAACAAAGGCGTTGGGCGGATCATTGCAGAAACCGTGAAGGCCGTTCAGCCCGAAGGCAACTATGCAATCATCAAAGGCGACAAGGGCGATCCGAACGCGGCGTTCTTGCTGGAAGGCATGATGGAAGTGATCGGCGCCGATGTTGACGCAGGCAAAATCACCATCGTTGGCGAAGCATGGACAGACGGCTGGAAGCCGGACAATGCCCAGAAAAACATGGAACAAATTCTGACGGCGGCCAATAACAATGTTGACGCGGTATTGTCTGAAAATGACGGCATGGCCGGTGGCGCGATCGCGGCATTGCAGGCTCAGGGTCTCGACATTCCAATTGGCGGTCAGGATGGCGATCATGCGGCGTTGAACCGGGTGGCACGTGGATCGCAAACTGTATCCGTTTGGAAAAACAGCCGTGATCTGGGCAAAGCGGCGGGCGAAATTGCCGTGGCACTGGCCAATGGCACTGCAATGGCCGACATCGAAGGTGCAAGCACATTCAATGGCGGTGCCAAAGGTGTTGAAATGAACGCCATCCTGCTGGACCCGACACCGATCACCAAAGACAATATCAACGTGGTGATTGATGCAGGCCACATCGCCAAAGACAAAGTCTGCGAAGGCGCAATGGACGGCGTTGCCGGCTGCTAAGCCATATCGCTGGCCATCGGCACCGGCGGGTTTTGCGCCGCCGGTGCCACACCAGACACATAACTCAACCCTGCTGCTGATCTGATCCCGCGCCGCTGTGGTGCAGGAGCTATCCGCGCATCTTGTTCGAGGCCGCACCCATGACCGACAGCACCACACCCATCACACATGACGATCAAAAGCCCGAAAGCGCGCTAAGCCGCTTTTTGCGCGAAACCGAGGTCGACACCCGCCTGTTGGGCATGCTCGCAGCTCTTGCGCTGATCTGGATCGGTTTTCATTTCTACGGCGCATTCGTCAACGGGTATGGCGCCTTTCTGACGCCGCGCAATCTGTGGAACCTGTCGGTTCAGACCTCATCAATCGGGATCATGGCCACGGGTATGGTTCTGGTGATCGTGACCCGCCATATTGATCTGTCAGTGGGTTCAATGCTGGGGTTTTGCGCCATCATCATGGGCGCATTGCAGGTGAACATTCTGCCGCAGTTCCTGGGGCTTGGGCATCCGCTGATCTGGATCCTTGCGATTCTTGCAGGCCTGTTGGCCGGCACCCTGATCGGCGCATTCCACGGCTATATGATTGCCTACGGCACGATCCCTGCCTTTATCGTCACGCTCGGCGGGTTGTTGGTCTGGCGCGGCGTTGGTTTCCTGGTTGCGCGGGGCGAGACGATTTCGCCGGTGGACGCGACGTTCAAACTGCTGGGTGGCGGACCCTACGGTGCGATTGGAAATACCGGTAGCTGGATTGTCGGCATTCTGGGCTGCGCCGCCGTCATTGCCCTGATCGTGCTGGGACGCCGCAAACGCAAAAGCTTTGGCCTGCACCTGCGCCCCGTCTGGGCCGAAGCGTTTCTGGCAGCGGTTGGTGGTGGAGCGGTCATTGGCGCCACGATGCTGGTCAACGCCTATCCCTGGCCCAAGGGGATCGTCAAAAAATACGCCGCAGCCGAAGGCATTGAAGTGCCTGCCGAAGGGCTGTTCATTTCACATGGCTACGCCATTCCTGTGCTGATCCTTGTGGCTGTCGCCATCGCCATGACCATTTTGATGTCGCGCACCAAATTTGGCCGCTACGTCTATGCCATCGGTGGCAACCCCGAAGCCGCAGAACTGGCGGGCATCAATACCCGCTGGATGACGGTCAAAATTTTTGCCCTGATGGGGTTCCTGACCGGTCTTTCGGCGGTTGTCGCCTCGGCGAGGCTTGGCTCGGCCACGGCGGCCTTGGGCACATTGGACGAACTTTACGTGATCGCGGCAGCTGTGATTGGTGGCACCTCACTGGCGGGGGGCGTCGGCACGATCTATGGCGCCATCCTAGGCGCGCTGGTGATGCAAAGCCTGCAAACCGGCATGGTTCTGATTGGCTTTGACGCGGCGATCCAGCAGGTCGTGGTCGGCACGGTTCTGGTCCTCGCCGTCTTCCTTGATATTCTCTACCGGAGGAACGCAAAATGAGCGATACACCCCTTGTTCAACTCAAAGACATCTCGATTTCCTTTGGCGGTATCCGTGCCGTGGATCATGTCAGCCTTGATCTTTATGCAGGCGAAGTTGTGGGCCTTCTGGGCCACAACGGTGCCGGTAAATCGACCCTGATCAAGATCCTGTCGGGAGCGTATCAAAAAGACGGTGGCGAAATCCTGATCAACGGCAAACATGCCGAGATCAATTCGCCCCGTGATGCCCGCGACCACAACATCGAGACGATTTACCAGACGCTGGCTTTGGCCGACAATCTTGATGCGGCGTCCAACCTGTTTCTGGGCCGCGAATTGACGTCGCCCTTTGGTTTTGTCGATGATGCAAAAATGGCTGCGGAAACCGCCAAGATCATGGCGCGTCTTAACCCCAACTTCAAAAAGCTGAAAGAACCGGTCAGTGCATTGTCGGGCGGGCAACAGCAATCGGTCGCCATCGCCCGTGCGGTCTATTTCAACGCCAAAATCCTGATCATGGATGAACCCACGGCCGCCTTGGGCGTGCATGAAACCCAGATGGTCGCGGAATTGATCCATGAGCTGAAAAAGCAGGGCCTCGGCATCTTTTTAATCAGCCACGACACCCGTGAAATGCTTGATCTTTGCGATCGGGTTTCGGTGATGAAAAACGGAAAAATGGTCGGCACCGAACGGGTCGAGGATGTCACTGAAGACGATATCCTGGGTATGATCATCATGGGCAAGAAACCGGATCGGGCGGCATAAGCAATGTATCTGGGACTTGATCTGGGAACTTCGGGGTTAAAGGCGGTTCTGATGGACGCAGGCCAACAGATTCTGGCCGAGGCAACCGCGCCGCTTGATGTACAGCGCCCGCACCCCGGCTGGTCCGAACAACGCCCCGCCGATTGGATTGCAGCGGCGAAATCCGTGCTGTCTGAACTGGCAGGCGCGATCGGGCTGGAACAGGTGCGCGCCCTGGGGATCAGTGGCCACATGCACGGTGCGACCTTGCTGGACGATCAGGGCCGCGTCCTGCGGCCTTGCATGTTGTGGAATGATACACGCAGCCATGTGCAGGCCGCCGCGATGGACGGCGATCCCGCATGGCGCGAGATCAACGGCAACATCGTATTTCCAGGTTTCACAGCGCCCAAAGTGGATTGGGTCCGCCAGCACGAACCCGATATCTTTGCCCGCACCGCCCGTATTCTTTTGCCCAAGGATTATCTGCGTTTCTGGCTAACAGGTGAGGCCGTATCCGAGATGTCAGATGCCGCAGGGACCAGTTGGCTTGACACCGGCAAGCGGGGCTGGTCCGAGGTTCTGTTGGCAAAATCCGGTTTGACGCTGGATCATATGCCACGTCTGGTCGAAGGCAGCGCGGTCTCTGGCGTGCTGCGCGATGATCTGGCAAAAGACCTGGGCCTGCCGCGTGGTGTGATCGTCGCCGGTGGTGCCGGTGACAACGCAGCCGCTGCCGTCGGCGTTGGCGTTGTGGCGCCGGGGCAGGGGTTCGTGTCGCTTGGGACCTCGGGCGTGTTGTTTGTGGCCAGTGCCGCCTTTCAACCCGACCCAGCCAGTGCTGTGCATACTTTCTGTCATGCGGTGCCAGAGACCTGGCATCAGATGGGCGTGATCTTGTCATGTACGGATGCGCTGAATTGGTACGCCGGGTTGGTCGGATCGGATGCGGCCAGACTGACACAGGATCTTGGCCCCTTGCAGCCACCGGGTGAGGCGCTGTTTTTGCCCTATCTGGGGGGGGAGCGCACGCCGCATAATGACGCCGCTGCACGCGGCGCGTTTTTGGGGCTGGGTCATGCCACTGATCAAAAGGCGGCCACCCGCGCTGTGCTTGAGGGCGTCACATTCGCCTTTCGCGATTGTCTGGACGCCCTTACAGGAACCGGCACGCAGATCAGCAGCCTGATCGCGGTGGGTGGCGGGGCCAAATCGGACTATTGGCTGCACGCGCTGGCAACCATGTTGAATATCCCCATCGACGTGGCAGAAGCAGGCGATTTTGGCGGCGCGTTCGGGGCCGCCCGACTGGCGATGATGGCCGCAACCGGGGCCGGGGCTGAAATTGCCACCGCCCCCCAAATTGCGCGCAGGATCGACCCGGACCCGTCACTTGGCGCCGCCTTTAGGGCCGGACATAAGCGTTACCGCGCCGCCTATACCGCATTGAAAGGCACGATATGACTGACTTTTTCGCTGGCATTGATCCAGTGGTCTACGCCCCGGATGCCCCTGCCGACAAACTGGCGTTTCGCCACTATAACGCCAATGAGATCATCGCCGGAAAGACGATGAAAGACCATCTGCGGTTTTCAGTTGCCTGGTGGCACAGTTTTGCCTGGCCGGGCGGCGATCCTTTTGGTGGCCAGACGTTTGAACGGCCGTGGTTCGGTGACAGCATGGAACTGGCGCGGTTGAAGGCGGATGTCGCGTTTGAATTATTCGCACTGCTGGGACAGCCGTATTATTGTTTTCACGATGCCGACATCCGCCCAGAAGGTGCGGATTTTACTGAAAACACCCGCAATTTGAACAAGATAGTGGACCATCTTGAGGCGAAAATGGCCAAAGGCGGGCCCAAGCTATTATGGGGCACGGCCAATCTGTTTTCGCACCGTCGCTATATGTCGGGTGCGGCAACGAACCCTGATCCGGAGGTGTTTGCTTTTTCCGCGGCGACGGTGAAAACCTGCATGGATGCGACGCACCGATTGGGCGGTGAAAACTATGTTTTATGGGGCGGGCGCGAAGGTTACGAGACGTTGCTCAACACCGATCTGGCCCGCGAACGCGCCCAAGCCGGGCGGTTTTTGCAGATGGTGGTCGAGTATAAGCATAAAGTTGGGTTCAAAGGCGCGATCCTGATTGAACCAAAACCGCAAGAGCCGACAAAACATCAATACGACTACGACGTCGCGACGGTTTACGGTTTTTTGAAAGATTTCGGTCTTGAGCAGGAAGTTCAGATGAACCTTGAACAGGGTCATGCCATTCTGGCCGGTCACAGCTTTGAACATGAACTGGCGATGGCCTCATCGTTAGGGGTATTCGGATCCATTGATATGAACCGAAATGACTATCAATCGGGATGGGACACGGACCAGTTTCCCAACAACGTGCCTGAGGTCGCATTGGCCTATTATGAGGTCTTGAAGGCGGGTGGATTTACGTCGGGCGGCACCAATTTTGACGCGAAGTTACGACGCCAAAGCCTTGATCCCATTGATCTTGTTGCGGCGCATGTGGGCGCGATGGATATTTGCGCGCGTGGGCTGAAGGCGGCCATCGCAATGCAGCAAGATGGCGGTTTGGAAACGGCCCGCGCTGCGCGCTATGCGGGGTGGGACGAAAGTAGCGCGCAGGCCTTGATGAAGGATGCGACGCTCGACAGTATCACAAAGGACGTAGTGGCCCGAGGCATCAATCCGCAGCCCCGTTCTGGTCGTCAGGAAGTGCTCGAAAACTATGTGTCGCGATTTGTGTAAAAGGGCGGAACCATGAGCGTGATCCTTGCCGATGTAGGCGGCACAAACCTGCGGTTCGCTGTGGCCACAGATGGGGCCATTGATGCCACCCGGACGCTGTCGTTAAAAAACGATTGCTATGACAGTTTTTACGCCGCATTGGCGCATTTTCTGACCGTTGCACAGGTGGCTCAGATTGATGGGTTTACAGTTGCGGTCGCAGGTCCGGTGTCGGGTCATGTGGCGCGGTTGACCAATCGGGACTGGACTATTGATACCCATCAACTGATGCGGAATTACCCCGGAACTTTTGCAAAAATATTGAATGATTTAAGTGCTTTGGGGTACGCTCTTGATACCTTGAGCCCGGCGGATGTCAGGCCGGTCTTAAAAGGATCGCGACGCAGCGCTGAGGGGGACATGCGTCTGGTTCTGGGCGTGGGTACTGGTCTGAACGTCAGCCCGGTTTTGCGCCATGCCGGTTGCGTGACCTGCCTTAAAGCCGAGGCTGGTTTGGCAAGCTTGCCAACCGGTGTTTTCAGGCATTTGCAGGCCTATGTCGGACCCGAAAACGCCCGTGGATTTACGATTGTCGAAGATGCATTATCGGGGCGCGGATTGGCGCGGTTTCACCATCTTGCCACCGGCAGCGAGATGCGTGGCGAAGCGATCATGCACGCGGCCGCACGCGGCGAAGCC
The DNA here is from genome assembly GCA_049680295.1 of Sulfitobacter sp. GTDB lineage: Bacteria > Pseudomonadota > Alphaproteobacteria > Rhodobacterales > Rhodobacteraceae > JBAUHN01. The sequence goes on from JBAUHN010000304.1 coordinate 16,432, forward strand.
CAAGCGGTGGAAAGCGTCAGCGTCTTTGCCCGGATGCTGGGTGACTTTGTGCAGGACCTAAATCTGCAGTATTTTCCGACGGGGGGAATTTACCTTGCCGGCGGCGTTGTGCGCGGACTGCTCGACACTGCCTGCCGCACAATCCTGCTCGACACCTTGCAGGCGACCCAAGCCAACAGACCAAATTTGTGCGACATCCCTGTCTCGGTCATTGTGCAGGACACTGCCGCTTTGATCGGCTGCCTGCATTACGCACAAATGCGGGATTAACCCTGCCACCAGATAACGCCCACAAATCGGGCCCCTTCTGGTGCTGATAGCGAGCTTTGCACGCGGCGACGCGGCAGGCTTAGAGCGCCCCGCCTTAAACATGTTTCACTTGTTCGCTGCCTTCGCCTGCGGCTCAACGCGAAAAGTGATGCTTAATGGCTCAGGTTAAAGGCGGGACGCTTTAGTGCCCAAATCAAGAGTACCGGCGCGCGCCGAAATTGTGTTTTAGGTCTAAAATATTAGTACTTGAAGCATTCTGCGTATCGCCGTACCGTTTGCCCGTTGGAACAGGCAGGCGGACCGGCGGATTTCACCGACGCAACGGATAAGCACATTCAATAAAGGACATGAGATGAGCGATTTTGACCATGCCGCGAAGGGCGCAAAGATGGATTTTGCCCAGGACAAATCCTATGGTGACTATCTGGGATTGGACCGCATCCTGACAGTCGAAAACCCGCTGTCGATGGCGCATGACGGTCTGTTGTTCATTATCCAGCATCAAACTTCTGAGCTTTGGATGAAACTGGCGATCCACGAACTTACGGCGGCGCGTTTAGCCATTAAAAGCAGCGACTTGCAACCCGCTTTTAAGATGCTTTCACGGGTTTCGCGGATATTCGAACAGCTTAACAGTGCCTGGGACGTGCTGCGCACGATGACGCCCAGTGAATACACCGCATTTCGCCCGCATCTGGGTTCATCCTCGGGGTTTCAGTCATATCAGTATCGGTTGATTGAATACCTGCTGGGAAACCGCAACGCGGCGCTGACCAAATTACACGCACATACGCCGCAGCCTCATGCGGCTTTGCTGGCGGAAATGGCGCAGCCCAGCCTTTACCAGGTCGCGATTGACTTATTGACGCAACGGTTAGGGGTGCCGCCTTTGTCTGGCGATCCAAAACCAGCGGCCTGGGTGGCGGATCCTGCGGTTCAGGCGCTGTGGAAAAAGGTTTATGAGGACCCTGCAACCCATTGGGAACTTTATGAACTGGCGGAAAAATTGGTTGATCTTGAGGATTATTTTCGCCGCTGGCGGTTTAATCACGTGACCACGGTTGAGCGCATTATCGGTTTCAAAAGAGGCACCGGTGGTACATCAGGTGTGGCCTATTTGCGCAAAATGCTGGAAGTAGAATTGTTTCCTGAGCTTTGGCATGTCAGAGGAGAGCTGTAAGTGGCTGACGTACTTAGAAAAGAACTGTTCGACCTGCCCAAGGGCGTCGTTTATCTGGACGGCAATTCGCTGGGGCCCTTGCCAAGTGCCGTGCCTGCGCGGGTCGCCGATATGTTGCGTGATGAATGGGGGGCCTTGCTGATCAAGGGCTGGAATGCGGCAGGCTGGATGGATATGCCCGCGCGTATCGGCAACCAGGTCGGACGTCTGATTGGTGCGCCCAAGGGCAGCGTTGTTTTGGGCGATACATTGTCGGTCAAAGTCTATCAGGCGGCTGCTGCCGCCCTGAAAATGCGCCCCAAGCGCAAGGTGATTCTGTCTGACACCGGAAATTTCCCAACTGATCTTTACATGGTCGAAGGGCTGATCAAAACGCTGGATCAGGGGTATGAATTGCGCACCGTGGCCCCGCAGGATGTGGCGGATGCGATCACGGATGACGTGGCGGCGGTCATGTTAACACAGGTCGATTACCGGACCGGTCGGGTGCATGATATGGCCGCTCTGACGCATGCGGCGCATAGTGCGGGTGCGGTGATGATCTGGGATCTGGCCCATAGCGCGGGTGCGATTGAGGTGGACATTGCCGCATCGAACGCGGAATTCGCCATTGGCTGCACCTATAAGTACCTCAACGGCGGTCCCGGCGCCCCGGCGTTTATCTATGTGCGGCCCGACTTGGTGGATCATATTGAGCCTGCGCTTTGTGGATGGCTGGGCCATGAGCAACCGTTTGAATTTGCACTGAACTACCGTCCCGGTGTGGGGATCGAGCGGATGCGTGTTGGCACCCCGCCGGTGATCCAGATGGTGGCGTTGGATATTGCCATGCAAATCTGGGACAGTGTGGATATGGCGGATGTGCGCCGTGCCTCTGTTGTCTTGCAAGAACAGTTCATCGCCGAGGTCGAGGCGCGTGTGCCCGAACTCACCCTGGCAAGCCCGCGTGATAGCAGCCTGCGCGGCTCGCAGGTGTCATTTGAATTTGAACAGGGCTATGCCGCAATGCAGGCGTTGATCCACCATGATGTCATCGGTGATTTTCGGGCGCCCAATATCATGCGTTTTGGGTTCACACCGCTTTATATTGACGCACAGGATGTCACGACCGCCGTTGACCGTATTGAAAAAGTCATGCGTGGAAAGCTGTGGGATGATCCGGTGTTTAAGACACGCAACCGGGTGACCTAAACGCGCGCCGGTCAACCCGCTTTGCGAAGGGATGACCCGCCCAGACCAAAGATAAATACGGCTGCAGCCAGACAGACGATGGTCGGGCCCGTGGGCGTGTCGAATGCGAATGACAAAGCCAGCCCGCCCAACGCAGATGTGACCCCGATCAGCAGTGCAAATCCGGCCATCGCCTCGGGTGTGCGGGCAAAGGGGCGGGCTGCGGCTGCGGGAATGATCAGCATCGCCGCGATCAGCAAGGCGCCGACGACTTTGATGGCGACCGCAACCGTGATGGCCAATGCGATGGTCAGAACCATTTGTTCGCGCCTCGGGTTAATGCCGCTGGCCCGCGCCAAATCCGGGCTCAGAGTGGCGCTGAGCAGGGCAGACCAGCGCCACAGCACCAGCGCCAAAACCAAGATGGCTCCGATCCAGATCACCCATAGATCAGGGCGCGATACCGCCAGAATGTCGCCAAACAAAAACGCCATCAGATCAACCCGGACCCCCGGCACAAAGGAAATCGCTACCAGCCCTGCTGCCAGCGATGCATGGGCCAGAACACCCAGCAACGCGTCACTGCCAACGCCGCGGCCGGTCAGCCTGTTAAAGGTGACAGCAATCGCCAATGCGATGATCAAAACGCCAAAGGTAATCGGCAGATCAAACGCCAGTGCAATGGCCACGCCCAGCAAGGCAGCATGCGACGTTGCATCGCCAAAATAGGCCATGCGGCGCCATAGCACAAAACACCCCAGCGGCGCTGCGGCCAGGGCAACGCCCACACCGGCCAATGCGGCCCGGACCAGAAAATCATCCAACATCACTGCCTCGCATCTGAATGGCCATGGTCGCCTTCCGGATCATGCGAATGGCTGTGCTGATGCCGGTAAAGCGCCAATGCGCCCTGGGTTCCGCTGCCAAACAAGGCGCGGTATTCCGGGGCGCTGGCGACGACTTCGGGGGCCCCTTCGCAACAGACGTGGCCGTTCAGGCACAACACCCGGTCCGAGGCCGCCATAACAACGTGCAAATCGTGGCTGACCATCAAGACGGCGCAGTTCATGTCGCCGCGGACCGCCGCGATCTGGTTGTAGAAAGCCGCCGCACCGGGCTGATCCAGACCTTGCGTCGCCTCATCCAGGATCAGAATGTCAGGACGGTTCAGCAAAGCCCGCGCCAGCAACACCCGCTGAAATTGCCCCCCCGACAGCCCCGCCATTTGACGGTGTCCCAGATCCGTGACACCGGCCTTATCCAAAGCATCTGACATCTGGCCGTTTGATACCCGCGCAGGCAGGTTCAAAAACCGCTTAACGGTCAGGGGCAACGTGGCGTCGATGGCCAGTTTTTGCGGGACATATCCAATGCGTAAACCTTTGGCGCGGGTGACCGTGCCTTTGACCGGTTCCAACGCGCCAATCAGTGCACGCAGCAAGCTGGATTTACCGGACCCGTTTGGCCCCACAATGGTCACGATTTCACCGCGCTCGATGGTGAAATCCACATCCCTCAGGACGGTTTTCCCCCCGTAGGCCAGGCCCAGATCGCGCGTCTCAATCAGCGCCATTACGCACCCTCTGCCTGACAGGCGGGGCACAGGCCCTCGGCTTCGATCACCGTGCGTTCGATGGTAAACCCTGCGGCACGTGCCGCATCATCCAATCGCCCCTGACGGTTGCCGGTATCAGCCTCGGCCACGGATTTGCAGGTCCGGCATATCAAAAACGCCGGATCATGGTCGGTCCCCAGATGGGCGCAGGCGATATAGGCGTTCAGCGCTTCGATCTTGTGGACAAACCCGGCCTTGACCAGAAAATCCAATGCGCGGTAGGCCACAGGCGGCTGCGACCCCAGACCGCTCAGCGAAAGCTGTTCGAGCAGATCATAGGCACCCATCGCGCGGTGCTCACGCAGCAAAATCTCAAGCGCGCGCAGGCGCACCGGGGTCAGGTTCAACCCATGTGTCGCACAATGCGATTGCGCACGAGATAAGGTCGTGGACACGCAGTTTGCGTGGTCATGGGCATGAAAACCGATGGCAGAGGGGGCGGGCGGCATGGCGGGCTCATTGGATCAGGAATAGAGACTTGATATGTTATAACATCCACTATAGCAAGCGATTCAATTTTGAAAACAGGGGAAAAGCCGATGTTCCGTTTACTGATCGCACTGCTTGTCGTTTCATGTCCGCTGCGGGCAGAGCCGTTGCAGGTTGTTGCGGATATTGCCCCGGTCCATTCGCTGGTTGCGCGCGTGATGCAAGGGGCTGGCGTTCCATCATTGGCCATTCCGCCGGGGGCCTCGCCCCACGGCTATGCCATGCGCCCGTCCGAAGCGCGGGCCTTGTCGCAGGCCGATGTCGTGATCTGGATCGGGCCGGAATTGACGCCGTGGTTGCAAAACGGTCTCGATACGCTGGCCGGTGATGCGGTGCATCTGGCTTTGGCGGATGTGCCCGACACAGTGCTGCACCCTTTGCGCGAAGGGGCACTGTTTGATGCGCATGATCATGATCAAGACCACGACGACCACGAAGATCATGACGATCACGATGAACACGCGGATCATGAAGAGCACCATGATTTCGACCCCCACAGTTGGCTGGACCCGCGCAATGGCGCAGTCTGGCTGGGTGCTATCGCTGACCAGCTTGGCCTTCTGGACCCGGAAAATGCAGCGCTTTACCGCGCCAATGCGGTCGCGGGCCGGGCGGAACTGGCCGAGCTTGAGGCGCAAATCGCCCAGACGTTATCGGGGCTGCAAACCCGTCCATTTGTGGTGTTCCATGATGCCTACCACTATTTTGAAGCCCGTTTTGAGGTCGAGGCGGTTGCCGCCATCAGCCTGAGCGATGCCTCAGCCCCCAGTGCTGCGCAGGTCGCACAGGTACGCGATGTGATTGCGGATCAGGGTGTGGTTTGCGTCTTTGCCGAGCCACAAAGCAATCCCGGGCTTATTTCGTCAGTGACAGAACAGCAGCTGACAAAGGCTGCCGTTCTGGACCCCTTGGGCAGGGATCAGCCTTTGGGGCCAATGCTATACGCCAAGATGCTAAGGCAGATGGCAAATGCGATGGACGGATGCCTGCGGCCCTGATTGTGCAATCTGCCCGCGCAATGATTGCGGGCAAATTGTTCTGCTTCACGGATTAGACGGCGATCTTGCCGCCACCCTGCTTGGTGACAACCAGCACTGAGGGGCGTGGCGGCATCGCGGGATCAAAATCAGGCCACCGGGTTGCCGGGTCCTCAAATGTGCTATCGCGTTCAAACCCTTTGAGGTCCTTGGTGCCATCCGTGCCGGGGTGTTGGACGGCCAGAAACAGCGTCTCCATATCGGCGGTGAAATAGGGGCCGCATAATTCGCCGCCGACGGGGCAGCGGAAAAACAACCGGGATGTGCCGCGCATGTCGCCTTCGGTTTCCAGCCCGTAAAGCCCGTCGGATTTTCCGGTTTTGCCCCAGTTGGACCCTTGATCGGTTGATATCCACAGCCGCCCGTCCGCGTCGATGGCACAGTTGTCCGGTGATCCGAACCAACCGTTTTGCGAGGTGTCCGGGTTCCATTGTGCGCCGACGTCTTCGATTGTCGGATCACCGCATTTGACAAGGATCGACCACTTCCCGGTCTCGGACGCGTGATTGCCACCGTCTTCCTTGATCTCGATGATATGCCCGAAGCTGGACTTGGCACGCGGGTTGGCTGCGTCCACCTGATCTTCATCCCGCCGTGTGTTGTTGGTCAGCATAATATAGGCCGTGCCATCGCCGCGTGGCTGCGCGTCTTCGGGCCGGTCCATTGGCGTGGCCCCCAACAGATCTGCCGCGATTCGCGCATCAATCATCACGTCGCCCTGATCGTTGAATCCATTTTGTGGCGTCAGCGGCCCGGTGCCATACACCAAAGGCAACCAGTGAACAGTGCCGTCCGCATCAAAACGGGCTACATAAAGCGTGCCATCGCTCAGCAGGTCAGAATTGGCTGACGGATCATCGGCAACCCGGCCCGCAGAGACGTATTTGTACTGATAATCAAACCGATTGTCGTCACCCGAATAAATCACCAGCCTGCCATCGCTTGAGGTTGTGGTCTCGGCACCTTCGTGGCGAAACCGGCCCAATGCCGTGTGTTTGATCGGCTTGGCATCGGGATTGCGCGGATCAACCTCGACGATCCAGCCAAAGCGATTGGGCTCATTAGGGGTTTTGTCGATGTTAAACCGGTCGTAATGCTGCCCCCATGCATACCAGCGCCCCGGAACCCCGTAGCGTTTGAATTGCGCAGCCTCGGGTTGACCTGACAGATCGGGGTTGCCTTCGCCATCCAGCCTATCTGTCCAAAAGTACCCGTGAAAGTTTTCTTCGGCCATCAGATAGGTGCCCCAGGGCGTCATGCCGCCCGCACAATTGTTCAGCGTCCCGATTATGGTCATTCCGTCCGGGTCGGCATCGGTTTTCAGCCGTGCGTGCCCGGCGGCAGGGCCATCAACGGCCATTTCCGTGTTGAGCGGCGTGATGCGGCGGTTCATGGGGCTGTCGCGCTGAACCGCCCATGTGCCGGACGCATCTTTGGCGATCTCGACGACGCTGCCACCATGGGCGGCCATTTCGATGTCGATCAGGTCTTTGGTCATGCCGGTAAAGTCGACCTTGTCCTGTCGGCCCAGTCCGGGAAACATCACCTCTTCGTTGGTGTATTCGTGGTTCACGCACAGCAATCCACGGGTGCCGTCCGCATCCAGCGGGGTAAAGCCGACATAATCGTTGTTATAGCCGAATTGTTGCAGCTGAGCGGCGGCCGTCTGGTTCATCACATCAAATTCCGGCGCTGCCGCCGTGATCGGATCGCCCCACCGCAGCAAAATCTGCGCGTCATACCCCTCTGCGATATGATGCGTGTCGTCATTGCCCCATGTCAGTTCTTCAAAGACATAGCGACTGCCCTGCGTCCCGGCGTGGCCCCGTTTGGGGGCAATCAATGCGGTGGTCCCGAAAAGCGCGGTGGTTGCGGAAACGCCCAACATCCCAGCCAACATATCGCGACGGCCAAAGCGGGCGTTGATGACATCGCCGATGGTGCGTTCAAGATGTGGGTTTGTCGGAATATCGTCAAATAATTCAAACGCTTCCGCCTTATTTCCGATCTTTGGGTTGCGGGCGATTTCTTTACGGTCCATTGCATGCTCCTGATGCCACAAAGCGGGTCTGACGCTGGTGCCAGACCTTGGCTGTACTCAGTTTCATCGGTGCAGTTAACATGCCGATGACAAAACTATGACGAACTCATTATCAAAATTACAGCGGTGAAAGCGCTTTTGATGAATGTGCCCCCCTTGCAGCCCCCTTATGCCGATACTAAGCTTTAGGTAACAGTTTCGCGGGTATGGTCCGGCGACGAAGGCAGCAGGCAGGCAAGAAAATGAAAGATCCCATTGATACATACATGAATCTCGTGCCCATGGTGGTGGAACAAACCAGCCGTGGCGAACGCGCTTACGATATTTTCTCGCGGCTGCTGAAAGAGCGGATTATCTTTCTGAACGGGCCCATCCACGACGGCATGTCGCAATTGATCGTCGCGCAATTGCTGCATCTTGAGGCGGAAAACCCGTCGAAAGAAATCAGCATGTACATTAATTCGCCCGGTGGCGTGGTGACCAGCGGACTGTCGATCTATGACACCATGCAATATATCCGCCCCAAAGTGTCGACATTGATTGTCGGGCAGGCCGCCTCGGCAGGGTCACTGCTGGCCGTGGCCGGCGAGGCGGGGATGCGGTTCTCGCTGCCTAATTCGCGGATCATGGTGCACCAGCCGTCAGGCGGGTATCAGGGTCAGGCGACGGACATCATGATTCACGCCGAAGAAACCCGCAAACTTAAGCAAAAATTGAACGAGATTTATTCAAAACATACCGGTCAAACTGTGAAAGCCGTTGAAAAAGCGCTGGAGCGTGATAATTTCATGTCCCCCGAAGAGGCGCTTGAATGGGGTCACATCGACGAGATTGTCGAGAGCCGTGGTAAGGCCGACGAAGAAGATAAAAGCTGATCCATCTAACAGTGGCAATACCGCGATTTAGCGATTGTGGACCTGCCGGGGCTGCCTTAAGCTGGCCCAAATTCCGACATGAGCCTGTGCGAACAGGGTGCCCAATGACACGCAAGACCTGAAAGGGTTGACATGGCTACCAACACGACCAGCGACAGCAAAAACACACTTTATTGCAGTTTTTGCGGGAAAAGTCAGCATGAAGTGCGCAAACTGATCGCTGGACCGACGGTGTTTATTTGCGACGAATGCGTTGAACTTTGCATGGATATTATCCGCGAAGAAACCAAGGCATCCGGTCTGAAAGCCACCGATGGTGTGCCAACACCGCGCGATATTTGCGGGGTTTTGGATGACTATGTGATCGGACAGGCGATGGCCAAACGGGTGTTGTCGGTGGCGGTGCACAACCACTACAAACGTCTCAACCACGCCCAAAAGGGCGGCGATATCGAACTGGCGAAATCCAACATCCTGCTGATCGGCCCTACGGGCTGCGGTAAAACATTGCTGGCACAAACATTGGCGCGGATTTTGGATGTGCCGTTTACCATGGCCGATGCCACCACACTGACCGAAGCGGGCTATGTGGGCGAAGATGTTGAAAACATCATCCTCAAGCTGTTGCAGGCGTCCGAATACAATGTCGAACGCGCGCAACGCGGCATCGTCTATATCGACGAGGTCGACAAGATCACCCGCAAATCGGAAAATCCGTCAATCACCCGCGATGTGTCGGGCGAGGGGGTGCAGCAGGCGTTGCTGAAACTGATGGAAGGCACCGTTGCCAGCGTGCCCCCGCAGGGTGGGCGCAAGCATCCGCAGCAGGAATTCCTGCAAGTGGACACCACGAATATCCTGTTCAGCTGTGGTGGGGCATTTGCCGGGCTTGAGAAAATCATTTCGGCACGCGGCAAGGGCAGCGCCATGGGGTTTGGTGCCGATGTGCGCGATGTTGAAG
>JBAUHN010000305.1:0-4154 GCA_049680295.1 Sulfitobacter sp.
TCATTCTCCCTTCGTGATCGGGCAGGAATACTGGGACCGTTACGATCACGACGCCATCGAAAGCCCCAGCGTGCCGCCGCTGGAACTGGACGAGATGGACCACCTCAGCCGCAACCTGCATTATTGCCAGGGGCGGCATCAGTTCACCGTCACTGACGCGCACCGCCGCATGGCGCGGCATGGTTATTACGGCATGATCTCTTATATCGACGACAAGGTTGGCGAGATCATGGAGGTGCTGCGCGCCACGGGCCTTGCCGACAATACTGTTGTGATCTTCACCTCCGACCACGGCGAGATGATGGGAGAGCGCGGCATGTGGTTCAAACAGCATTTCTTCGAATGGGCGGCCCGTGTGCCCTTCATCGTTGTGGCCCCCGAGCGCTTCAAGCCGGCACGGGTAACGGAGAATATCTCGCTCATCGACCTCATGCCCACGATGCTCGATCTCGCAGCAGGCGGTGAATTCACCGGCTATGCGGCGCCATGCGACGGCACCTCCCTGGTGCCTGCGCTTTATTGCGACACGTCGACCATGTCGGATATCGCCATTTCCGAGTTCGCCGCTGATGGCTCAACCGGCCCCAGCCGGATGGTGAAGAAAGGCAAATGGAAGCTCATGTGGCTCGAAGGCCGGGACACGTTGCTCTACGACGTTGAATCTGATCCGGGGGAGGTGAAAAATCTGGCCGGCGCGCCTGACCACGCCGAAATCGAAGCCGAACTGATGTCTATCCTGTTCGACGGCTGGGACCCGGACGCACTGCGCACCCAGATACGCGCAAGCCAGGTGCGCCGTCTGACCATCCACAAGATCACCGGCGGCGAGCCGACTTATGTCAACAAGGTCCGTCTGGACGACGACCGGCGCTATATTCGCAATGCGGGCGCAGCCGACACCAAGGCGCGCGCGCGCCTCCCGTATGTACCGCCAGCACAACCCGATGGAACATGACGAGAAGCGATTCCTTCGGCCAATTCGATCAGCAAGACACTCGGGTGCATTGCGTCGCGAGAGATACCTGCCAGGAAACTGGAACCTACCGGTCTCAGCATGGACGGAGCATTCCCGACTTGCCATCCGGTGCCGCACCGCAGGTTGCCACATGCGGACGGTGAAAGGTGGTTCCCATCCAAAGGTGCTCCGAGCGAAGTTCGAACAGAACCAGAATGGTTCTCCATCGGGCCCTTGAAAAATAGACAGGTATCGCTGCTCAATCCCCCTTTAGTCCTCGTTCACGACGATGCTCAAGTCTCTGCAAACAAGGAGCGCAGCGATCAACTCAAGGGGAAGCGAGACAACCCAACAGACCGGACAGCCTGCTTTTCGCCGCGGTCGCGAAGCGTACTAGAACTGCCGTTCAGCTTCGGAAATCGAACGGCAGGAAGGTCCGCCTCCCGACCTCGGGCCACGCTACAATCTCGCGGGCGCAGCGAATGTCGGCAACGCAGGCTGCGATCGCAGCATCCGGTTGCCGTGCTGAGCGTCCGGTTTGGGCCGTGAGCTTCGGAATGATTTAGGTGTTGGCAAATTCATAGGTAGCATCGAGTCTTGGGTCCATACATGTTTGAAGTGAACAGGGTAGACGACGGATGTCTCCATGACGACTTTTGATGATGAAGACCTGCGTACGCATCAGCGTGAAGTTCAGCGATTGCTGGGTCAATGCATGTTGAGGGTGCAACAGTATGAGCAGCTAATCAAGGCCATGGTGGCACATTCTGGGGTCTCAGGACCAATACTTGATTTGGAGCGGGCTCGGGCTGTGCAAATTGACGGCACTGCGCGTAAGACGCTCGGCACCTTGGTAGGCGATCTTCTTGGCACATATGTTGTTGCCGAAAAGAATGGTCCCATCGAAGACGCACTGATCAATTCTCCAGGTAAAGCCAATTGGTTCGCCATGAAGACGTCAGTCGGCCTATCGGACGCAGATTTTGCTCAGGCAGAAAACGAACTTGGAGAAATGGTAGGCCTTCGGAACAATCTGGTTCACCACTTCATCGAGCAGCATGACATGTCGAGCGTGGACGGATGCCGTCGCGCGCAAGATGCCCTGGTCACTGCATACAGCCGCATCGACCAAAATCTAGCACAGCTTCGGGAATGGGCCGAAGACATGAAGAACGTGCAGCAGGCGATGTCGGAAGTCGTGCAATCGGCAGAGTTCAAAGACTTTTTAGTCAACGGAATTTCGCCAGATGGCGCTGTAGATTGGAATGCCTCGGGTATAGTAAGGGCCTTGCGAGAAGCGTTCGATGCGTTGGCCACCGATGGGTGGGCGCCTGTCGTTGAGGCTGGCAAATGGATTGCCGAAAGGTATCCCGAACAACTACCTGCAAAATATGGATGCCAAAGTTGGCGACAGGTCGTGCATGAGGCGCCTATCTTGGAAATTCGGCATTTTGAGATGCATGGGCAACGCACGCCCTATTATCGGGAGAAAGTGAGTGCCTCGAAATCGCTTTAAGATACGTCTGCGTCGCGCGAATTGTTACGCTTCATTAAATGGCCGCTTTTGAGAAGCTGCACCGCGGCGCAGGCCGCGGCAATGAATGACTGGTAAGGGCCGTGAGTGACGCCGCGTGGAATGCAAATGTCGACTCTTTTCAAAGCCAGACATGAGCCGTTCAGTCATGGCTTGGTCGCATTCGAAAACAGGACTCCGAACAGTTCTTCTGAAAGGCGCAGGCCGTCGTTTGTAAGCACCACTGACTTCGCCTTTCCGACTGGATCCAAGATGAGTCCTTTCTTGTGCAGCCGATCGAGCACATCCCAGTCGTGACTTTTCCAGGCCCGGTGCCCGTCGTGCAGCGTTAGCCAGAGCAGCGCCAAAACCGCGTTGTCAACGTTGTCCTCATTGATCTCCATAGTAGCAGGAAACGCCAGCAATGAGGGTTTCGTCAAGCGCAATCCAATTGCATAGCTAAGTCACCAAGGGTTGCTTTGGGCTGGCTGCAATAGGGCAGATGGAATGGTTGCCGCCCTCCCTTAACGGCATCACAATGTGCCAAGGTGGTGATGTTTACAGCCACAAACAGAGAGGACGGCAACAAATGGATACGATGATTGGGGTGGACTTGGCAAAGTCTGTTTTTCAGGTTCACGGGGCTTCGATGACGGGCGAGGTGCAGTTTCGCAAGAAGCTGACCCGTCCGCAGTTTGAGAGGTTTCTGGCGGGCCATGATCCGGCGGCTGTTGTTATGGAAGCCTGCGGCGGAGCGCATTACTGGGCTCGGCGTGTGCGGGACATGGGCCATGAAGTGAAGTTGATCGCGCCTCAATATGTGCGTCCGTTCGTAAAGCGACAGAAGAACGATGCCGCCGATGCTGAGGCGATTGTCATTGCTGCACAGCGCCCCGAGATGCGGTTCGTTGAACCCAAGACCATCGATCAACAAGCGCGCGCGACGTTGTTTCGAGGCCGCGAGCGGCTGGTGCGGCAGCGCACCGAACTGATCAACGCCTTACGCGGGATACTTTATGAGCATGGCTACGTCTTTCCCACGGGCGCGCGCAACCTCGGCCGGATTGAGATGTTTCTGAGTGAGACAAGCCATGGCCTGCATCCAATTGTTCACGAGGACTGCATGGAACTGGTGGAATTGATCCAGGATAAGACTGCCCGTATCGGGTTGAAGACAAGACAGGCGGAGGCGCTTTCATCTCAAGGTGAGATGACCCGCAGATTAAAGACGATCCCGGGTATTGGCCCGCTGACGGCGCTTGCGGTAGAGACCTTTGCGCCGCCGATGGAGACTTTTAAATCAGGGCGCGATTTAGCAGCTTGGTTGGGGATTGTTCCGCGTCAGCATTCATCGGGGGGCAAACAGCGCCTCGGCAAGATATCGAAGGCGGGGCAGGGGGACATCAGGCGTCTGCTGATCATGGGCGCGATGACACGTCTGACGCCAAGAGGCCGCCTCGGGATCAAACCGGGCAGCTGGCTGGCGCGTATGCTGGAACGCAAGCCAAAGATGCTGGTGGCGATTGCGCTGGCGAATAAAATGGCGCGCCAAATCTGGGCGCTGATAACGAAGCAAGAGGACTATCGGGAACCGGCGCAGACGGTTGCGGCGTGATGTTCATGTCACGCGGCGACATCTGAGACCGGAGAGCGAGGTGTAAGAAGTCGATGACCTGAATGGGCACA
>JBAUHN010000306.1:0-20429 GCA_049680295.1 Sulfitobacter sp.
GAGCCTGCAGTGGCCGAAAGAAGTGCCACGCAATCTGGGCGTCGATGTAGCAAGGGCTTTGCGTGATGCGCCGCGGGTTGATGCGTTGCGCGCTGACCAGTACGCCGCGCATCAGATAGGGTCAGGCCGGGTTACCCATGGGTAACCCTTGAAATGGCCGGGTAATTTTCAAGAAACGCATAGAAAAATAATTTTAAATCAACTACTTAAGTGAAACTCAGGCCCGCGCTGACTATTTCAGTGCGGGCCTTTTGTTGGCTAGTGTTGCGCGCCTTCAGACACCCGCTGGGTTTTCGACATCCCGGCCCATGGCCTTGAGATCAGAGTATCGGTCGCCAATCCGGTGGTGGGGCCGTCCGCGCGTGGCAGCACCCAATGCAACCACCAATTCATCAACCGCCGGCGCGTCATAGATTGAAAACTGCACCGTTAGATAGTGTGATCGACGCCCGGTATCATGTTTGTCCATCAGCGGTATCTGGATCTGGGTGTTGGCAGGCCCACGGGTGTTGGTAAAACCAAGATAGCTTTTGGCGCCGACAGCTTCGCGGTAGAAATTGCCAAATTGCAAGGTGTGGATCAGCGCCGAGGCATGTTCGACCTCGCAACTGGTGCCCGAGATGCAGGCCTTGCCATAGGCTTCGATCGCATCGCCGGACCCTGCCAGCGCAATCAGGCGCTCGGTCAGCATTTCGCCCAGAACCGGCGCCATGCGTTTGATTTCGGGCGACAGATCTTCGACAAACCCACGGCCTGCCCATGGGTTTTTGACCACTGCCGCGACCCCGATCATCCGTAAAACCGGATCAGCAGCGCGGCCGCCCTCGGTGTGGATGTCTTCGTCAAAGGTGATTACTTTTCGCAGTTCGGGAAGCATGGGTTTTCTCCTGTCAGATATGGTATTTTCGGCGTCCGGTGATGGCATGAACCACCCCTTCGACTTCAGTTCCGTGGTAGATGCCAAAGGCACCGTATTGATTTTCCTGTATGTATCGCCGCAGCAATGAACGCTCTGCCTCGTCCCTGACACGGTCCAGCGGAAGGGTGTCGAGTTTGAAGTAACGCGTGCCTTTGGGTGCCTCACCGGCAATGCCACCATGATAGATGATGCGTTGCGCGCCGTTTTGGGAATCCCCGTAGACCGCATAAAGATGGTCGAGCGTAGGGGCGAGACCCAGGCCCACCAGGTATTCTGTCAGTCCCGCAACCGACTTTGTTTGCGTCGGTGCGGTGGGCAGAGAGATGTGGCCAGACGTATCCTCATACAGCAAAAGATGGTCGTCGCGGGCCAATACGGCAGCCAGAGAAACACCAGCGGCGGCTGCAGTGTCAGCCAGCGCTTTATCCAGGCCGATATCGAAATACGCGCCTTTATAGTAGCCCAGTGGCATGCCGTCAGAGGTTTCGAAGTCCAGAACCCGGCCAACCAGGATCAAGTGGTCACCGGCATCTACCAACCTGTGTTGCGCGCAGCTGAAACTGGCCAGCGCACCGTCGATCAGGGGTATGTTTTGCGCATCAACGTGCCACTTAGCGAGGTCAAATTTTTCCGATGACTGAGACGCGAATAGGCCGGACATCTCTTTTTGGTCATCTGCCAGAATGTTCACGGCAAAATGATCCGCCTGCACAAAGGCATCACAGGAATGCGCCGCCTTGGCGATGCAGACGAGCAACAGCGGCGGATCAAGCGAGACGGAAGAAAAGGAATTGGCCGTAAAGCCGCGTGGCGTGCCATCTGGCTGACGGGTCGTGACAATTGTCACACCGGTGGCAAAGCTGCCAAATGCGTTGCGCAGCGCACGCTTGGCGTCGGGGTCCATCGCTTGAGTGGGGATCGGTGTGTCCAGCAAAGCATCGTCTGCGCCCAAAGCCGGGGGCGCGGTAAGCAGGCCGTGACCATGCGCACCAAAGCGCAGTGGATTGGCGGCCACAGTCCAGGGTTTTTGATCTGGATTAGGACCTTGTATCTTTGCCAGCATCCCGCGTGTCGCAACATGGGGATCGCGGGCGATGTCGGCGATGGTGTTCATCGGCCCAAATGGGACTTCACCGCCCAGCAATGTTGTCAGATCGGCTTTGGTATGATGGCTGCTCCATCCGGCAACCAAAGCGTTCAGTTCAGCAGCGTTTGATGATCGGGCCGCACGGTTGGCATACCGAGGGTCGTCACCCAGTTCGGGCTGGCCCATCAGCATTGCAAGTCGCCGCCAGAACGCATCGTCGACGATGCCCAAAGCAACATGGCCATCCTTGGCAGGAAACAGACCAAAAGGGGCGAGGAAAGGATGACCGTTGCCTTCAGGGCCAGGGACAGCGCCGGTCATATCGTGCAAATACACCATACGTTCGCAAAGCGAGATCATTGCGTCATACATGGCAACATCCACGAACTGGCCTTTGCCCGTCGCCTCGGCCTCACGCAGGGCGGCCATGATGCCAAAAGCCATCATCATCCCGGCGAAAATATCCCCGATCCCCGGTCCGGTTTTTGTTGGCGTCGCGGCATCGGGGCCGGTCATTGCGATAAGCCCTCCCATGGCCTGAGCGACCACATCATAGGACGGCCATTCCCCATAAGGGCTGGCGCCCGAGCGTGGGTCACCAAAGCCACGGATCGCGGCATAGACCAGCTTGGGATTGTCTGCCGCCAGTGTTTCATAGGACAGGTCCAGACGTTCCATCACGCCGGGGCGAAAGTTTTCGACAATCACGTCAGCGGTGGCTGCCAGCGCGCGAAAATGCGCTTTTCCCGCTGCTGATTTGAGATCGAGCCGGATGCTTTTTTTGCCGCGGTTCAGACTAACGAAATACCCGGCCCAGTCCTGTGCGGGGTCGTCATCGCGGAACGGACCGTTGCCGCGACTTGTGTCTCCGCTGCCACCCTCAATCTTGATCACCTCGGCGCCATGGTCTGCCAAGTGCATCGTGCAGTAAGGCCCCGACAACATCCGGCTGAGGTCCAGTACCCGCAATCCTTTCAGGATTTGGGTGCTCATGGCGCAATGCCCAGGTTGTCAAGGAAATGGCGGATCGGGTCGTTCACCGCCTTGGGGTCTTCGGCCAGTGCCATATGTCGCAGGTCTTTGAGGATCACCGCCTGTGCGCCGGGGATTTCGGCGGCTATGGCATGTGTCATTTCCGGTCCATTTCCGTAATCCTGATCCCCGGTAATGACCAGAGCAGGGCAGGTGATTGCAGGGTCCGGGGCGACGATTTCGTCGATCCCCGTCGCCAAAACACGGTAGATTGTATGATAAATTGGCTTTTGGTTGGCCATTACCCATCCGCGGACTGTTTCCATCACATCCGGATTGGCGTGGCGAAATGCTTCGGTGAACCAACGTTCAAGTGCTGCCTCAACAGTTGATTGCGAACCCATTTCACGGGCCTGATCGACGCGTTTCAAAATGGCGGTTTGCGCTGCATCATCCCGTTTGTGGGGAGAGTGTAAAATGATCAAAGCCTGAGCGCGCTGTGGCGTGTCTTGGGCAAACCTGCGTGCAATCATCCCGCCCAATGAGAACCCCGCGATGACCGCACGGGGAATGCCGCAATAGTCCAGCAACGCCGCTAATTGTGAGGAAAACAGCGACAGGCTGGGCGTATCTGGCGGCGCAGAGGATGCGCCGTGACCATAAAGATCATAACGCAGCACACGATAGGCGTCTGACAGGGCAGGGGTGGTCCATTGCCAGCAGTCTTTGTTTAGCCCCAGACCGTGGATCAGGACCACAACCGGCGCGCCCGATGGTCCCGTCAGCTCATAGGCTGTGCCGTCCGGTGTTGTGGCTGTCACGCGTCATCCCTCAAGGGGCGATAGGCCATCACTTCGACCTCGACACGTGCGTCGACCAAAAGGTCGCTGACAACGGCCGATCGGGTAGGCGGTTCAACCGGAAAATATTCGCCATAAACCTCATTAAAGCCGGGAAAGTCAGCGCGTTCGCGCAGCCAGACCATCGCCTTGACCACATCATCACGGGTGCAGCCGGCGTCCGTTAGTGTCGCTGTAATGTCATCGAGTACGGCGCGGGTTTGTTGCTGAATTGTGCCGTCTGTCATGGGCACCCCGCCCTGCATTGGGATCTGCCCTGTCAGGAATACAAAATCACCCGCACGAATGGCGCGTGACAGGGATAAAACCCTGCCACCGATCACCAGTGGGTCACCGATAACTTGCTTTCTTCCGGTCATGTCAAGGCCTCCTTTCGTCGTAATCTGCCCTGACCAGAACGATGGGATTGCGTATTTTTCGACAATCATTGTCGTTTTTTCCCGAACGCGAAAGCGCAAAGCAGCCTTGAATAGGAATCAAATGAGGAGGGACTTTGGCAATGGGCGACATCAAGAACTATCAAATGCTGATCAACGGCGAATGGGTCGATGCATCTGACGGCGGCACCTTTGACAGTGTGAACCCCACCACCGGTGAGATTTGGAGCCGTGTTCCAGAGGCGACCGAAGTGGATGTAAACCGGGCCGTGGACACCGCGCATGACGCGTTTTCCAAGGGGCCGTGGTCGCGGCTGACGCCGACGCAGCGCGGCAAATGCCTGCGAAAGCTGGGCGATTTGCTGGCTGAACAATCGGAAAACCTGGGCCGGATTGAATCTATTGATACCGGCAAGATGTTGAAAGAAACCCGCTGGCAAGCCACTTATATTGCTGAGTTTTTTCATTTCTTCGCAGGCTGTGCGGACAAAGTCAGCGGCGAAACGCTGCCCATCGACAAGCCTGATATGTTTGTGTTTACCAAACGCGAACCTTTGGGCGTGGTTGCGGCAGTGGTGCCGTGGAATTCGCAATTGTTTCTGGTTGCGGTCAAGCTTGGGCCTGCATTGGCCGCGGGCAATACGGTGGTGCTGAAAGCGTCAGAGCATGCAAGTGCTGCGATGCTGGAATTTGGCAAACTGATTGATGCGGCGGGCATTCCGCCCGGTGTGGTGAATATCGTGACCGGCCATGGGGAGCCTTGCGGTCGTGCTTTGACCGGACATCCAAAAGTGGCGCGCGTGTCCTTTACCGGCGGGCCGAATGCGGCGCGTCATGTATTGGAAAACGTCAAACGCAACTTTGCCGAAGTGTCGTTGGAACTGGGTGGGAAATCCCCGTTTATTGTGTTTGACGACGCCAATATCGAAAGTGCTGTAAATGCGTCGATCGCGGGAATTTTTGGGGCAACAGGGCAAAGCTGTGTGGCCGGGTCACGGCTGTATCTGCACGAAGACATTGCCGATGAATTTCTGGACCGGATGACAGACCTCGCACGGCAGATCGTGATTGGTGATCCCTTGGTTGATGAGACCCAGATGGGGCCGCTGTGTACCACTGGCCAGTTGGACCATATTCAGCGCGAGGTCGCCCATGCCCAAACCGAAGGCGGCAGGATTATCACCGGCGGCAAGCAACCCGACGGTGCATCTGGCTTGTTCTACGAGCCGACGATTATCGACTGTCCGCGCCAGGATTTGCGCATTGTCGACACTGAACTTTTTGGCCCGGTGCTGTGTGTGCAGCGGTTCAAAACCGAGGAAGAGGTGCTGGCCCTTGCCAATGACAGTGAACATGGGCTGGCAGCCGGGATATTTACTCAGAATTCGGCACGGTCCTTGCGGATGGCCAATGCGGTTCAGGCCGGGATTGTCTGGGTGAATACCTATCGCATGGTGTCGCCGATTGCTGAATTTGGCGGTGGCAAAGGGTCGGGCTATGGCCGCGAAAGCGGGTTTCAGGCGATCTATGATTACACCCGTCCCAAAACAATCTGGATGAACACATCAGACGCGCCAATGGCCAACCCATTCGTGATGCGGTGACGCAGCCAAAGATTTGAGAAAGGAACGCAAAAATGAAATTTCATCTGGCTATTAATCTGGAACGGATAGATGACAGTCTAGACATGAATGATGTCGCGCGTCACACGCTGGAGATGGTGCAAATTGCGGAAGACGGCGGGTTTGATATTGTCTGGTCAGCCGAACATCATGCGCTGGAAATGACGATCGCGCCCAACCCGCTGCAAATCCTGACCTGGTGGGCCAAGGAAACCAGCAAAATCCGGCTGGGTACGGCAGTGGCAACTGCGGCCTATTGGCATCCGATCAACCTGGCTGGAGAGGCCGCATTTGTGGACCTGATCAGTGGCGGGCGGCTGGAATTTGGCATCGGTTCCGGTGCTTACCAACGCGAATTTGACCGGATGAAACCGGGGCTGAAACAGTCCGACGGCTGGCGTTATATGCAAGAAATGCTGCCAGTGCTGCGCGATTTGTGGAAAGGCGACGTGGCCCATGACGGTGAGTTCTGGAATTTCCCGACCTCAACTTCGGTGCCGAAACCGGTGCAGGCCGATGTGCCGATCTGGGTCGCCGCGCGGTCGCCGATTACCTATGATTACGCGGTGCGCAACCGTTGCCACGTGAATTGCTGGCCGCTGACCCGTCCCTTTGCCGAAGCGGAACTGTATATGCAGCAGCTGAATGAGGCGATTGAAAAGGCGGACAATGGCTGGAACCCGCGCTTTGCGCTGATGCGACATTCTTGTCTTTATGACAATGCCGCGGATCGTCAGGACGCGTTGGATTCCATCCGCCGCTTGCTTAGCCAGTTTGAGAACCTGTTCCGCAATTCTGGTGATGTGGTCAACGGCTTCCCGGCCTCGCTCCCGCTGGATGAGCTGGAAGGGCGCGAACAATATGATCCGGCCATGCTGGAAGAAAACCTGATGTTCGGCTCGCCCGATACGGTCATTCAAAAGCTGAAACGCTATCAGGCTTTGGGGGTGAATGAATTCATTTATTACGCCTCGATGGGGCTGAGCCATGAGGCGCAGCAACGCTCACTGCGGATGTTCTGCAAAGAAGTCATGCCGGAATTCAAATAGGGAGAAACCTGATGTCGACAGGTGTAAAGGTCGTCCGCGAGGGACATGTTTTAGAGGTCACGCTGGAGCGCGGCAAGGTGAATGCGATTGACGTGCCGACGTCGCAAGCACTGGCCGCCGCGTTTCAGGAGTTGCACGAGGATAAGGATCTGCGCTGTGCGATCCTGACCGGGGGCGGGGATAAGATATTTTCGGCCGGGTGGGACCTGAAGGCGCTTAATGACGGAGAGATGAGCCTTGATAACTGGTGGGAGGCGGATGAATACGGCTTTGGCGGTTTCACCGGGCTGACCGAGAACTGGGCGCTTAACAAACCGGTCATTGCGGCGATCAACGGGCTTGCGATTGGCGGCGGGTTTGAGATGGCGATGGGCTGTGATCTGTTGATCGCGGCGGATCACGTGGAATTTGGGCTGCCCGAAATGCCGCTGGGTATCGTTCCGGACGCGGGTGCCTTGCAACGCCTGCCACGCCGCATCCCGCATAACATCGCGATGGAGATGTTTCTGCTGGGGCGTCGCATGACCGCGGCGGAGGCCGCACATTACGGATTGGTCAACAAGGTCGTGCCCAAGGAACAGCTGATGGATGCCGCGCGCGAATGGGCCGCGTCCATCGCGTGGTCTGCGCCGCTGGCGATGCAGTCGGTCAAGGAAGTGCAGCGCGAGATTGAATGCGTGCCGCTGGAGCAAGCCTTTCACAAGATGCGCACTGATCCGATGCCGATCTACCGCAAGATGCTGAAATCCGAAGACGCCAGGGAAGGCGTTGCCGCCTTTGTCGAAAAACGCGAACCCAACTTTAAGGGCGAATGATGTATCCTGATCCCAATTCCGTCACGCGCATCACAAGTCTGGGCGCCGGTCCCATTGGCGGGGGCTGGACCGCGCATTTTCTGGCCCGCGGTTATGACGTCACAGCCTATTTGCATGACGCGGCTGAGACGGACGCGTTTATGTCAATACTCAACACGGCATGGCGCAGCCTGACCGATCTGGGGCTGGCCCCGGGTGCGTCTTTGGACCGGTTGCGCATTGTGTCGGAATTGAATGCAGCGCTGGACGGGGCGGAGTTTGTTCAGGAAAGTGGGCCGGAGCGGTTGGAGATCAAACAGGCGCTTTATGCACAGATGGGGGCGATCCTGCCGCCAAGTGTCGTGATCGGATCATCAACCTCGGGCCTGATGATGAGCGACATTCAGGCCGATTGCCCGACGCCGGAACGCACTGTCATCGGCCATCCGTTCAATCCACCCTATCTTTTGCCGCTGGTCGAAATTGTCGGCGGCAGGAAAACCGCGCCAGAAGCGGTCGCCTGGGCAGGGGAGTTCTACAAAATTGCTGGCAAAGCGCCGCTGATGATGAAAAAGGAAATCCCCGGTTTTGTTGCCACCCGTCTGCAAGAGGCGCTGTGGCGCGAAGCCTTGCATATGGTTGCCAATGGTGAGGCAACACCGGAAGATATCGACATCGCGCTGATGAACGGCCCCGCCCCGCGTATGGTCAGCCAAGGGCAGTGCATGGCGTTTCACGTGGCCTGTGGCGCCGGCGGAATGGCGACCAACCTGGACCAGTTCGGCCCGGCGCTGAAACTGCCCTGGACCCGTCTGGAGGCCCCTGAACTGACCCGCGAATTGCGAGACCGGATGGTGGACGGATGCAATGAGGTTGCCGGGGATCGCCGTTTTGAAGACATGGCCGCACAGCGCGACCGCGAAATCGTTGGTGTGCTGAAGGCGCTGCGTCAGGTGCGGTCTGCTTGATCTTTTGCCGGCATTCTGTTGAGTGTCTTGAGGAAATCCGAAAGCGAGCCGGGCCAGCTGGGCGCGGGTTCGTTTGCGGGCCATGCCTCGCGGTAGTCTGATGGGCGGCGGCCAAAGAATCTTCCGAACGAATAGGCAAAATGTGACAGGGTGTTAAAGCCGGAAGCGGTGGCAATCTGGCGGATACTCAACTGCGTCGAAATCAACAACAGCCGGGCATTCTGCAACCGCCTGAGCAGTCCGAACTGCACCACCGTACACCCTACGTGTTTCTTGAATTGTCGTTCCAGTTGACGTTGTGAAACCCCCAGCAGTTCAGCGATTTCCGGGACGGTCAGCGGTTCCTCGATGTTATTCTCGATCAAGGTCATCGCCTCGCGGACAAGCGGCAACATTGTCTCGGTGCTGCGTCCCATTGTACTGCGTTGCGACGATGTGGAGCTGCGGATCGGGTGATGCAGCATCTGGTCGGCGATCTCGCCGGAGAAACTGCTGCCATGCAGTTCTTCGATCAGGCGCAGCATCAAATCGACCCCTGCCAATCCACCCGCGCAGGTCATCACCTTTTTGTCGAGGGTGAACAACCCTTCGCGAACGTCCACACGGTCAAAAGCTTCGCGAAACCCGTTCAACCATGACCAGTGGATCGTCGCAGGCTTATTGTCCAACAGACCCGCGCGCGCGACAATATAGCAGCCCAATTCAACCCCGCAGATCCGCGACCCGACGCGACCGCGTTTTCGCAGCCAGGCAATCAGGTGTTTGTTAGAGTAATGTTCGGTCCCCCAACTGCCCAGAACAAAGACGAAATCGGCTGGTCGCAAGCTGTCATCGGCGATTTGAACCGTTGTCGTCATCCCATTACTGGCGTTAATCTTTTTGCCATCAAACGAGGCGATTTCCCATGAAAATATCGGCGTTGGCGCGAGATAATTGGCGATTCGCATTGCCTCGATCATCGTGATCAGCGTGGTGATGTTGAAACGCGGAACGACAATAAATGTCGCATGAATTTGCGCAGGAGCCATTTTGGGAGAGATATCAATTTCCACCGGTTCCGGACCTTCCGCAGGGGTGCGATTTTTCGCCACTATAGACGAATACATGGCGAATAATCGACAAAAAAATGATGACATCCGGCACCAAGCTACCAAAAAAAGGAAGCCTGACAAAATGAATACTGACGTCGTGTTGACTTGTGCCGTCACCGGAGCGGGCGATACAACGGGCAAAAGCCCGCATGTGCCGGTGACCCCGAAAGAGATCGCAGCCGCAGCCATAGAAGCAGCCAAGGCAGGGGCCTCAATCGCCCATATTCATGCGCGTGATCCTGAAACGGGGCAGGGGTCACGTGATCCGAAACTGTTCAAGGAAATCGTTGACCGGGTGCGCGACAGCGACACGGATGTGGTGATCAACATCACTGCCGGTATGGGGGGCGACTGGATCTCTGATCCGGCAAATCCGGCGATGCCCGGCCCCGGCACAGATATGATCGGACCCGATGAAAGGCTGGCCCATGTGCGCGAATGCCTGCCCGAGATCTGTTCGCTCGATTGCGGCACGCTGAATTTTTCAGACACCGATATGATCTATATCTCGACGCCGCCGGCTTTGCGAAGGATGGCTGCTCTGGTGCAGGAATGGGGGGTGAAACCCGAACTGGAAGTTTTTGAATTGGGCCATATCCGCTTTGCCAAAGCGATGGTCGCAGAAGGCTTGATCAACGCGCCGCCGATGTTCCAGCTGTGCCTTGGCATACCCTGGGGCGCGGAACAAACGGTCGAGACGATGGCCGCGATGAAAGCGCAACTGCCTGATGGTGCAAGCTGGGCCAGTTTCGGGATTGGACGCGGGCAGATGCCGATGATGGCAGCGGCGGTGGCCTTGGGCGGCAATGTACGGGTCGGCCTTGAGGACAACATCTATCTGGACCGCGGCGTGTTGGCGACGAATGGTCAACTGGTCACCCGTGCGCGTGAAATCATCGAACGCATGGGCGCGCGGGTCGCGTCGCCGCAAGAGGCCCGCAACAAGCTAAGTCTGCGAGGCGCAAATGGTTGATGCCACTGGAACTGGCAGCCTGCAAATACGCGACGTTACCAAATTGTTTGGAACGTTTCGCGCCGTAGACAGTATCAGCTTAGATATCCAGAAAGGCGAGTTTCTGACGCTTTTGGGCCCGTCCGGCTCTGGCAAGACAACGTTGCTGATGATGATCGCCGGTTTTCTGGATATCTCTGAGGGGGATATCGCGCTGGATGGTTCCTCTATCGCGGATGTACCGGCAGAAAAGCGCAATTTTGGCATGGTGTTTCAGGGCTATGCGCTGTTCCCGCATATGACGGTGCGTGACAACATCGGCTATGCGCTGAGTGTGCGCAAGCGCCCAAACGCTGAAATCAAGGCCCGTGTCGACGAGATGTTGGAGCTGGTGCAGTTGCAGGAATTTGCCGACCGCAAACCGGGTCAATTGTCGGGCGGCCAACAACAGCGTGTCGCGCTGGCGCGTGCGCTATGTTTTGCGCCGCCTGTTTTGCTGCTGGATGAACCCTTGGGTGCTTTGGACAAAAAGCTTCGGGTCGAGGTGCAGGAACAGCTGAAAGATATTCACCGACGGGTGGGTACGACCTTCATTTACGTGACCCACGATCAGGAAGAGGCGCTGTCAATGTCAGACCGGATCGTCATCATGCGGGACGGTGCGATTGAACAGGTCGGCACCCCTAAAGAACTTTATGAGCGACCCAACAGTGAATTTACGGCCAGTTTCCTTGGCAAGTCCAACTTCATTCAGCAAAACGGCAAGACCTGCGCCCTGCGCCCTGAAAAGATAGACCTGCGTGCTGGCAGTGGACATCCTGAGGCGCGGATGGGCGGGCGCGTGCGCTCCGTCACCTACTTTGGCTCAATGCAGCGGGTCATTGTTGATGCGTCAGATGGCAACGAGATCGAGGTTGATATCGACGTGTGGCGCAACAGCGAGACGCTGAACGCCGGGGACGCCGTTGATCTGCTTTGGAACGACGAAGCGGCAGTAGAATTACTGAAGGGTTGAACAACCCCAGAACGGAACGCCGGATCGGCGTCATGACCAAGAAACCGGGCAATCCCGGACCCACCAGGAGGACGAAAAATGCACGACAAACAATTTATGAAAGAGATGCTGCAAGACGGTGCCCATGCCTACAAGGAAGGCCGCATGGATCGCCGCACTTTCCTTGCCCTTTGCGGTGCGTCGGGCGTCGCGATGAACGCGGTGATGGCGGGCGACGCGCAAGCGGCTGCAGACCATGTAGTGATGTGGAACTGGGGTGGGCAATCCGAGGAATGTCACGGCTCGGCCATTGGTGAGGCGTTTACCGCCTCGACCGGTAAGGGGCTAAAGTTCGACACCTCCGGCCCGCTGGAAGGCAAGATCAAAGAGATGGTCGACAGCGGCAATGTCACCGCTGACGTGGCGGATGCAGATTTGTTCAATGCGGTATCGCTTGGGCCAACAGGGCATCTGGAGCCGATTGATTATTCCGTTGTGTCCAAAGACAAGACATTGCCCGGCTACGCGCTGGAATATGGCGTATCCGTCATTCTTTACGGCTATGCGTTTGTCTATGACACCGAAGCTTACGGCGATAACCCCCCGCAAAACTGGGCTGATTTCTTTGACACCGCCAAGTTCCCCGGCATGCGGTCGCTGTATAAATGGGCCAATGGCTCGCTTGAGGCAGCGCTGATGGCCGATGGTGTGGCGGGTGATGCGCTCTATCCGCTTGATATGGATCGCGCTTTGGCCAAAATCAAATCAATCAAAGAAGACAGCCTGTACTGGGGGTCCGGATCTGAGGCGCATTCGATGTGCGTGAATGGCGAAGTTTCGATGGGTATGATCTGGCAGAACCGCGGGCGCAACATCGAGAATGACACTGATGGGCGTTACAAGCTGGTGAACAATCAGGCGATGGCGATGCCTGGTGCCTATATCGTGCCAAAGGGTAATCCGGCCGGTGCCGCCGTGATGCAGTTCATCGCAACCGCCCAAGAGGTGCCCGCGCAGCTTGCGCTTCTGGATTGTCTGGGGATGACCCCGTCCAACCCGGCAGCCTTTGGCGAAATCCCCGAAGATCAGCAACCTTATGCGATCACTTCGGCGCTGAACATCGACAAGATCGTTTATAATGATCCGACCTGGTGGGGCGAGAACGGCGGCGATGCGGTGAACGCATTCCTTGACGCAATCAGCTAGTTTTGCTGACCTACCGCCCGGCAAATTCCTGTCGGGCGGGCAATTTTGAAACGGACCAATGATGCACGCCTTGCGCAAGCAAATCCATCCCGGCTGGTTGATCATCGCACCTTTGCTGGTGCTGGTGGTGGCGCTGTATCTGGGGCCGATCCTGAACATCCTGTGGCTTAGCGTGACGGATCCTCAACCGGGTTTTGGCAACTACGCCAAGCTGGGGGAAAGCGATGCGTTGGTGCGTATCATCTGGACCACCGTTCGCATTTGCATCATCACCACGATGTTCAGCGTGACCTTGGGCTATTCGATTGCCTATGCGATGGTCCACTGCCATCAGCGCCAGAAGAATTACATGCTGACACTGCTGCTGGTGTCTTTTTGGATATCTATTCTTGTGCGGACCTTTTCGTGGCTGATGCTGCTGGGGCGCAATGGTTTGGTGAATGTCGCATTGGAAGACGTCGGCCTGATCGCCGAGCCCATCGCTTTTATGCGAAACGAGTTGGGCGTTCTGATCGGCATGATTCACTATATGATCCCCTATGCGGTGCTGCCTTTGCTGGTGTCGATGCAGGCGCTGGACAAGCGGGTTATGGATGCCTCGCGCAATTTGGGCGCAAGCGGTAGCCAGACGTTCTGGCGCATCTATCTGCCGCTGACCACACCGGGACTTGTGGCTTCAACTTTGCTGGTCTTTATCCTCAGCCTTGGCTTTTACGTAACCCCGGCGGTTCTGGGCGGAGGCAAAGTGCTGATGGTGGCGGAATATATTTCCGTCCAACTGCTGGTGACGCTGAAATGGGGGACTGCCGCGATGTTGGCTGCGTGCATGCTGACCGGTGTGCTGGCAATGATCTGGATCATGTCACGGTTCATGAAGCTTAGCACCGTATTCGGAGGGGCCACGCGATGAGGCCGGGGCTGTTTTCATATTTCAACCGGGTGGGCGCCTGGGTCTTACTGTTGTTTCTGGTCACGCCTGCGCTGATCGCCATCCCTGTGTCACTGACGCCAAAACGGTTTTTGTCGATGCCATCGGGCGAGGTTTCGCTGCGCCATTTCCATAAGCTGTTCACCAGCGAGGAATGGTTGTCGAGCTTCTTTCAAAGTGGCGTTATCGCTGTGTCGACCTCGGCGCTGGCCACTGTTCTTGGCACGCTTTGCGCCATCGGGCTGTGGCGGGTGTCGTCGAAATACAGCGAACTGGTGCGTGCCTTTCTGCTGTTGCCGCTCATCATTCCTCAGATCATTTCGGCGATGGCGTTCTACCGCTTGTGGATTCCGCTGGGGCTGCTGGACAGCTATGCAGGGCTGATCCTTGCCCATACCATTCTGGCGGCACCGATGGTGCTGATCACCGTCAGCGCGTCTCTGGCGACCTTTGATCCCAAGCTGGAACAGGCGTCGAAAAACCTTGGTGCGTCGAACTGGACAACGATGCGCCGGGTTATCCTGCCCTCTATCAAACCGGGGGTCTTTGGCGGCGCGCTGTTTGCCTTTATCCTCAGCTGGGACGAGATTGTCGTCACGCTGTTCATCTCCAAATTCAACGTTTACACCCTGCCGCGCCGCATGTGGAACGGCATCCGCGAAAACACCGATCCAACCGTGGCCGCCGCCGCCGTTGTGCTGATTGCCATCACTATTATTGCCTTTGCCATCTTCGCGATCCAATCGCGCCGAAATGCAAAGCAAACCACAGCTTAAGCGAGGGTCAAATGAACATGGAAACCAGCCACGAGAACGACCTGTTGGTCAGCACGGTGCGTCGCTTTGTCGAGACCGAGATGTTCCCCCATGAGGATGAAGTGGACCGTCTGGGCCATGTTCCCGACGAGATTGGGCAACAGATTGCGGCCAGGGCGCAGGGCTTGGGTCTTTATGCCTGCAACCTGCCTGAAGAGGTTGGCGGGGGGGGGCTGAGCATTTCGCAAATGGCGCTGATTGAACGGGAATACGGGCGCACCAGCCACGCGTTGCAAAGCTGGGCGGCGCGTCCGACCGAATTGCTGATGGCCTGTGATGCGGCCCAACGCGAGCGCTATCTGCTGCCTGCCGTGCGGGGCGAAAAGCGCGAGCTTTTTGCGCTTACAGAACCGGATGCCGGGTCAGATGTGATGGGCATGAAAACCAATGCGCGCCGTGATGGCGATGACTGGATTCTCAACGGCTCCAAACATTTTATTTCGGGTCCATGCATGCCTGATTTCGCCATCGTCTTTGCCGCCACCGGTGTGGATGAAACGCCGCGTGGCCCGCGCAAACGTGTCACGGCATTTCTGGTGGATGTGGGCACAAAAGGATTTGACTGTCGCGAAGGCACCAAATGCGTCAGCTACCGTGGCTACAAGACGTTTGAGCTGCATTTCGACAATGTGCGGCTTGGGCCGGAGCAGGTCCTGGGTGAAGAAGCGCGCGGATTGGAACTATCCGGCAAATGGCTGGGCATGGGACGCATCTGGGTTGGTGCCACGTGTTGTGGCAAGGCCGAGCGTATTCTGAACATGGCCACGGATTGGGCCGCCACGCGCAAACAGTTCGGCAAACCCATCGGGACGTTTCAGGCCACGGGGTTCCGTCTGGCGGATGGTGCGATAAATCTGCGCGCGGCAGAGCTGATGGTGAACGACGCGGTCACCCGCGCCGAAAACGGCGTGATGAGCGATGCAGACGCCGCGATGATCAAAGTGTTCTGTTCGGAGATGCTGAATAAGATCGCCGACGATGCCGTGCAAATCTTTGGCGGCATGGGGTTGATGGAAGAGATGCCCATCCAGCGTTTTTGGCGCGACAGCCGGCTTGAGCGGATATGGGACGGCACCAGCGAAATCCAGCGTCATATCATCACACGTTCCATTTTGCGGCCGCTTGGTGCATGACCCCGGAACGACGCGCAAATTTCCAACGTTTGCTGAGACCGCGTCACATTGCGTTTGTCGGCGGGCGCGATGCGATCATTGCCATTAATGAGGCCCGCAGGCGGGGTTTCCAGGGGCAGATGTGGGCCGTGAACCCCAAGCGGGCGGAACTGGGCGGGCTGCCCTGTGTCGCATCAATCGACGATCTGCCCGAAGCGCCCGATGCGGTTTATCTGGCCATTCCGGCCGGTGGGGTGGTCGCGGCCTTGCGAATTCTTGCGCAGATGGGGGCAGGCGGGGTTGTCTGTTTCTCGGCAGGGTTCAAGGAAACAGGTGATGCGGGGGCCGAACAGGCACTGATCGCGGCCACAGGAGATATGGCGCTGGTTGGTCCCAATTGCTACGGGCTGATCAACTACATCGACAATGCCGCTTTGTGGTCATTTGAACATGGTGGCTGGTCGCCGGGGTACGGTGCTGCGATCATCACCCAATCGGGCATGTTTTCGTCGGACATCACCATGAGCCAACGGTCTCTGCCGCTGGCCTATATGGTGTCTGCGGGCAATCAGGCGGTGTTTGGCCAAGAGGATTTTCTTGACATCTTCGCTGATGACCCTGCCGTGCGTGCCATTGGTCTGCATATCGAAGGGTTGCAAGACATCGCGCGTTTTGAACGCGCCGCATCCAAAGCGTTGTCCAAGGGCGTGCCTGTGGTGGCGCTCAAGACAGGCAGTTCCGACATAGGGTCAACTTTGACCGTCAGCCATACCGGATCATTGTCCGGTTCAGCCGAGCTTTATGAGGCATTGTTTACGCGCACCGGCATTATCAGCGTGACCAACCCGTCGCAGTTTCTTGAAACGCTAAAGTTATTGTGCGTGGTCGGCGCGCCCAAAGGTCCGCGTGTGGCGGGGTTTACCTGCTCGGGCGGGGGTGCCACGATGCTGGCGGATTACGCAGAGAAAATCGGCTTGGTGTTTCCGGCTGTTGACCCGGCGCAGGAACCCGCGCTTGCCGCGTTGTTGCCTCGGATTGCGACCGTGTCGAACCCGTTGGATTACACCACGCCGATCTGGGGGCAGGGCGAACGCACTTATCCCGTCTTTGCAAAGGCCATGTCGGCGGTCAACGCAGATACTGCGGTTCTTGTTCAGGATTATCCGGCAGCGGGGCTGGATGCCTCAAAGGGGTCCTATCAGCAAGACGCAGCAGCCTTTGCGCGGGCGACCAAAGAACAGGGGTTGCCCGCCGCGATCTGCGCAACTTTGCCGGAAAACATGGATGAAGAGACCCGTCAGTTCCTGATCGCGAAAAGTGTGGCCCCAATGCAGGGCATTCACGAGACCTTGAACGCCATTGGGCAGGCGGCAAACTGGTCGATGACCCGTGCGCAAATATTATCGGGCGCGCACGCGCCATTGTTGGGTGCAACGCAACAGGGTGAATTGGAAATGTTAACCGAAGACGCAGGTAAACGCTGGCTGGCGGGCAGGGGCGCAGTGGTGCCGCAGGGCAGGGTTGTGTCCGCGCAAGACGTTGCACGTGCCGCAACCAAGATAGGCTATCCCGTTGCTCTCAAAATGATGAGCGCCCTATTGGCCCACAAGACAGAAGCAGGGGCGGTCGCACTTGATTTATGTAATGCCAAAGCGGTGGGCGCGGCGGCGGCCCGGATGAAGGTTGACGTCGCGGATTACAACTCTGACGCTGTTACGGACCAATTTCTGGTTGAGGCGATGTCGCCCCCCCCGTTAGCTGAATTGATTGTTACCTTGCGCCACGACCCGCAGTTCGGCGCGGCCCTGGTTTTGGGCAGTGGCGGCATTCTGGTAGAACTGGTGGGGGACGCGGTGACGCTGTTGTTGCCCGCAACCCATGATGACATTTTGCAGGCGCTGAAAGGCCTGCGGGTTGCACGGCTGTTGAATGGATATCGGGGCCGTCCAAAGGCAGATACTTCAATGATCGCCGCTCAGATACATGACCTTTGCTGTGCTTACCTGAAAGAGCGTGACACCGTGGCCGAGATTGAGATCAACCCGCTTTTTGTCTATCCGGATCATATCTGCGCAGTGGATGCATTGCTGCACCGAAGGGTTTTGAAATGAGTGGTGCACGTATCATTTCCAACCCTGATCTGACCGTCGGTGCGGACAACAAACAGCGCTGGAACCAACCCGCGCACCGCCGGCATGGATTTCACAACGCGCACCGCCTTTTTAGGCGCGCTTTGATGGTCAGGTCGCGGAACGTGTTGATGTTGAAGCCCGCACCCCAAGGCTTGCCCGATCAATCGCCGGCCCTGCGCGATTTGCTTACCCATCCGGCATTTTCAGCGATCTGTTGTCTTCAAGGCGACCGGATCGTGATGGAATGCGCTGCTGATGATTTTTTCGTGACGGCCCCCCATTCCATTCAATCCGTCTCCAAGCTGCATATCCATCTGATTATCGGGCACCTTTTGGAACGGGATCTGATATCGCTGGATGCCAAAGTGGCGGATTATCTGCCGGACATCGGATCGGGGTATGCGCAAGCGACGGTTCAGTCGCTTCTGGATATGGCCGTCGGCAACGATTTCTCAGAAGATTACAGCGACCCGAATGCGGACTGCTACACCGAGGAAATTGCATTGGGCTGGCGTTTGCCCGCCGCGGATCAGCCTGAAACCACGTTGGTCGATTTCACCAATGCGATCACCGGTTTCGTGCCCGACACCCCCCGCATTCAAGCGCAGTATAAGTCAGCCAACACTGATGTTTTGACCCGCATCGCCGCGACCGTGGCCGAAAAACCGCTCGCACAGCTGGTTGAGGACATCGCAGATGCCGCCGGATACGAGGGCGTGTTTCACATCAGCCTAAGCCCTGAAGGCTATCCCGCCTTTTCCGGTGGCGGCTGTCTGAGCGCGCGTGACCTCGCGCGGTTTGGACTGTTGTTCGCGCGTAGCGGGCGCGACATTTTTGGAAAGACCTTTGCCAATGCCACCTTCATCGCGCAAAGCCTGTCGCGGGATGCGCCCAAACTTTCGCCGCCAAAAGACTGGCTGAGATATTCAAACCATACGATGACAGACGGGCGGTTTATCGGACATGGCGGATATGGCGGACAATTTCTGATGGTGGATACACACTCGGGGACGTCCTGTGCTTTTCTGAGTGTTCTGGAAAACGAAGCCGGGTATGATGACGGCTATATGGCCACGGTCGCCGATGTCTTGCGACAGGTCTGCGACCGGTGAAAACCGCGGACATGTCGACATCGAGACCCCTGGCCAGTTGTGACAGGCGGTCATAGGTCAATGCGATAACGCCGCGTTCGGCTTTTGCAATCGCCAGAAATGGCAAGGTTCCATCGCCAAGACAGATCCGAAAGCGTCCAGTTCCGGTCGCTCCGCAGTTTGCGGATACGGCGGCCAAATTCGATGCGTTGAGATTTTTGCGGCGGATCTTTGGTCATTCCAGAACAATGAGCGCGGGGCGCTATCAGGCGCGCACAAATTTTTCCTGTTGGAAAATTGTGATAGTCTTTCGTCAGGGAGGATGTGGAAGGTGGTTCAGGACAGCTTGCAAGATACCGCGGTGCAGACACAGTTTGATTGCGTCGTGATCGGTGCCGGCATTGCGGGTGCTTCGGCGGCGGCGGAACTGGCGGCCACCATGAAAGTGCTGCTGCTGGAGCGTGAAAGCCAACCCGGATACCATACCACCGGACGCTCTGCTGCTCTTTATACGGTTGCTTACGGGCCTGCGGTGATCCGCGCCTTGACCCGCGCTTCGGGCGCATTTTTTCATACCCCGGACAGCCCGTTCCTGTCCGCCCCATTGCTGAGCAAGCGCGGCGCCGTGTTTGCGGCGCGCGCGGATCAGGCACAGGCCATGCATGCATTACACGACACATTGCGCGATGCGGTAGTTGCAC
The DNA here is from genome assembly GCA_049680295.1 of Sulfitobacter sp. Classification (GTDB taxonomy): domain Bacteria; phylum Pseudomonadota; class Alphaproteobacteria; order Rhodobacterales; family Rhodobacteraceae; genus JBAUHN01. The sequence continues at coordinate 19,671 of JBAUHN010000306.1, forward strand.
TGACTGCGGCAGAGGTTGCACAGGCCGCGCCACTGTTGCGCGACGGCTATGCGGTTGCGGGGCTTTTTGATGCCACGGCCAGCGATATTGATGTGCATGCACTGCACCAGCACTATCTGAAACGTTTCAAATCGCTCGGTGGTATCCTTCAGACCCACGCCGACGTGATTGCGATGGAACATGGGGCGGATTGGACGATACACACGCTGTCCGGATCTGTAAGTGCCCCGATCGTCGTCAATGCAGCGGGGGCCTGGGCGGATGAGATTGCAACCCTTGCCGGCGTTGCGCGCTGCGGGCTTGTCCCCAAAAAACGCACCGTGCTGATCGTGGCACCGCCGCCCGATGTCAGGCCAAAGAACTGGCCGATGATTGTCGATGTCGAAGAACAGTTTTACCTCAAACCAGATGCGGGCAAGTTGTTAATTTCCCCTGCGGATGCCGAACCTTCGCCGCCCTGCGACGCCCAACCTGACGAATTGCAGGTGGCAATCTGCGTTGACAGGATCGAGCGGGCGTTTGACCTGTCTATCGGCCGGGTCGAAAGCAAATGGGCCGGATTGCGCAGCTTTCTACCCGATGGATGCCCGCTTGCCGGGTTTGACGCGCAACGCGATGGGTTTTTCTGGCTCGCCGGTCAGGGCGGATATGGCATTCAGACGGCGCCTGCATTGGCGCGGGCGGCAGCGGCGCTGGTGCAAGGACGCGCAATCCCTGCGGATATCGCGGATCAGGGTGTCACGGCGGAGGTTCTTGGCC
>JBAUHN010000307.1:0-2761 GCA_049680295.1 Sulfitobacter sp.
GCGGGCAAGTGTATCTGCCAGCCATGCCTGGGGATCGATATCGTTCAATTTGGCGGTTTCGATCAGTGTATAAGCGATAGCGGCGGCGCGACCGCCGGTCTGTGATCCAACGAACAGGTAGTTCTTACGCCCTATGGCGACAGACCGCATCGCCCGTTCTGCGGTGTTGTTGTCCAATTCCAGGATGCCGTGGTCGAGGTACGGTCTGAGCCGGACCATACGCGTCAGGGCATAGCGGATTGCGCCTGCCAGCGGCGATTTGCCAGAGATGCTTGGCAGCTGGGCGTGCAACCAGACTTCCAACTCGTCGAAGATCGGTGTGGCTTTGGCTTGCCGGATATCAGCCCGTCGATCTGGCGGTGATCCACGGGCTTCCTTCTCGACCGCGTAGAGCTGTGCGATGCGCTTGATAGTCTCACCTGCGATTGCCGAACCCTGAGCGCGGTGGACATCTACGAACTTGCGCCTGACATGAGCCATGCAGGCGACCTCGCGGATATCGCCGGAACGATAGAGGTCTTCGAACCCGGCATAACCATCCGCATGCATCCAGCCTTGGTATTTGGCCAGATGATTTTTAGGGTGCTGTCCTTTGCGGTCTGGCGAGAACTGATACCAACTGGCGGGTGGGACGTCGCTGCCCCAAGGACGTTCATCCCGGCCATAAGCCCACAACCGCGCTGTCGCGGTCTTGCCGGTGCCGGGCGCGAGCATCTTCACTGGCGTGTCGTCTACAAAGATGGCTTGACCCGCCAGCACGTGCCGCCCGATGGCATCTGCCAGTGGTTCTAGAAGCGCCGTGGATTTGCCAACCCAGTCAGCCAATGTTGAGCGATCAATGTCGACCCCATCTCGCTCAAAGATGCCGCTCTGGCGATAAAGTGGCAGGTGGTCCGCATATTTGTTGACCAGAACGTGGGCCAGCAGCCCCGGGCCAGGACGCCCTCGCTCGATGGGGCGTGATGGTAGTGCGGCTTGTGTAAACGCCTCGCAGCCCGAACAGGCAAAGCGGGGCCGTACGATCCGGTTCACGATGAAGCGCCCGGGAACATACTCAAGTTCTTCGGTCACATCCTCGCCCAGACGGCGCAGGCCGCCACCGCATTGGGCGCAACCGTCGTCACCAGTGGTCAACTCGACTTCCATGCGCGGAATATGATCCGGGATGGGGCGGCGTTTTGGCTTATCCTTTGGCTCTTCGTCAGGAAGCCGCAGCTTCGCCGTCATCTTGGCGACAGCGATCTCGCTCGTCTCCAGTGCCAGTTGTAGTTGCTCGATGTTCTCGGACGACGCCCCGAACCGGTGATTGCGATGACCTGCCAACTGATGGCGAAGCTTCTCGATCAGGACGGCCTGCGACTTCACCTCGGCCAGCAGAAGAGCTGTGAACTGTCTCAGTTCATCAGGGTCTTTCGGCAGAGAAGTGTCGATATCCAGCATGGTCGAACCATAGCAGGCCCGCATGTTCAGAGGAATCCCCACATGCCCGTTCCGAGCCTATTTATCCCGCTTTGAGCGGCGTCCAGCTGCGTTGCGGCACACGCCAGTCGATCCCTTCCAGCAGCATTGCCAGCTGGGCCGCAGTCAGGGCGATCTTGCCTTCTTTGGCCGATGGCCAGACAAATCGACCTTTCTCAAGCCGCTTGCTGAACAGGCAGGCACCTTGACCATCCCACCAGATGATCTTGATCAGATCGCCGCGTCGCCCACGGAAGACGAACAGGTGCCCCGTGAACGGATCCTGCTTCAGCGTCTGCTCGGCTTGGGCCGCCAGCGTCGTGAACCCGCGCCGCATGTCCGTCACACCGGCCGCAAGCCAAACCCGCGTGTTCGCCGGAACCGGGATCATGCAGACAGACCTCGGATGAGCCGAGCCAATGCTTCGGGGTCGTAGCTGCCGACAATCCGCAGTTGATGACCACCAGCGATGTCGATCTCAATTGCGCAGTGCGCGGGTGCTGCATTGGCCGCTCGCGCAGGGATGGGATCTTCAGCCTTGGCCTGGTCAACAATCTCAACTGGAAGAAAGCACGGTTCTTCAACCGCCTGTTCTTCGACGGTGCCCGCATCAGGCGCAAACTTGGGATCACGCAACCATTTATGGATCAGATTAGCGTTCATCGCATACCGCCGTGCAACTTGCGCGACTGACACGTCCGACGCACATGTCTGTAAGCAGATCGAAATCTTCTCCTCATCCGACCAGAACCGCTTCTTCTGACCCTTCTTGCCCGCCATATCTGTCCTCAAGATGTCCACTATCAATGGTGGACACTTATCAACACACTCTATGGCGCGTCAGAGCAGCAAGGCCGGACGCTTACACCTAGAGACGGCTGAATGCATGAAAACTGATACTCGACATCAACTCTCAAACGATTTGCTGAAAGCTCGGAAATCCTCATTCTAAGCACGGTTATTTGATATATCCCAGCCCACACACCACTGGTGTCGTAGTAGCGAACAACTTCTTGAGCAATGGCAGCCCTGTCAGGCTCTCCTGCTGCCCACCTGCCTTCGCCGCTTCCATTGGTTGTCGATGGAGGTGTTTCCACTATCGCGTCAGTGCTGTTTGCGTGAGCCCCTGGCAGTCTTATTGACGGTACCGTGAGTGTTGAAGGCGTGTCCACTTGAGTGTCTGACGTCAGCGCTTATGGGTCCAAATAGGGCAATTTGCTAAGAGAGTGTTTGTTGCTCATCGTAACCACCGAGGAGTGGACGATGAGAAAGACAACGAAAAGCCACGGCGAGAAGATCGTCA
>JBAUHN010000308.1:0-15195 GCA_049680295.1 Sulfitobacter sp.
TGACGATCTTCTCGCCGTGGCTTTTCGTTGTCTTTCTCATCGTCCACTCCTCGGTGGTTACGATGAGCAACAAACACTCTCTTAGCAAATTGCCCTATTTGGACCCATAAGCGCTGACGTCAGACACAATCTATTATCATTTTTGGCTTGAAGGTAAGTGGGCCGCGTCGGTCGTGAGCCGTGACCCCGTTGATCCGGGCTCCATTCATGACCGGCTCATTCGCGATGGTATTCAGGTGCAAGGTCACGCCCGCCTCATCCAGCATCTCGAACATCGCCAAGGTGGCGATTTCGTGATCGTACTGCACCTCGAGGCCGAAGTTTTCCAAAGTGCAAGGCCGCACCTCGGCGGCAGGCGGAGCCATCTCTGCCAGTCGGTCAGTCAGTTCACCAAAGATGCCGCCGATGTTCTTGCCCTGCGGATAGCCGCCGCCCCACGGCATGCCTGGGCAAAAAGCCATCACGCCTCCAATCTTTGACCCCGCTTCAATGAGGCGGACAGTACCGCCCGCGCGAGCTGCGGCTAATGCCGCTGCGAACCCGGATGTGCCGCCGCCAACGACCAAGACATCCGTACCAAGAACTCTTTCAGATGCGAGGCGGGTCATTGAATTCGAACGCCTTGCTGTACCAATTCAGATTGAACAGCACTTATATCTATTTCGGCTACATCTCGGCCGGTCTTGACCGCAAGAGCGGCGGCAACTCCAGCTCCTTGCCCCGCAACAGCACAGCAGGCCATGTTGCGCGTCGCAGCATGGGCAACCCGGTCGCCCCCGATGGCGCGGCCAGCAACCAACAGTCCCTTTACGCCCTTCGGCAACATCGAACGATACGGGATCTGCATGTAGCGGCCCGTCGTCGGGATGATCAAAATACCGTAACCGTCAATGAATTCTGGATAGATGCCAATGGTGTCTTCAAACCGGCCCTCATAGCGGACATCGGCCTCGGTCATGTTGTAGAGGGCATCAATCTTGCGGGTGTCCCGGATACCAATGCTCATACCAAAATTACGTAATCGCACACCTTTGCACCCGGGCATGTATTGGCGCAGCGCCTCGATGGCCAGCATAGCCTGTTTCCGCCCCTCGACTTCACCTTTTGTCATGCTGTCGGGGTCTGTGCCATCAATCCCTGCCAGATGGACAAGGTTCATGTAGGTCAGTTCGCCGGTGTCATGTATCGCGCCCCAAGTACCGGCGATTGTGTTCAGATGCTTGGGGATCAACCCATGTTCGATCGCCTTGGCGAATGGTTTTTTCAAGAAGGGCGAAAACATGTCGTCTTCTTTCCCATCCGTTTCAACCGTCCACTCGCCTGTGGACCAGTCTTTGTAGGTTTGCGGGTCGGCCTTCACTTCAGCCATGAAGGCGGTCTTGTCGACCCCAGCAAGGTGAAACATCACGCTGGCGGCCTGCATGTCTTCTGTCGGAGTCTTGTGTGCTGGCGCGCCGCAGCGGACGGCAATATCTGCGTCGCCGGTTGCGTCGATGACCACTTGGGCAAGGATCGCTTCGCGCCCTGCTTTGGATTCGACGATGATACCGACGATCCGATCGCCTTCCATCACCGGAGCGACAAATTGGCGGTGCATCATGCCGTGGATGCCAGCCTCTTCAACCAGACGGTCGGCAACCAGCTTGAAGCCTTCGCTGTCCAACTCATAGCTCAGCGACTGGCTTTCGGGGGCAGCGGCGCCCATTGCTTTTGCGCGGTCTTCGAACTCACGCCCGATCCCGTTTGCTTCCACGGTCTTTTCGTGTCGATACCATGCTAGGCCTTCTACACCGACCACGGTGATATTGCCCCCATAACAGCCAAAGCGTTCCACCATACAGACCTGTACGCCTGCGCGAGCGGCGGCAAGCGCTGCAGCCAAACCCCCGGGACCAGAGCCGACGACAAGCACGTCGGTACAAAGAATTACAGGAGTATGCCGCGCTGGCTCGGTAATGATTTTCATTTTGACCTCAAAGAAACGGCAAATCGCAAAGTGTTCCCTCGACCGGACCTGCCCCGCGCTGTACCACGACCATGTCCCCGGGCTGTGCTGTAACGGAAACAAGTGCGAAACCAATATTCTTGCGCATCCGGAAAGACCAAGTGCAGTTGGTCAGGTCCCCAATCTTCTTTCCGTCCTTTTCGATGTCGTTCCATCTGAAATCAGCCTTTGCAGGCTCTGACCCTTCAAGAACGACGCCCAATTGGTGGCGCTTCGGGCCGTCAGTCGCGATCCTGCGCAACGCCTGAATGCCGACGGTGTCGTCAGGCACATGCAGATCAACATATTTGCCCATACGGACCTCGAAGGGATTGGTTTGTCCATCCGTATCCCCGCCATAGGCGACAAGACCACTTTCCACCCGTTCACACCAGTTCGGGTTTCCCGGCCCAATTCCGTAGGGTTGGCCTGCCTCCTTGACGATGTTCCAAAGCTTGGTGCCTTTCGATCCATCCATAAGATAGATTTCGAACCCACCTTGTTTGGACCAGCCTGACCGCGCGACCGCAACAGGGATGCCGTCGATCTCGGTTTCCCGAAACCAGAAATACTTCAGATCGCGGACCCAGTCACCAAAGATAGAGGCCACGACGTTCTCGGCTTTCGGGCCCTGCACCGCAAGCGGTGAGACATCGGGTTCGCTCACCTCGACATCTAGCCCTCGTTCGCGGGCAATGGCTTCTGCCCAGAACCAGATGTTGCTATCGGCAATTGACAGCCAATAACAATCCTCGGCACGTTTCAGCAGGATCGGGTCGTTGAGCAGGACACCGTGATGATTGCAAATCGGCACATATTTGCCCTGGCCAATCTTGCATTTCGACAGGTCGCGTGCCGCCAAAATTTGCGCCAGCCTTCCTGCATCAGGGCCTTTCAACTGAACCTGTCGCTCAACCGCGACATCCCACATCGAAACGCCCTCTATCAGGCGCCAGTATTCGTCTTCCGGATGCCCGTACGACGTTGGCATCAGCATAAGGTTATATGTAGTCATAGCACAAACGCCCTCGGCCAATGTGGCCTCAAAAAAGGGTGAAGGCCGAAGTCGCGAAGACGGGGTAATTGAGAACATGATAGATCCGGATCTTAAGGGTTCAGCAAAAAGGGCCGCCAGTCTGGATAAGACCGGCGGCCCCGGTGTCAGTTGGCGAAAGCCTCTGACAGGGAGAAATTCGCTTTAGGCGAGCCAGACATTGCGCAAGGTTTGCCCAAAGCCACCGAGACCCCCTACCGAATGCGGGGTCCAACCCATCACATTCTTCGCTGTCGCCTCAAGCTGGTTCTGGAACACTGCGTTCACGAAACCACCGTCATCGTTCATCATGTGCAGCATATCGCAATACATCTGGGCACGTTTAGCTTCATCCAGTTCGGCTCTGGCTGAAATGATCATCGCGTCGAATTGCTCTGACCCCCACATGGTTTCGTTCCAGCTGCCTCCATTCATGTGGGCAGTAGTCAGGAATGCATCCACGGTCGGGCGCGCCTGCCAACCGGACATCGTCATTGGCTTCTGCATCCAGATATTGGACCAGAACCCATCCGACGGCGTCTTGACGACATTGATGTCTGCGGCACCCTTTGCGGACTGCTGGAAAGTCAGCGCGATGTCATTGGCAGAACTGCCCGCAGTTTCGGAGGTGTAAAGATCAATCGCGTTCACACCCGCCTTGTCGAAATAGAATTTTGCTTTGTCGAGATCATACTCGGCAGGCACTATATCCTCGCACCAATATTTGTAGGTTGGCCCGATCGGGGTGTCGGCGGAAATCGTGCCAATGCCTTTGAACACTTGGTTCAAAATCAGTTCACGGTCCAACGCATGCTTGATCCCCTTGCGGAAGTCGGGGTTGTTTGTCGGCGCGCGATCTACCATCATCACCATGTTGGTGAAGGCACCAGTAGGCGTATTGTGCAGCGTGACCGAGTCGTTGCCATCCAACTGCTCGACGGCGAAGGCCGGGACGTCCCTAATCGCATCAACATCGCCGGCAAGAAGCGTGCTGAGCGTCGCGTTCGCGTCCGGCACCGGTATGAAGTCGAGCCCGTCAAGATAGGGTTTACCCTCCTCGTAATAGTTGTCGAAACGCTCAAGTACAACACGTTCGCCAGGAATGAATTCCATTACCTTGAAAGGGCCGGATCCGATGGCCATCGAAAAATCAGCATGGCCGGCGGGATGGATTGCGAGGTGATAATCGGACATGATCACTGGAAGATCGGCATTACCCGACGACAGGGTGATCTTGATTGTCATAGCGTCCGGCGCCTCAATTGCGGTCACTGTGGACAAAAGCGCCTTAGCTGGCGACTCGGATCCTTCGGCGATATGTCGCGACAGGCTCTCAACAACATCGGCAGCAGTAACGTTCTGACCATTGTGGAAGGTCAAGCCGCCGCGAAGTTTGAAGCTCCACTCGGTTGCGGTTTCATTGACACTCCATTCCTCGGCAGCATCGCCTTCGACTTCAAGGGTCGGTGCGAAACGGGTGAGGCGCTGGTAGACACAATTGCTGTAAATACCGTCATCGGTATCAACCATCCGCACAGGCTCTAGCGTATTGTCGGTGTTGCCCTGTGCAATACGCAGCCAGCCACCGCGCGATGGGGTTTGCGCATGTGCGGGTCCAGCCATGGCCAGAATGCTGGATGCAGCAGGCATCAGCAAGCCATAGGCTCCAGCACGTTTAAAGAACCCGCGCCGACTGAGCGCTCCCGCCTTATATTGGCGTACCAAGCTGTCGATATCAGACATGTCTTTTCCTCCCAGACAATCAATGGCGGGTTGGCCCCGCAATTCCATTGACTTTGCGCATTGTAAGCGTGCCGCACAAACAACCGATTTCATGACTTTGCCATAACCGTAGTTATGGCTGTGGGTCGTAGCACCAAGAATTACGGATCCTTCATAGCTTCGAGAACAAGCATTCCCATGAGGTTGTAGATCGACAGAGCAAGTGCAAACTGATTAAACTCGGTATCTTCAGTCGGCAGCTGATCGGTGTCCAAATTGTAGCATGCCACATCTTTCGGTACCTCATCAGTTCCGCTGGGGTGACCAAGTTCTTTTACCCATGATCGATGGTGACAATGACTTCGTATCCCGCTTCCCGCTAGGAAGTGACCTGGGGGGTCAAGAGCAGCGTCCAGATAGCAACAAGCGCCATTCACTTGACCGCCTCCATGCCCGAACCTGTGGACGAGTGCCAGCAACCGCGTGCATTGAGGCGTAGCGGTAGATGGCTAGATTGTAGACAGAACGCATGGGCCGCACCCACGCTTCCCCCGGTGCGACTCCGCCTTCGAGATCGCCTAACAAATGCCTGAAGTTTCGGTAACGAATTTCATCAAGGACACTTAACACAAACCTTTTGGAACTGAGTTCAGTTCACCTCAAACAGCCCGGCTGCCCCCATCCCGCCGCCGATGCACATGGTGACAACCACATATCGGACGCGGCGTCGCTTTCCTTCAATCAGAGCATGCCCCACCAGCCGCGCGCCCGTCATGCCATACGGATGCCCGATCGAGATTGCGCCCCCATTCACGTTCAGAATCTCTGGGTCAATCTGCAGTTGATCCCGGCACGGAATGGCCTGTGCGGCGAAGGCTTCGTTTAGTTCCCAAAGTCCGATATCATCAGTCTTCAGGCCCGCCCGAGCCAATAAGCGGGGCACGGCATAGATCGGGCCCATGCCCATCTCTTCGGGTGCGCATCCTGCAACAGCCATGCCACGATATATACCCAAGGGCGAAAGCCCGCGCTGTTCCGCCATCCGAGCTGACATTAGCACACAGGCCGAGGCGCCGTCGGACAACTGGCTGGCATTGCCTGCGGTGACGACACCGCCTTCGACCACCGGATGCAATCCCCGTAGCGACCCTGTCGTCGTGGCGGGACGGTTGCCTTCGTCCATTTTCAGCGTGACGGACTCTTTACTGATTTTTCCGGTTTCGCGGTCCTTGAGCAGTTTGGTCGCGGTTACTGGCACGATCTCATCGTCAAAGGCGCCGGCAGTCTGGGCGGCGGCGGTCCGCGCCTGCGAAAGGGCCGCAAATTCGTCCTGCGCCTCGCGGGTAATGCCATAGCGCTGCGCCACGTTTTCGGCGGTTAGCAGCATCGGCATATATGCATGCTCGGCAGCAAGCGCGACGGCGGGATCCTTATCTGCCATAACCCATTCGAAGTATTTCGCTTGCAGGGCGGAAATGTTGTCCTGCCCCCCGGCGACCACTATGCCCATCCCATCGACACCGATCTGCTTGGCCGCGGTAGCAATCGCCATCAAGCCAGAGGCGCATTGCCGGTCGATTGTCTGAGCTGCGGCGGTCACAGGCAGCCCACCCGCTAGTGCAGCCAGCCGGGCGACATTCATTCCAGCCGTTCCGGCAGTAAGGACTGACCCCATAACCACGTCCTCCACCTCCGCTGGGTCGATGCTGGAACGGGCGACTGCAGCGCGGATCGCGTGCCCGGCTAAGGTCGGCGACTTGATATTATTGAACGCGCCCTTGAAGGCGAAACCGATTGGCGTGCGGGCGGTGGAAACGATGACGACATCATCCATGCTTATTGGCTTTCTTATAAGCGAAAGTGGTCCGTAGAACCTTTTTGTCGAGCTTGCCAACCGAAGTCTTCGGCAGGCAGTCCACGAATTCAATTTGATCCGGAACCGCCCATTTCGACAAGGCGCCGCTTGTCACGGCATGCGCGAAGGTGGCGCGCAGCTTAGTTTCTATGGCTGCCGCATCGCCAACAGCGGCGATGACCAAAAGCGGGCGTTCCCCCCATTTCGGATCAGGTATGCCGATGGCTGCGACCTCTAGAATCCCGTCGACGTCACTGGCGAGGTTTTCCAGTTCCAGCGAAGAAACCCATTCGCCACCGGTTTTGATGACATCTTTCAATCGATCAGTGATTCTGAGCGTGCCCATGTTATCGAACAGTCCAACATCCCCCGTATGCAGCCACCCTCCGTGCCAGAGCGCCTTCGTCCCGGCCTCGTTCTTCAGATAGGACTGTGTCAGCCAGGGAGCGCGCGCCACGATCTCGCCGGTCGATACCCCATCGCGCGGCACATCGTTCATCTCGGCATCAACAACACGGATCTGGACCATCGGTGCAGGTTTACCGGTTGCAGTCCGCAGGCTTACGGGCGCATTGGGATCGCGGGTCCCCATCATATCAGCCACAGTCAGAAATGGGCAAGTTTCGGACATGCCGTATGCCGCATGAACGTCGATGCCCCGGTCAAGAGCCTGCTGCGCCAGCCCCGACGGCAGCGCAGAGCCGCCAATGATGACCTTCCAACGGCTTAAATCCGTCGTTGCGGCTTCCGGCGCGGTCAGAAGCATCGACAAGATTGTAGGCACACAATGCGAAAAGGTGACGTCGTGTTCCGAGATCAACCCAAGCAGCTTCGCCGGATCGTAGCGTCCCGGATAAACCTGTTTGAGCCCCATCAGCGTGGCGACATAAGGAATGCCCCATCCGTGAACATGAAAAAGCGGCGTGATGGGCATATAGACATCGCCCCGGTTCAAACCGCCACCGGGGATCGGCCCGAGCCCTGCCGCCACTGCCATTGTGTGCAATACGAGCTGACGTTGCGAATAGCTGACCCCCTTGGGATCGCCCGTTGTGCCCGTCGTGTAGAACAGTGTGGCCCGGATGTTTTCGTCGTAATCCGGGAAATCTGAGACAGGGCACGCTCCCGCCAACAAGGCCTCGTACTCGCCCTCCGATGGCAACGTAGCGGGAAACACGCCATCGTCGGTCAGGATGACGAGCCGCCACGGCCGTTCAATGCGGGCCGCAATCTCCGATAGCATAGGAAGGAATTCAACATGACACAGAATGAGATCGTCTTCAGCATGGTTGATCGTAAAAAGTATCTGTTCCGGCGATAGTCGGATATTCACGGTGTGCAGCGTGGCACCGATCATCGGCACAGCGAAGAAGCATTCCAGATAACGATTGCTGTCCCAGTCCAGCACCGCAACTACGTTGCCTTCGCCCATGCCAAGGGCGCGAAGGGCCCCTGCAGCCCGCCCGACGCGGTCAACGAAGGTGCGATAGTCGTATCGCATAACGTCAGCATGGATGATCTCTTGGAGCGGTGCGTGGGAAAGCGGCGCTGTTAGAATCTGCTTGATGAGCAATGGATAGGCATAGGCGGTCATGGGTAACTCCTGTTGCCATACTTTGCAGCGCGCAGGGTAAAAACGACAAACAACAAAAACCAAGGCTTTGCCCGAACCCCACCCAATACATAGCATAGCCATAACCAAAACAACCCCATTCTGTTTGTAATGGTTGTTTGTCGAAAACCGACCCAGCACTGAAACTGCTCTAAGCCGTGGGGGAGGATTTGGTGCTTAGAATAATTTCGACACGTCTTGCGCAGGGCTTGCTGACCCTGCTGCTGGCATCCATCATTATATTTGCTGCCACTGAAATACTCCCCGGTGACGTCGCAGAAGCCATTTTGGGACAAAGCCGCACCGAAGAGGCCCTAGCCGCGCTGCGCGAAGAAATGGGCCTGAACCGCCCTGCAATCGTGCGCTATTTCGACTGGCTTGGCGGGATGGTCCAGGGCGACCTGGGAACATCGCTCGCTACCAAGCGCCCTGTGGCCGATATGATAGAAAGCCGTATGTGGAACACCCTTAGGCTTGCTTTGCTGGCGGCAGCAATTTCTGTGCCTCTGTCGGTAGCTTTGGGGCTATGGTCCGCAATGCGGGCTGGCGGAAGAGTGGACAAAACACTGGCCATGACGACGCTGGCACTGATCGCGGTGCCTGAGTTCTTCATCGGCCTTATCCTGATGAAGGTCTTTGCCGTCGAACTGCGGTGGTTTTCGGCAACGGCGAACACGCGACCCTACTTTGATTTCTCGGAGAATTTCCGCGCATTGGCGCTCCCTGTTGCCACACTCAGCTTCGCAGTGCTCGCGCATATGATGCGGATGACCCGGTCATCAGTGATCAATATCTTCACATCCCCATACATGGAAATGGCGGCGCTCAAGGGTTTGCCAAAACGACGACTGGTTGTTCACCATGCCCTACCCAACGCTCTTTCGCCGATCCTGACGGTTATAGCGCTCAACCTAAGCTACATGGTGTCGGGCGTCATCATCGTTGAAACCATATTCGGCGTTCCAGGGTTAACCCGCCTTCTGGTCGATGGCGTAACGCTGCGTGATATTCCACTCATCCAGGCATGCGCCATGATATTTGGTGCGGTCTACATCCTGCTCAATTTACTGGCGGACATTCTGTCGATCATGGCCAATCCACGTCTGAGGTATCCGAAATGAGCGAAACTTCCGACACCGTGGTGCCACGTGCGTCTGTATTTGCCGGACTGCGCCTGACTTGGACCGCTATGATAGCTGGTTCGATCCTGTTGTTCTGGCTGGTTCTTGCATTGTTCGGCCCTTGGATCGCACCGCATGGCGAAGCCGAAATCATCTCGGGACAGACATTTGCCCCACTTGGCGAAGGAGGCCTTCTGGGGACAGACAAGCTCGGGCGAGATGTACTTTCACGCCTGATCTACGGTGTCCGCACAACGTTGTTACTGGCGCTGGTGACCACCGTGGTTTCCTTTGCGTTTGGGGTCACGCTTGGCTTTGCCGCCGCAATCCTTAAGGGCTGGTTCGACATCGTTGTCAGCCGCATTGTCGAAGCGTTCATGGCCTTCCCGTCGACCCTTCTGGCACTCGTAATCATCGGCGCGTTCGGCACATCGATCACGGTGCTCGTGCTGACGGTTGGGCTGGTCTTGTCCACCAGCGTGTTCCGGGTGTCGCGCGCGCTTGGATATGACATTGGCGTCATGGATTTCGTCGAAGCGGCCCGCGCGCGTGGTGAAGGGACCTGGTGGATCTTGACCCGCGAAATCCTGCCAAACTGCATGGCACCCCTTATTGCGGAGTTTGGTTTGCGTTTCACATTCTCGATCCTGTTTCTGTCCGGCCTGTCTTTCCTCGGCCTCGGCGTTCAGGAACCCGCTGCGGATTGGGGCTTGATGGTTCAGGAAAACGTTGGCGGGTTGTTCCTAGGGTCATCGGCCGCCTTGATCCCAGCCGCCTGCATTGCGTCATTGACCGTCAGCATGAATCTGCTTGTGGACTGGTTCCAGCAACGTCAGCAGGGCGAAACCGTTCTGGAGAAGATAGACCAATGAACGACATCATAACTATCAAAAATCTCAGGATCGAAGGCCGCCCTCCCGGGGGAGCGTATGTTTCCATAGTCAAGGACGTGTCCCTGAACGTTCGCAAAGGTGAGGTCTTGGCATTGATCGGCGAGAGCGGATCGGGGAAGTCCACCATCTCGCTTGCCGCGATGGGTTTTGCTCGACCCGGCTGCCGCATCGCCGGCGGCGAGGTTTGGCTGAACGGGCGCAATATAATGGCGTTGTCGCCCCGTGAACGCCACGCCTTGCGCGGCGACGAAGTTTCTTATGTTGCGCAATCCGCTGCTGCCAGCTTCAACCCTGCGCTGCGCATCGGCAAACAGGTGATCGAAGCACCGCTGTGGCATGGGGTCGGTGATGCAGCCGCGCTAACTGCGACCACAGTGGAACTTTATCGAAAGCTGGACCTGCCAAATCCCGAAACGGTAGGACAGAAGTTTCCACATCAGGTGTCAGGCGGCCAATTGCAACGCTTAATGGCAGCAATGGCCATGTCTTGCGGCCCTGATCTTCTGATCCTCGACGAACCTACTACGGCCTTGGACGTGACTACCCAGATCGAAGTGCTCAAGGCTTTCAAGGATATTATCCGCGATCAAGGCACCGCCGCGATATATGTCACTCATGATCTCGCCGTGGTGGCGCAGGTGGCGGATCGCATCCTCGTTCTGAAGAATGGCGAGATGGTCGAGGAAGGACCAACAGATCAGATACTTCACAATCCGCAACATGAGTATACACGTACGCTGATGGCGGCGGTCCGTCCCGCGCCACACCTTGTTGATCATGTAGACGCATCCGCCGCACAGGCGCCGGTAGTATCCGTCCGGAACGTGACGGCGGGCTACGGTACCCTGACGATCCTTTCCGATGTGTCGGTAGATGTGCCTGCCGCCTCGGTAGTTGGCGTGATTGGCGAAAGCGGTTGTGGCAAGAGCACCCTCGCCCGAGTCGTCGCGGGTCTGACCCCCTTGCGCACGGGGGAAATCATGCTCGACGGCCAAGTAGCAGCCCCAAACCTCAATGATAGGCCACGCGCCGCGCTCAAGGATTGCCAGATCGTATTTCAGATGGCCGATACGGCCCTTAACCCCCGTCAGAGGATCAGTGATATTCTGGGCCGGCCGCTGGAGTTCTATCAGGGCTTGAAGGGTAGCGCGCGCGCGGATCGGATCGGAGATCTGCTGGAGTTGGTCGACCTGCCGCGCAATTTCGCCTCGCGTTATCCAGGCGAGCTATCCGGAGGCCAAAAACAGCGCATCAACCTTGCCCGTGCGCTTGCTGCAGACCCCAAGGTAATCCTCTGCGACGAAGTAACCTCGGCGCTCGACACCGTCGTCGCTGCCGGCGTGATAGAGCTTCTGAAATCACTCAAGGACAAGCTGGGCGTTGCCTACATGTTCATAAGTCACGATCTGTCCACCGTGGCCTCCTTTGCAGATGAGGTTGTAGTCCTGTATGCTGGACGCGTGGTCGAGCAAGGCCCGTCTAGGGCCGTCTTCAGCCCGCCGTTTCACCCCTATACGAAACTTTTGTTTTCGTCTGTGCCGGAAATGCGGCAGGGCTGGCTTGAGGGAGTGGCGGATACCCGGGAGGCCAAAGCTGCCAGCACTGGAAGCGTTGTGATCGGGGCAAAAGGATGCCCCTTTTCAAACCGATGTGCGCTTGCAATCTCGGGGACCTGCGAAACGACGGCTCCCCCAATTCGCGAACTGCCCGGCGAGTTGCAAATCGCCTGTCACCTTCCGGTCGAGCAGCTACCCCTGACCTGAAGTCAGAGGTCGCCTACCAGCGCCGCATAGCTGAGCACCCGCAGCTGGCGGCGAAGGGTATAGGCACTGGACGGGACCAATTGGGTCATCAGGATCACGGTCATTTCTTCGCCCGGATCGACCCAGAAGGCGGTCGACGCCATGCCGCCCCAAGCGAATTCACCAGGGCTGCCGACGATCTTGGCCCGCGCAGGATCCAGCATGACCGACACACCAAGACCAAAGCCGATCCCTTCAAAAGTAGTTTCGCTGAAATGCGACTGACCTCGACTGGCCAAATCGCTCCCCATGTGGTTGGAAACCATCAAATCAAACGTCTTTCGCCCCAAGAGATATCCACCCTCAAAGGCTCCTCGCTGCAAAAGCATCGTCGCGAACTGCTGGTAGTCCACCATGGTCGAAACAAGCCCGCCGCCACCACTTTCCAGCGTTACTGGCGCGATGCAGCTGTCCTGAATGGCCGACCGCACAAAGCCCGTGGGCGTGCAATCATAGAGCGTGGCCAGCCGCCCTGCTTTGCCCTCGGGAACGGCAAAACCAGTGTCGACCATGCCCAGTGGCGCGAAGACGTGCTCTTGTAAGAAATCGCCCAAGGACCGGCCTGAAACCACCTCGATCAACCGTCCCAATACATCTGTCGATAGCCCGTAGAACCAACGGCTTCCTGGCTGAAAGGCCAAAGGAAATCTAGCGAGGCCATCGACAGCGTCGGCAATGGTAGCGTAGCACCTGTTCAAGTCGAGGCCGGATGAAGAAAGTGCGCGTTCCAGTTCGTTGCCATCGGGATCACCATAGACGATCCCCGCTTGATGGGTCAGAAGATCATGGATCGTGATCGCCCGATGCGTTGGCTCAGTCGCGCTCAGCGGGTGGCCTACGCCCTTCCAGACGGTGGCTTTGGCAAACTCCGGAAGAAAATCGGCCAGAGGTTGATCCAACTGAAACGCACCTTCTTCATAGAGCATCAAGGCGGCAAGGGATGTCACTGGCTTGGTCATGGAATAGATGCGCCAAATCGTGTCCGGCGTTACCGGTATCCGTGTCTCTGCATCCCTGTAGCCAACCTGCTCGGAGAAAGCAATTTCACCACGGCGCAATATCTGCACTGACAACCCAGCCAACCGGCCCTCGCTGACATGTTGATCCATCCACCCCTTGATTTGAGCCAGCCTGGCCGGATCAAATCCACTGTTCATGTCGCTTTGCAAACTTTGTTCTCCAGTCCCTGTTCGCCATATTTTGCAAGATTTCAATCACCTCTTTCAAGCAACGAATAATCTACCTATAACTGAACGAAAATTATGCATGAGTTTGCCATGATGATCCGAAGACTCCCACATTTAACTTGGCTGCGCGCCTTCGAGGCCTCAGCGCGCCACCTCAGTTTCACCAATGCGGCTCAAGAACTGAACCTGACGCAGGCTGCTATTAGCAAACAGGTCAAGTTACTGGAACACTACCTGCGCGAGCCCCTGTTCGAACGCAAACCGCGCAGCCTAGTCCTGACCAAGGTCGGTGCAGCCTATTTACCAAAAGTGCGTGACGGATTTGATCGCCTTGCAGCAGGCACTGAGGAAGTGTTCGGACTTCGCAGGTCCGAAGTGTTAACAGTGCGTGCGCCGGTTGGGTATTCCGTCAACTGGATCGCACCGCGGCTTCAGGGCTTCTTTGACGCTTATCCCGATACGCCCGTGCGTCTTGTGTCCAGCGTTTGGGGTGAACAATTCGACAACGAGCGATTTGATCTGGATATTCAATATGGGTCGGGCAAGTGGCCTGGGTTCAAGACAGATCGACTGACTTGGGAAGTGATTACGCCGGTTTGCGCCCCGTCACTTCTGGATGGTGCCAACGCCATAGAATCCCCTTCTGATCTCGCGCGCCACCGACTGCTGCACGTTTTGGGTTACGAAGAAGGATGGGCAGACTGGCTGCACCACGCCGGGGCAAGCGGTGTCAATTCCGGGCAGGGGCTGCAATTTGACACCTCGCTTCTCGCCTTTGAGTTCGCAGCACGAGGCGGTGGCATCGCGCTTGCGCGATCCTCGATGCTTGGCCCTGAAATAGAGCGTGGACGTCTGGTCTGCCCTTTTGACTTGCGGGTACCACTTTCTGAAGCTTTCTACCTTATCACGCCGGAGGCGGGCCAAGACCACCCTGACGCAGGCAAGTTCCGCGATTGGCTGATAGAGGCAGCGCAGAATGATCCCGAAAACCAAAAGAACCAGGACGTTCAGCGCGCTTGAAGGCGCACGCCCGCGTCAAGGCGGATGATCTCGCCATTCAGCATCGGATTGCGGATAATATCCACGGCAAGCCTTCCGAATTCAGCAGGTTCGCCAAAGCGGTTGGGAAACATGCGTCCATCGAGCATTGCGTCGATAACCTCTTGCGGGATGTGTTCAGCGATTGGCGTGCGGAAAAGCCCTGGCGCAATCGTCATCACCCGCACACCTCGAGGCATGAATTCGCGCGCGGCCTGCAAGGTCAGGCTGGCAATCGCGCCTTTCGACGCGACATAGGCTCCCTGCCCGATTTGCCCTTCAAAAGCTGTAATCGAGGCCGTGTTAATAATAATCCCGCGCTCCCCATCTTCGTTCAGAGGGTTCAGCTCCATCATTCGAGCGGCAGATTTCGTCATTACGCTGACCGTGCCTAAGAGATTCACGTTTATGACCTCGGCGAAGGCCTCCATGTCCACGGGACCATCTCGCCCGACAAGGCGCATGCCACCGGGAATGCCCGCGCAATTCATATTGATCCGGACAAGCCCGTTGGTTGCCTCTGCTGCATCAAGTGCTCGGACAACCGCAACGCTGTCAGTCACGTCACAACCGATTCCGATACATCCAATGGCCTCGGCTGCCTTTGCTACTCGCTCCTCGTCGCGGTCGATCAATGCGACTTTGGCGCCAGCATCACGCAGAGCATGGGCCGCAGCTAGACCCAAGCCCGACGCGGCGCCTGTCACAATTGCCGAAAGGCCGTCAATTTTCATCTTCAATCATCTCCGTTTTCCCAATTCTGCATAGCTTGTAAACGGTGGACAATCATCGAAGTTGTTTTCACCCTTTGGCCAACTGAGGTGTCTGACGTCAGCGCTTATGGGTCCAAATAGGGCAATTTGCTAAGAGAGTGTTTGTTGCTCATCGTAACCACCGAGGAGTGGACGATGAGAAAGACAACGAAAAGCCACGGCGAGAAGATCGTCA
>JBAUHN010000309.1:0-14822 GCA_049680295.1 Sulfitobacter sp.
GGATGCGGGGCGTGCGCGCCGGGTGGCGTTGGTTGGCGAAACGCTGGATCAGGTGCGCGAAGTGATGATTTTTGGCGACAGCGGGATTTTGGCCTGCTCGCCACCTGATCGGAAACCAACCTGGGAGGCCACACGCAAACGTTTGGTCTGGCCCAATGGCGCCGTGGCGAGCGTGCATACGGCCCATGATCCCGAAGGGTTGCGGGGGCCGCAATTTGATGCGGCCTGGGTGGACGAGCTGGCCAAGTGGAAGAAGGCACAAGAGACCTGGGACATGCTGCAATTTGCCTTGCGTCTGGGGGATCAGCCGAAGGTGTGCGTGACGACAACGCCGCGCAATGTCGGCGTGCTCAAAGCGTTGCTGGCGTCGCCATCAACGGTGGTGACCCATGCGGCAACCGAGGCCAATAGGGCCAATCTGGCGACCTCGTTTCTGGAGGAGGTGCGCAGCCGCTACAAGGGGACGCGGTTGGGCCGTCAGGAATTGGACGGTGTGATGCTGGTCGATGCGGAAGGCGCGTTATGGACCACGGCAGGGGTTGAGGCGTGCCGGGGTGAGAAACCGCCCCAGTTGGATCGGATTGTAGTCGCGGTGGACCCGGCAGCCAGCAGTGGTGCAGCGGCGGATGAATGCGGGATCGTCGTGGTGGGGGCGCAAACCAAAGGTCCGCCGCAGGATTGGCGGGCCTGGGTGTTGGCCGATTGCACAGTTGCGGGGGCCAGTCCCGCCGAGTGGGCCCGCACAGCGATTGCCGCGATGGAGCAATATGGTGCTGACCGTTTGGTGGCGGAAGTCAATCAGGGCGGGCAGATGGTGGCGGAGGTGATCCGGCAGGTGGACCCGCTGGTGCCCTATAAGGCGGTACATGCCAGCCGTGGCAAGGCCGCGCGGGCGGAGCCTGTGGCGGCCTTATATGAACAGGGTCGCGTGGCCCATGTCGCTGGATTGGATGCGTTGGAGGATCAGATGTGCCGGATGACGGCACGCGGGTTTGAAGGATCCGGTTCACCTGACCGGGTCGATGCGCTGGTTTGGGCGTTACATGAGTTGATGATCGAGCCTGCCGCCCACTGGCGCGCGCCGGGAGTTCGGTCGCTTTAGCGCGGCGCGTGCTGAGACGTCGGGAGCCTCCGGCGGGAGTATTTGGCGAAGGGTGAAGCCGAAAGCGCGCGGGGATGCAGCGTTCGGTGGGTACCAGAGATTTTAATCAAATTGCAGCAAATTGGTTTTGCGTTTGGGGCATGGCTTTGAACGTGACGCAAAATCTGCCGTGAGGGGATGGATCAATTGAGGAGCGACAACAATGGTTTTTGATTTTCTACGGCGGGCTGCGGCGGCGGATACGCCAGAGCAGAAGGCAAGTGCGACCGGGCCGGTTGTGGCGTATCAGACAAATGGTCGGGTGGCGTGGAGCCCGCGTGATGCGGTGTCACTGACACGGACCGGGTTTTCCGGCAATCCTGTCGGGTTTCGGTCGGTCAAGCTGATCGCGGAAGCGGCGGCCGCTTTGCCATTGGTGTTGCAGGATGCAGACCAGCGCTATGATCAGCATCCGGTGCTGGATCTGGTGACGCGGCCCAATCCGGCGCAGGGACGTGCGGAATTGCTGGAGGCGGTCTATGGTCAGATATTACTGTCGGGCAATGGCTATGTCGAGGCGGTGTCAGATGACACCGGCGCGCCGGTTGAGTTGCATGTGCTGCGGTCTGACCGGATGTCGGTTGTGCCGGGGGCAGACGGCTGGCCGGTGGCTTATGAATATGCGGTTGGCGGGCGCAAACATCGGTTTGATGCCAGCGGGCCAGCGGTTCCGGTGTGCCATATCAAGAGCTTTCATCCGCAGGATGATCATTACGGTTTTAGCCCGATGCAGGCGGCGGCGATGGCTGTGGACGTGCATAATTCGGCCAGCCGCTGGTCAAAGGCATTGCTGGACAATGCCGCGCGCCCCAGTGGGGCCATTGTGTACCGGGGGGCTGAGGGGCAAGGCAAGTTGAGCACGGATCAGTATGACCGGTTGGTCAGCGAGATGGAGAGCCATCATCAGGGTGCGCGCAATGCCGGGCGTCCGATGTTGCTGGAAGGCGGGCTTGATTGGAAGCCGATGGGGTTTTCGCCCTCGGATATGGAATTTCAGAAAACCAAGGAAAGTGCTGCGCGCGAGATCGCCTTGGCGTTCGGGGTGCCGCCGATGTTGTTGGGCATTCAGGGCGATGCCACTTACGCCAATTACCAGGAGGCCAACCGGGCGTTTTACCGGCTGACGGTCTTGCCATTGGCGACGCGGGTCACGGCGGCGCTGGCGCATTGGATATCAACACATACCGGCGAGCGGCTGGATCTTAAGCCTGATCTGGATCAGGTGCCTGCCTTGGCCACGGAACGTGATGCGCAATGGGGCCGGGTTGCGGGGGCCACGTTTCTGACAGATGCCGAAAAGCGCGGGCTGCTTGGATTGCCTACGGTGAGCGGTGATGGCTGAGACACGGTTTGAGCGTTTCGAATGTGCGCCGGGGCTGCGGTTACAGGCGCATGAACGGGTCAGCGAGATCCACAACCACAATATCTTACGACGGCTCGACCGGGTTGAAGAGATGATGGAGCGGTTGGAAAAACGGCTTTGGTTGACGGTTTACGGCATCATAGGTGTGATTTTGGCGGAGGCCATTCAATCATTTGTTGTCGGCGTGCCAATGGCCGCCCAGGCGGCAGGGCTGCAATGAAAATAGGGAATTTAGCAATGGTAGACAACGTTCAGACAGAGACCGGGTTGGAGCATAAATTCGCGCGATTTGGCGATGGGTTGCAGGTGGTGGATGGCTGCGCGATCAGCGGCTATGCCAGCCTGTTTGGTGCGGCTGATCAGGGCGGCGATGTGGTTCAGGCGGGGGCCTATGCGGCGTCGTTGAAATCGGTCGCCCGCGATGGGCGCAGTATCAAGATGCTGTGGCAGCATGATCCGGCGCATCCCATTGGGATTTGGGACGAGGTGCGCGAGGATGCCAAGGGGCTGTGGGTCAAGGGACGGTTGCTGGACAGTGTCGCCAAGGGGCGCGAAGCGGCGGCGCTGATCGCGGCTGGTGCCATTGACGGGCTGTCGATTGGGTACCGCGCTGTGCGGGCGACAAAGAACAACAAGGGCCAGCGGCTCTTGACGGAACTGGAGCTTTGGGAGGTGTCGCTGGTGACCTTTCCGATGCTTCCCAGTGCGCGGGTTGCGGGCAAGTCGGAGCAGACTGAGCTGGACGGAACCCTGCGTGAGATGGCGGCGGCCTTTGAGGGCGCGCGCGCTGAAATGGCGCGGCGTTAGCGCGCAGTGAACGCGGCGCTGTTGGCGCGGCGCAACCAAACAGATTGAGGGAACTGCAAATGAGCAAGACCGAAGCGAAGGCTCGGGGCGGGGAAGATATGTCCGCTGCCAGCCAAGTCAGTCAGGCGGTCACGGGCTTTGTCCATGACTTCAAAGGCTTCCGAGAGGAGATTGAAACCAAAATGCAACAAACAGAAGAGCGAATGACCATGTTGGACCGCAAATCACAAAACACTGCCGCAACCACCTTTGCCCGCACACCTCTGGGCGGTGCTATCGACGCAGGGGCACCGCATCAGAAAGCCTTTAACGCGTATTTGCGTTCAGGCGATGATGATGGGCTGCGCGGGCTTGAGGTTGAGACCAAAGCGCTGTCAACGGCTGTCAATTCCGATGGTGGCTATCTGGTGGATCCGCAGACATCCGAGCGGGTGCAATCGGTGCTGAATGCCACGGCGTCGATCCGGTCTATTGCCTCCGTGGTCAACGTCGAGGCGACGTCTTATGACGTGCTGGTCGATCACACGGATATCGGTGTGGGCTGGGCCACAGAAACGGCGGCCGTTACGGAAACTGCGACGCCGCAGATTGACCGGATCACCATTCCCCTGCACGAGTTGAGCGCGCTACCCAAAGCGTCGCAACGTCTGCTGGATGACAGTGCCTTTGACATTGAAGGTTGGCTGGCGGGTCGTATTGCCGATAAATTCTCGCGTGCGGAGGCTGCATCATTCATCAATGGTGACGGTGTCGACAAGCCGCGTGGGTTTCTGGATCACACTGCTGTTGACAATGACGTTTGGGCCTGGGGCAACATCGGATATATCCCCACCGGCGTTGATGGCGGCGTGACCGGTGACGCGATTGTCGATCTGGTCTATGCGCTGGGTGCGCAGTACCGTGCAGGCGCATCGTTTGTGATGAATTCACGCACCGCCGGGGTTGTGCGCAAGCTGAAAGATCTTGATGGCCGGTTCTTGTGGTCGGACGGTCTGGCTGCGGCTGAGCCTGCGCGTCTGATGGGGTATCCGGTGTTGATCGCCGAAGATATGCCGGATGCGGCGTCAGGATCGGATTCCATTGCATTTGGTGATTTCGCAGCTGGCTATACCGTGGCCGAACGCCCGGATTTGCGGGTTCTGCGTGACCCCTTTAGCGCCAAGCCACATGTGCTGTTTTATGCGACCAAACGCGTCGGCGGTGACGTCAGTGATTTTGCCGCGATCAAACTGCTGAAATTCGCAACTTCCTGACTTGGGAGGTCGCGATCGCGGACGGCGGGATATCCCTGCCGTCCGTGCCGGGTGCGCACGCTTTAGCCATTTGCATTGTCTAGCTGCTCCCCCTCCGACCGAGCAATGCAGATGGGTGCGTGCCCGGATCCTGCAGCCGCAGGAGGGGCCGAAACTGGAGATATTCCATGATGTTGATCGAAGAAACCACAGTGCCGGATGCAGAACTGCCGGTTGAGGAATTCAAAGCGCATCTGCGGCTGGGGACCAGCTTTGGTCAGGACAGTGCGCAGGACGAAGTGTTGCGCAGCTTTTTGCGCGCCGCGATGGCCGCGATTGAGGCGCGCACCGGTAAGATACTGATTACGCGGAGTTTTAACTGGTCGCTGACCCTGTGGCGCAATCGTGCAGCGCAAGGGCTGCCGGTGGCACCTGTGACGGCGATCAACCGTGTGGCCATTGTGGCTTGCGATGGCGGCGAGACCGATGTCGACGCGGGCAGCTATTGGTTGGCGCGCGACAGTCAGCGCCCACAATTGCGTGCAACGGGGGCGTGTTTGCCCGCCATCCCGACCGCTGGATCCGTGGTGATCGAATTTGATGCAGGATACGGTGCCGCATGGTCCGATCTGGCGTCGGATTTGCAACAGGCGGTGCTGTTGCTGGCGGCACATTACTATGAGTTTCGCAATGAAACCGCCCTGAGTGAGGGCTGCATGCCTTTTGGTGTCAGCAGTCTGATTGAGCGTTACAAGCTTGTGCGTCTGGGTGCGGGGGCTGTGCAATGAGCACGCCGAGATTGAACCGTACATTGGTGCTGGAGGCCCCACAAACCGTATCGGACGGGGCGGGTGGTTTTACCCAGATCTGGCAGCCCATGGGCAACCTATGGGCCGAAATCACCGCCAGAACGGGCCGCGAGCGCGAACAGACCGGGGCACCAATATCAGCTATGAGTTACAAGATCGTGGTGCGCGGAGCACCTTATGGGGCGCCGGACCGGCCCTTGCCACAGCAGCGTTTTCGCGAAGGGGCGCGGATATTTTTGATCCAGGCGGTAGCGGAACGTGATCTCGACGGGCGTTATCTGATCTGCTTTGCCGACGAAGAGGTGGTGGTATGAGCTATGCAATGGCGGGTGCGCTGCAGGCGGCCATTTACACCGCCTTGGTGGGGGACACGGCGCTGGACGCGTTGGTGAGCGGCGCGATTTACGATGCAGTGCCCAGTGGCACAGCGCCAGACACCTACGTCAGCGTGGGTCAGGAAACGGCGCGCGATGCATCCGACAAGACCGGCAATGGGGCGGTGCATCTGGTGGATGTGGCGGTGATCACCACCGAGCCGGGGTTTGCTTCGGCCAAGGCCGTCGCGGCTGCGATTTCAGATGTGCTGAGCGATGCCGATTTGACGTTGTCGCGGGGGCGGTTGGTGTCGCTGCGGTTTGTGCGCGCACAGGCTGTGCGGATTGACGCAAGTGCGGCGCGTGAAATCCGGTTGCGATTTCGGGCGCGTGTCGAAGACGAATAATTTCATTTCACAGGAGAATACCGATGGGTGCTCAGAACGGGAAAGACCTTTTGATCAAGGTCGATATGGCGACAAATGGTCAGTTCACGACCTTGGCAGGATTACGCGCCACGCGCGTCAGTTTCAACGCCGAGACGATTGATGTCACGAGCCTGGAAAGCCAGGGCGGATGGCGTGAGTTACTGGCTGGTGCGGGCGTGCGGTCGGTGGCGATCAGCGGCTCTGGCGTGTTCAAGGATGCAGATACGGATGAGCGTGCGCGCCAGTTGTTTTTTGATGGCGAAGCGCCGGATTTTCAGATCGTAATCCCGGATTTTGGCATTGTTGAGGGGCCGTTTCAGGTGACCTCGATCGAATATTCGGGCAGCCACAACGGCGAGGCCACTTATGAGTTGTCGATGGCCAGTGCCGGTGCGCTGACCTTTACGGTGGCGTGAGCTATGGCCAATCCGTGGAGGGGGGATGTGGCGCTGGTGATCGACGGCCAGCGCCACGTAATGCGGTTAAGTCTTGGGGCGTTGGCCGAGCTTGAGGCGACGCTTGAGGAGCAGTCTCTGGTGGCGCTGGTGGAGCGGTTTGAGAGTAACCGATTTTCCAGCCGCGATGTGCTGGCGTTGCTGGGGGCCGGGCTTGCCGGTGGCATGTGCGATCTGACGCCGGGTGACCTGGAACATGCGCAGATTGAGGGCGGGCCGATGGCTGCGGCCCGTGCGGCGGCGGAATTGCTGGCACGGGCGTTCGTGGTGCCGGAGTGAGCCAATGCTTTGATTGGCCCGCATTGATGCGCGCAGGCGTGGTGGGCCTGAGATTGGCGCCAGAGGATTTCTGGGCGCTGACACCGGCAGAGTTGCAGATAATGCTGGGCGATCCGGGACAGGCCGGGCCGCTGTTGAGCGACGGTTTGGATGCTTTGATGGCGGCCTATCCGGACAAGACATAAAGGGGTTTTGCGATGGCGGATGTTGGAACATTTGACGATCTGGAGGCACGGGCGGACGGGTTGAACGAGACCTTGGGGGCCACGACGGTTCTGGTGTCGGGCTTTGACAGCGAGTTGCGCCGGATGCGGGTGTCGCTGGAAAGCACCAACAAGGATGTGGCCACGTTGGAGCGGGGTTTGAGCAAAGGGTTGCGCAAGGCCTTTGACGGTGTGGTTTTTGATGGTTTGAAACTGTCAGACGCCCTGAGCACCGTCGCGCAAAGCATGATCAACACCACATACAACGCGGCGATCAAACCGATCACCAACCACTTTGGCGGCTTGATCAGTCAGGGCGTTTCGGGTTTGGCGCAAGGTATTTTGCCCTTTGCAGATGGTGCGCCGTTCAGTCAGGGCAGGGTCATGCCGTTTGCTGCAGGTGGCGTCGTCAGTGGCACCACGCCCTTTGGGATGCGCGGCGGGATCGGTGTGATGGGCGAAGCTGGCCCCGAGGCGATCATGCCTTTGGCGCGCGGCCCGGACGGTAAGCTGGGGGTGCGCGGCGCGGGCGGTGGGGGTGCGACCATCGTGATGAACATCACCACACCGGATGTGGCCGGATTTCAACGCAGTCAGGGGCAGATCGCCGCCCAGATGAGCCGGGCTCTGGGCCGCGGTCAACGCAATCGGTAATTGGGGGAACAATCAGATGGGTTTTCATGAAGTCAGATTTCCGGCCAAGCTGAGTTTTGGCTCGGTCGGCGGACCAGAGCGGCGCACGGATGTGGTGACGCTGACCAACGGGTTTGAGGAACGCAACACGCCCTGGGCGCATTCGCGCAGGCGGTATGATGCGGGTCTGGGTATGCGGTCACTGGACGATATCGAAGTGTTGATCGCATTTTTCGAGGCGCGCTTTGGCCAGATGTATGGTTTTCGCTGGAAGGATTGGTCTGATTTCAAGTCCAGTAAGGCCTCGGGTGAGATTGCCTATTTTGATCAGGTCATCGCTGTCGGTGACGGGGTGACATCAGCGTTTCAACTGATCAAGACCTATCGGTCTGGCGTGCATGATTACATCCGCCCGATCACAAAACCGGTGGCAGGCACGGTGCGTGTGGGGGTTGAACAGGACGAGTTGCAAGAGGGCATTGCCTATGAGGTTGATGTTGAAACTGGCGTGATCAGTTTTGCGCATCCGCCCGATCCCGACATGCAGATCACGGCCGGATATGAATTCGACGTGCCTGTGCGCTTTGACGCGGACCGCATTCAGACAAGCGTGGCCAGTTTTCAGGCAGGCGAAGTGCCCAATGTGCCAATTGTTGAGGTGCGGGTCTGATGCCGGGGCAAAACGCAGCGCTGCGGGCGCATTTGAAAACCGGGTTGACGACGGTGTGCCATGCCTGGGCGATCAGCCGCAAAGACGGGGTTGAGTTCGGCTTTACCGATCATGATTTGGCGCTGGATTTTGACGGAATCAATTTTCGTGCGGACACCGGGCTAAGCGCGCTGGCCTTGATGCAAAGCACAGGTCTGTCGGTTGACAATTCGGAAGCATTGGGCGCGCTTAGTGATGCGTCCTTGCGCGAGGATGAGATCGAGCAGGGGCGGTTTGATGGTGCCGAGGTGCGTGCGTGGCTGGTAAATTGGGCAGACACAGATCAGCGCTGGCTGCAGTTTCGCGGCACGATTGGCGAATTGCGCCGCGCGGACGGTGGATTTCAGGCCGAACTGCGCGGGCTGACCGAAGCGTTGAACCGGCCTTTGGGGCGGATTTATCAAAAGCCGTGTACAGCGGTACTGGGCGATGCTGCATGCCGTTTTGACACGGCAACGGCCGGATATTTCAGCGATCAGACGGCGGACGGCGTGACCGATGGTCGGGAGTTCACCTGGGATGATCTGGACGGGTTTGAGCCGGGATGGTTTTCAAGAGGGCGTTTGGAGATCCTTGACGGACCGGCACGAGGGCTTTGGGGGATGATCAAACGCGATGGCTATGACGGTGCGCGCCGCAAGATAGAACTATGGGAGCCGATCCGCGCCGAGATCACGTTGGGCACCGGGATCAGATTGATTGCTGGCTGCGACAAGCGGGTTGAGACCTGTCGATTGAAATTCAACAATTTTGTGAATTTTCAGGGGTTTCCGGATATTCCCGGCGAAGATTGGGTGATGGCGGTGCCGCGATCCTCTGGTGTCAATTCGGGCGGGAGCCTGCGATGACCGGGCAGGGTGAGGCCATTGTGCGGGCTGCGCGGGCGTGGATTGGTACGCCGTATTTGCACCAGTTTTCCGTCAAAGGCGCCGGGTGTGATTGTCTGGGCCTGTTACGTGGCGTGTGGCGTGATTTGCGCGGGGATGAGCCTGAATGCGTGCCGGCCTATTCGATGGACTGGTCAGAGCCGCAAGGGGATGAGCGGTTGTGGCGCGCGGCAAAAGCACATTTGGTGGTGAAACCGATTGAGAAGGCGGATGTCGGTGACATTTTACTTTTTCGCATGCGTGCCGGTGCCGTGGCCAAACATCTGGGCATCGCGGCACGTATCGATGATCCCAGCAGTTTCATTCATGCCTATTCCGGGCATGGCGTGGTCGAAAGTCCGCTGAGCGCGCCCTGGCGGCGGCGTATTGTGGCGCGATTTGAATTTCCAAAGGAGAGCATCTGATGGCGACGGTACTATTATCGGCAGCGGGTGCTGCGGCGGGCGGGTCAATTGGCGGGTCCCTGGCGGGATTGTCTTCGGTTGTGATTGGGCGCGCGGTTGGGGCGACGCTGGGCCGTGTTGTCGACCAACGTCTGATGGGGCAGGGATCAGATGTGGTGGAATCTGGACGCGTCGATCGTTTTCGCCTGACCAGCGCCAGTGAGGGCGACCCGGTCAGCCAGATTTACGGGCGTATGCGTGTGGGCGGTCAGGTGATCTGGGCGTCGGATTTTGCCGAAGCGGTCAGTGTCTCGGGCGGCGGCAAGGGCGCGCCGAGCCAGCCTGAAAACCGCAACTACAGCTACACCGTCAACCTGGCCATCGCGCTTTGCGAAGGTGAAATACAGCGGGTAGGTCGCATCTGGGCCGATGGTGAGGAAATCGCGCCGGATGATCTGAATATGCGGGTCTATAAAGGCACGGCGGAGCAACTGCCCGATCCGCTGATGGAGGCGATCGAGGGGCCGGGTTTGGTGCCTGCGTACCGTGGGACCGCCTATCTGGTGATGGAAAACCTGTTGCTGGAACGGTTCGGCAATCGGGTGCCTCAGTTTTCGTTCGAGGTGATCCGGGCAGAGCAGCCCGATGCGCCGGACGCGGACAGTGATCCGACGTTTGCCATCAAAGGGGTGGCGCTGATCCCTGGGACCGGCGAATATGGACTGGCCACGACACCGGTTTATTACACTGATGGACCGGCATCGCGCTGGAGTGCAAACGTCAATACCCCCGCCAGCAAGACCGATTTTGCCCTGTCGCTGGATGCGCTGGTCGAAGAACTGCCCAATTGCGAGGCCGCTTCCTTGGTTGTGTCGTGGTTTGGGGATGACTTGCGCTGCGGCGAATGTACGCTGCGCCCCAAGGTGGAATCCGCGCAGGTCGAAGGCGAGAATATGCCATGGCAAGTGGCCGGGCTGACACGTGCAACGGCCCAAGTGATTGCCACCGAAAACGACAGGCCAATCTATGGCGGCACCCCAACAGATACATCGGTGATCGAGGCCATTCAGGCGATGCAGGCTGAAGGCAAGGCGGTGATGTTCTATCCGTTTGTGTTGATGGATCAATTGGACGGAAACACGTTGCCTGATCCTTACAGCGATGCCGATACGCAGCCCAAATTACCATGGCGTGGTCGGATTACATTGTCTGAGGCCCCCGGCCGTCCGGGATCGCCGGATGGAACGGCAGCAGCCAGCGTCGAAGTGGATGCGTTTTTCGGCTCGGTGACGGCTGCGGATTTCACAGTAACAGGTAATTCAATCAACTATTCAGGTCCTGCGGAATGGAGCCTGTCACGGTTCATTTTGCATTATGCAGCACTTTGTGCCGCTGCGGGTGGGGTCGAGGCGTTTTGCATCAGCTCTGAAATGCGCGGGCTCACGCAAATACGCGGGGCTGCGGATGAGTTTGTGGCTGTGACCCGCTTGCGCGCCCTGGCGGCGGAGGTGCGTGCTTTGGTCGGGCCCCAGACCAAAATCAGCTATGCGGCCGATTGGACTGAATATTTTGGCTATCAACCGCAGGATGGCAGCAATGACCGGCTGTTTCATCTTGATCCGCTTTGGGCGGATGACGTGGTCGATTTCATTGGCATCGACAATTACATGCCACTGTCGGACTGGCGCAGCGGCGAAGATCATTTGGATGCAAGTGCCGGGTCGATCTATGCGTTGGATTATCTGCGGGCCAATGTGGCCGGTGGCGAGGGGTATGACTGGTATTATCATTCGCCCGAAGCCCAGGCTGCGCAGATTCGCACACCGATCGAGGATGGCGCCCATGATGAGCCGTGGGTTTACCGCTACAAGGACATTCGCAACTGGTGGTCCCAAACGCACCACGAACGGATTGATGGCGTGCGGCAGGCGGCTCCTACCGCATGGGTTCCAGGGTCCAAGCCTATCTGGTTTACCGAAATGGGCTGCGCATCTGTGGACAAAGGCACCAATGAGCCGAATAAGTTTCTCGATCAGAAATCTTCGGAAAGCAGCCTGCCTAAATATTCAAGCGGCGCGCGGGATGATCTGATCCAGATGCAATACCTGCGCGCGATGACGTCGTTTTGGAACAACCCCGACAACAACCCAACTTCGGCTGAGTATGGTGGTCCGATGGTCGATATGAACCGGGCGTTTGTCTGGGCGTGGGATGTGCGTCCCTATCCATATTTTCCCAATACACCGTCGCTTTGGAGTGATGGCGAAAACTATGCGCGCGGGCATTGGATCAACGGGCGCACGTCGGCGCGGTCTTTGGCGTCAGTCGTGGGCGAATTGTGCCGCAAGGCTGGGCTTACCGCCTATGACACCGCCGGGCTTTTTGGCACCGTGCGTGGGTTTTCCGTGAGCGATACCAGCGACGTGCGGTCGGCTTTGCAACCGCTGATGTTGCGCTACGCATTTGATGCGATCGAACGCGACGGGCTTTTGCAATTTCGCATGCGGGACGGCAAGGGGGCTGTGGCGCTGGATCGCAGCAGGTTGGCGGTCAGCACGGATATGGACGGCACGGTTGAACAATCTCGGTCATCAGACGCTGAAATGGCGGGACGGGTGCGGTTGCAATTCGTGCAGGCGGACGCAAATTTTGATGTGCTGGCGGAAGAAGCAGTCCTGCCCGACGCGGCCACACATGCGGTGTCGTCTTCGGAAATCCCGATGGTGCTGACACGGGTAGAGGGTCGCCAGACTGCGGAGCGATGGTTGACCGAGGCCCGCGTCGCGCGCGATGCGATCCGGCTGGCTTTGCCGCCCTCGCAGTTGGATATCGGCGCGGGCGATGTGATCGCCCTGCCTGCCGATCAGGCCGAGACCGAAGGGCTTTACCGGATTGACCGGGTAGAGCAGGGCCATTTGCAACTGATCGAGGCGGTGCGGATTGAACCAGGTGTTTACCGGCCGCTGGATATGACCGATGAGTTGGTCAATTTGCAGGCCTTTGTGCCGCCAGTGCCGGTTTTGCCGTTCTTTATGGACCTGCCGTTGATGCGCGGCGATGAGGTGCCACACGCACCGCATATTGCGGTCACAGCTCAGCCCTGGCCGGGAACGGTGGCCGTGTATCAATCTGCAACGGACAGCAACTTCCAGCTGCAAAGCATCTTGCCGGCGAGATCGGTTATTGGGGTCACTGAAACTGCGCTGCTGCGGGCCCCTGCCGGGATATGGGACCGTGGCGAGGTGCTGCAGGTCAAGCTGACCAGCGGCACGCTGAGTGCGGTCGAAACCAATGCGCTGCTGAGCGGGGCAAATCTGGCGGCCATCGGCGATGGCAGCGCTGACCGCTGGGAAGTGTTCCAGTTTCGCGATGTGCAATTGATTGCGCCGAACACCTATTGGCTGAGCATGCGGTTGCGCGGCCAGGTGGGGTCAGACGGCATCATGCCTGACGTCTGGCCGCAAGGGTCGTGGTTTGTGCTGCTCAACGGCACCCCATCGCAACTGGATCTGAGCCCGAACCTGCGCCGGGTTGTCCAGACCTACCGGGTGGGGCCTGCCCGTCGCGCTGTTGATGATCCGTCCTATGTTGAGCAGATCCATGCGTTTGACGGGATCGGTTTGCGCCCCTACGCGCCCGCGCATTTGACCTATGACGTGATGCCCGGCGGCGATTATGCGTTTGCCTGGATTCGGCGGACAAGGATTGAGGGTGATGGCTGGGATGCGCCAGAGGTGCCTTTGGGTGAAGAGGTCGAGAGCTACCGGGTGCAGGTTCTCAAGAACGGAAACCTGCTGCGAGAGGCGCAAAGCAATCAGTCGCAATGGGAATACTCAGCCGCCATGCAAACCGAAGACGCGGTCAGTACACCATTTGTAGTGAAGGTGGCGCAAGTGTCGGCAAGTTTTGGCGCGGGACCCGATGCGGAAATGGATGTATCAGGGTAATGCGGAGTGTTTTATTGGGTGATCTGACAAATGCCGCACGGGCGATTTTGATGGTGCCTGAAGCGGACCGGCAACAGTTTTGCGCGCGCCTGTTGCAAAACGCGGATTGGGCGGATTGTTTTGGCAAAAGGTTCAGGCGACCTCATGCGGTGTGGGGGGACGGATCACTGATGTCTGCCGCGCGCAAATATCCATTGGTGGATGAGCCTAGTTTAGGTGATTTGGAGTATTGCAAAAGTCTGCATCTGGTTTTGAGTGCGTTAATTGATCGCCAATTGCAACGCAGGAAGGGTCAAGAAGCGCGACGTATATGATTTTGAAATGCACGTGATCACAGCTTTGCGTTTGGGGAATGATGCCTATATGGGATACGCTCATCCTCGAAAGGACAGTGATATGGCAAAATTGCAAGAGAACGTCGCACAGATGAACCCGGTTTGGGATCAGATTACGCAAGAGGCCCGGCAAGCTGTGCAGGATGAACCGCTGATGGGCGGATTTGTTCACGCCTGTATTCTGCATCACAAGAGTATCGAAAAAGCATTGTCTTACCGGATTGCCGCGAAACTGGCCTCCAATGAGATGTCGATGGTAGTTTTGCGCGAAATCGTCGAGGACGCCTACGTCGCGGAACCAGAACTGGTGTCTGCTGCGCGGGCCGATTTGGTGGCGATCTATGAGCGTGATCCAGCCTGCCACCGATTGTTGCAACCGATTTTGTTTTTCAAGGGTTATCAGGCGATTCAGGCATACCGTGTCGGGCACTATCTGTGGCGTCACGGGCATCGCGATTTGGCGTATTTTTTCCAGATGCGCGTGTCTGAGATTTTCGGAGTTGATATTCATCCCGCCGCGCGCATTGGGCGGGGGATCATGATTGATCACGCGCATTCTGTGGTGATTGGTGAAACGGCGGTGGTCGGGGACAATGTGTCGATGTTGCATTCCGTCACGCTGGGGGGCACCGGCAAAGAAGAAGAGGACCGACACCCCAAGATCGCCGACGGGGTCTTAATCGGTGCCGGTGCAAAGGTTTTGGGCAATATCACGGTCGGGAAATGCAGCCGGATCGCGGCCGGGTCTGTGGTGCTGGAGAACGTGCCCGACTGTAAAACGGTTGCTGGTATTCCGGCGCGGATTGTCGGTGAAGCGGGCTGCGATCAACCTTCCGTATCCATGAACCACATGCTGGGGCCGGATGCTTAAAGTGTATCCGTTGATTTGAAAAACGC
>JBAUHN010000310.1:0-13405 GCA_049680295.1 Sulfitobacter sp.
ATCAGTAGCCGGTTGTCGGGAAATTCAACGGTGCCGCGCGCAGGTTGGGCTGCGGGCGGTGGTGGAGTTTGGACGCTTGAGGCCAATACCTGCTCCTTGGGGGTCATGGATTACCCCTTAGCGTGCCAATTCCCCACAGGCGGCGCAAGCATTTGCAGGCAGATTTCAAACATTTGTCGCAATAAATTGAGCAAGCTTTTGCCTGCCTGCCCAGAAACAGGCCATCGCAGCGGGCATTGGCCGACCTCAACGACCCCTCGTGCAGGGCTACGCCGGGTCGCCGAGAATTTTTGGGCTGCCTTTTTTAAAGTCTCCTGACGTATAGGTCGGTTCTGCCACGCCGGAACACACTGGTTTGCCGCGTTTGTCTAGTCTGGCCGACAAGTATCCTTCGACACCGTCATCAATAATCCAGTGATCACAACCATTTGGATCAACCCAGATGCCTGCCTGTAGTTCTGACAGATGTTTCCGGTCAATACCGCCATCGACTGTTTTATCCGGGCCAAGTTGTCTGACTTGCCCATCTTCACAGCCAGTCAATAGGACCGCTACGAATCCCATTATTGTCATTTTCAAAAATGTCATTTCGCCTGCCCTATCAACGAACACATATAATTTCGACGCGGCGGTTTTTGGCCATGCCAGCCGCCGAATTATTCGACGCCACCGGTTGCCGTTCGCCGTAACCACGGATTTCGCTGACCTTTGCGCCAGCTGATTTCGCGATCTGTGCCACCGATCTTGCCCGGTTCACGGACAGTTGCATATTATACGCATCAGATGCACGGCTGTCGGTGTGGCCGGCAATAATATAGGAGGACGCGGCGGAACTTCGAAAGAATGCGACCAGGCTTTTTTGTCGGCTAGGGTGAATGCTGTGGCTGCCGGATGCAAAAAACTGATCCGCGCTCATGACGCCACAAAGGTTCCCGCGTCGGCACACTGGTATGCCCTGCCGATCGGTGTGCGGTGTCATGTACCCTTCTGCACCGTCATCCATCACCCAATGTTCGCAACCGTCGGGATCAACCCAAATCGTCGGAATATAGCGCCCGCCGTCGCGATCTTGTTGCGACTTGGTCTGCGCTGCCGCGGCGAAACCCAGGCAGGATACCAACACCGCCAACACCAGCCTTCCTATCGGCCGTTTTAGCGCTCCAAATACATCATTCACCGATTACCCCCAACTTCACTACAAGCCTTCGAACACGCGAAATTTACCCTGCGCAGTCACGTTCAAAGAATACGGAATATACGGGCATCTGTGAAGCGCTCATTCACCAGATATAGTGTCATATGGGCAAATTCGGACCATAGGTGGAGAGGATCAAGGGCGCAATCAATCCAAGGATGCAGTGCCGCCAGGGTTCATACGGGAATAGCGGACAAAGAGTTTGTTTTGGCCTCAACGATTCTCACCCTGGAGATGTCGCCAATGGCGGCTTGAGATCCTTCGATATGCACCGCGTGCAGATATTCCGATTTACCCACCATTTGACCTGACTGCCGCCCTTGCTTTTCGACAAGAACACGTAAGTCGCGACCGACCATCCCTTGTTGAATGTCGCGCTGATGTTTGGTGATCTGGCTTTGCATCGTCTGCAACCGTTCGTTCGCAACATCCGGGTCAATCTGCCCACGCTCAGCGGCAGGCGTGCCGGGCCGGGTCGAGTATTTGAAAGAATAGGCATAGCCGTAACGCACCTCTTCGATCAGATCGAGCGTTGCCTGAAAATCGGCGTCGGTTTCTTCGGGAAATCCTACGATGAAATCGCCCGACAGCACGATATCGGGACGCGCGGCCCGGATCCGTTCAATCACGCGCAGATAGCTTTCCACCGTGTGGCTGCGGTTCATCCGTTTCAATATCCGGTCAGAGCCGGACTGCACCGGTAAATGCAGATAGGGCATCAGTTTATCGCAGGTGCCATGGGCCTCGATCAGATCATCGGTCATGTCATTGGGGTGTGAGGTGGTAAATCTGATCCGTGCCAGCCCGTCGATGTCATTCAAGGCCCAGATCAACCGCGCCAGACTGTGATCGGACCCGTCCGCGCCGGCACCATGATAGGCGTTCACATTTTGCCCCAACAAAGTGATT
This sequence comes from Sulfitobacter sp., assembly GCA_049680295.1. Lineage (GTDB taxonomy): Bacteria > Pseudomonadota > Alphaproteobacteria > Rhodobacterales > Rhodobacteraceae > JBAUHN01. The sequence goes on from JBAUHN010000310.1 coordinate 2,105, forward strand.
TCGCGCACGCCGCGGTCCACCAGGTTGCGGGCCTCGTCCAAGATACGGTCCACAGGGCGGCTGACTTCGGCACCACGGGTATAGGGCACCACGCAAAACGCACAAAACTTGTCGCAGCCTTCTTGTACGGTCAGAAATGCAGATGGCGCACGTTTGGATTTGGGGCGTTTTGCCAACTGTTCAAATTTGTCTTCTTGCGGGAAATCGGTGTCGAGCGCAGTTCGACCCTGACGCACCTCAGCCTCCATCTCCGGCAAGCGGTGGTAGGATTGCGGACCAACAACCAGATCAACTGCAGGCTGACGGCGCATTATCTCGGCACCTTCGGCCTGAGCGACACAACCGGTCACGCCGATTTTCAAATCCGGGTTCAAAGCCTTTAACGGCTTCATCCGGCCCAATTCGGAATAAATTTTCTCGGCCGCTTTTTCGCGGATATGGCAGGTATTAAGCAAGATCATGTCGGCGTTTTCCGCGCGATCCGTTTCAACGTAGCCCTGCCCGCCTAGCGCTTCGGCCATGCGTTCGCTGTCGTAGACATTCATCTGACAACCATAGGTCTTGATAAACAGCTTTTTGGGCGAGGTCATTGCGCGCATCCAGGATCAGGGCAGATGGGCGGTTGCCTAACAGTCGCGCTTGGTTCTTGCAATGCTCCCTGAATTAGCCGATTCATGGCACTGTTACCGCGTGAGGTCGAAATGAAATACGACAGTCTGACTGCATTTTTGAAAAACGGGCGCGACGCTCTGGCGAAAGGCCCTGTTGCGATCATATTGATCGAAGATGATGTCGAGATTGCCACCACGCTGCGGCATTACTTGCAATCGGGCTTTGTGTCGGTGCTGGCGTTGATGCCGGACACGTTCGAATTACCGCAAGATCTGGACCAGACCGTCACCCGCATCACCTATGATGCAACGGCCGATGGGGCGACCGAGGAGGCGGTCAACCAGATCATTGCCGCCGCCCCCAATGTTTGGATGTACTACGGCTATAACGCGGAATACCTGTTCTATCCGTTTTGCGAAACGCGCACGGTTGCTGAAATGCTGGCCTTTCATCTGGAAGAACGGCGCGACGCCATGTTGACCTATGTGATAGACCTATATGCCGATGATCTGGATGAATTTCCGCAAGCCGTGTCTCTGGACCGCGCCTATCTGGACCGTTCGGGTTACTACGCGCTGGCCCGGCCTGACGGGGACGATTATGGCAATCCCCTTACCCGGCAATTGGACTTTTTCGGCGGTTTGCGCTGGCGGTTCGAAGAACACGTGCCTTTCGCGCGGCGCAAAATTGACCGGATCGCGCTGTTTCGTTCCAAACGCGGGCTAAAGCTGCGTGCTGACCACACTTTCAACGACGAAGAATACAATACCTATGCCTGTCCCTGGCATCACAATATCACGGCGGCGGTTTGTTCTTTTCGCACCGCAAAGGCGCTCAAGATGAACCCGGGCAGCACCTTTGAAATCGACACTTTCAAGTGGCACAATTCGGCGCCATTCGAATGGCATTCGCGGCAGTTGCTAGATTTGGGGTTGATGGAATCCGGGCAGTGGTTCTAGCCGTCTGGTCTAGCGGACAAACAACGTCGGAAACCAATCTTGTCGCAACTTGTCTCCGGCGGACATGTTATGCCCGGGAAACGGCGGCGAGGTCGGCCCAGGGCGCACCACATACCGCGCGTCGTCCCCCACCAGCCTAAGCGAAAATGCCCGACGCCGCATTGGCGTGTCGTTGCCGCGCGCACCGTGCAAAATACCATAGTGAAAGGCGACGGCGTCACCCGGCTCCATCGCAAACTCGACGATTGGCATGCCTTCTGCATCAGGATCAGGGACCGGCATATAAGCGTCTGTTTCGGGGTAGAAATTATCCTCTGCCAGCCACCGTGTCGGCAAAACCGGTTTTTCCCATTTGTGCGACCCCACGACGCAGCGCAGTGACGCATCTGTCACCGGATCAAGTGGCGACCAGAAACTGACGGTTTGCTGACCTTCGACAAAATAGTAGGGGCTGTCTTGATGCCAGGGTGTTGGCTTGGATGTGCCCGGTTCCTTGACCAGCACATGATCGTGAAACATCTGAGCGGACTGGCTTTGCATCAGATCGGCGGCGACCTCTGCCGCTGGTGAGGCTTCTATCACCGCGCGAAATTCCGGGATTCGCTGCCAATTGCAGTAATCGTCAAAAAATCGACCCGATTCGTTGTCTGTCAGGTTTTCTGCCGCATAAGGCCCCGGATCTGCCATGTTGCGAGCGACGCCAGCCCGCAATGTTTCAACGTGATCAGCAAACAGGCCACGGATCAGAACGACGCCATCGCGTTGGTAGGTCTCAATGTCGGCGTGTTGTAAAAGCGGATGTGGCACAGATCAGGGTTTGCGGCGCAGGCGGATTACGACATCCACAGATGCAATCTCGGCGCCAATAGGGGCATCAGGCAGCTGCGCAATCACCAGCTGGTCTGACGGGGCATCGGTTAGCCGTGCATCGTCTTCCCAATAAAAATGGGGGTGATCATGGGTGTTCGTGTCAAAATAGCTTTTAGAGCCATCAACCGTGACTTCTTGCAAAAGACCCGCATCACAGAACGTGCGCAATGTGTTGTAAACGGTCGCCAGTGAAACCGCTTCATCCTGCGCAATGGCTGCGTCGAACAGGCTTTCGGCAGTGACATGGCGGTCTTGGCCGTCGCCAACCAGCAATGCCGCCAACGTCACCCGTTGGCGCGTAGGGCGCAGTCCAGCCTGTGTCAGCCATGTTGTTCCGATGTTATGTTGCGATTGTGTCATCGCGTCCTCATTCGCTGTTTGTCTGTATATAAGGCGTTAGGGCTGCTGTTTTCAAATGAATTTCGCATCCTGTCTGGCAAGGAATGCCGCAAAAAATCCAAAGGCACGCCTATCTGGCCTGCCTGTTGCGCTTTGAACAATCACTACCCTGCTGCCCTTGCAGCGAGTACGAGCGCGATGTTAGACCAACAGCGTCTGGCAAGTTTAACGAGCAGGAGCCGCGCACCAAATGGCCGAATACCCAACACATTTTGACAAAGACGATCTTTTGAAATGCGCCAGAGGCGAACTTTTTGGCCCCGGCAATGCTCAGTTGCCGGAACCACCCATGTTGATGATGGACCGGATAACCGACATCAGCGCCGATGGCGGCGCGCACGGCAAGGGCCATGTTGTTGCTGAATTTGATATCACGCCTGACCTGTGGTTCTTTACCTGTCACTTTCCCGGCAATCCGATCATGCCCGGCTGTCTGGGTCTGGACGGGTTATGGCAATTGACCGGCTTTAATCTGGGCTGGCGTGGTTGGCAGGGTCAGGGCATGGCTTTGGGCGTGGGTGAGGTCAAACTGACCGGCATGGTCAAACCAGACCGGAAAATGCTGACATATTACGTCGATTTCACCCGCGTTATTGATCGTCGCCTCAAGATGGGTGTTGCCGATGGCCGTGTTGTTGCAGATGGTGAAGACATATATGTCGTCAAGGACATGAAAGTTGGCTTGGCCACGGCTGGTTAGGCAATATTGACTGAATTGAATTGGGGGACTGCGCTATGCGCCGTGTCGTTGTCACTGGATTGGGGATCGTCTCATCCATCGGAAATAATGCAAGCGAGGTATTGTCCGCGCTGAAAAACGGGACCTGCGGGATCGAGTCGAGCCCTGAGATGGCAGAACATGGATTTCGCAGTCAGGTCGCCGGCACGCTGAAAATCGACCCGGCGGCGCATGTGGACAAACGCACCCTGCGCTTTATGGGTCCGGGTGCTGCCTATGCGCACATCGCGATGGGTCAGGCGATTGTAGATGCCGGGCTAGAGGAAAGTGACATCGTCAACCCGCGCACCGGTCTGGTTGCGGGCTCTGGCGGTCCGAGTACGTCGGCGATGCTGGTTGCCCACCAGACAGTTCTTGAAAAAGGCGCGCCCAAGCGGATTGGCCCGTTTGCGGTGCCCAAATGCATGTCCTCGACCATTTCCGCCAATCTGGCGACGGCTTATCAGATCAAGGGGATCAACTATTCGATCACTTCGGCCTGTTCGACGTCCCTGCATTGCATCGGCAATGCCGCAGAACAGATCATGATGGGCAAACAAGATGTAATGTTCGCGGGCGGAGGCGAAGAACTGGACTGGACGCTGTCTTGCCTGTTTGACGCCATGGGTGCAATGAGCAGCAAGTATAATGATGCCCCCCAGACTGCCAGCCGGGCCTTCGATGCAGACCGCGACGGGTTCGTGATTTCTGGCGGCGGCGGTATTGTGGTACTGGAAGATCTCGATCATGCGCTTGCACGCGGCGCCAAAATCTATGCCGAAGTCACCGGTTATGCCGCCACCAGCGATGGCCATGACATGGTGGCCCCGTCGGGCGAAGGTGGCGAACGGGCGATGCGCGCGGCGTTGGCGACGCTGCCTGAGGGCCGCAAAGTAGGCTATATCAACGCACATGGTACATCGACACCGGTGGGCGACGTCGGCGAAATAGAGGCAGTGCGCCGCGTCTTTGGACAAGGATCCACCCCACCCGTCAGTTCGACCAAGTCGATGACCGGACACGCCCAAGGGGCCGCGGGCGCGCTGGAGGCAATCTTTAGTCTGCTGATGCTTGATAACGATTTCATCGCCAAGTCGATCAATGTCCAGTCTCTGGACCCTGCCCTTGATCCATCAGAAATCGCACTGGAGCGCGTGGACAATGCCGGGCTCGATAGTGTTATGACCAACAGCTTTGGATTTGGCGGCACAAACGGATCAATGATCCTTTCAAAATATCGTGGATAAGGGATCAACATGACCAAGCTGTTAAGTGGAAAACGCGGCCTGATTATGGGCGTGGCGAATGATCGGTCCATTGCCTGGGGCATCGCAAAAGCCATGCATGCAGCGGGGGCTGAACTGGCCTTTACCTATCAGGGTGAGGCCTTTGGCAAACGCCTTGAGCCCCTGGCGCAAAGTGTCGGCTCTGACTTTATGGTTGATGTGGATGTGACCGATGATGCGTCACTGGATGCAGCGTTTGACCAGTTGGGCACGCGCTGGCCGACAATTGACTTCGTTGTGCATGCCATTGCTTTTTCAGACAAATCTGAATTGACGGGGCGTTTCTTGAACACGTCTCGAGCCAATTTCAAACACTCGATGGACATCTCGGCCTATTCCTTCATTGAGGTCGCGCGTCGCGCGCATCCCATGATGACCGAAAACGGCGGCACGCTTTTGACGTTGACCTATCAAGGGTCAAACCGGGTTGTACCAAGCTACAATGTGATGGGCGTCGCGAAAGCGGCGCTTGAAAGTGCTACACGTTATCTGGCCAATGATCTGGGACCGGAAGGCATTCGCGTCAACGCGATCTCGCCGGGACCCATGAAAACCCTGGCCGGAGCGGCGATTGGTGGGGCGCGCAAGACCTATAAACATACGGATCTAAACGCGCCTTTGCGTTCCAACGCAACGTTGGAGGCCGTGGGTGGCACTGCTGTCTACCTCGCCTCGGATGCAGGGGCATGCACCACGGGCGAGATTATTCGCGTCGATGGTGGATTTCACGTGTTGGGTATGCCGCAGGCGGAATACCTCTAAATAACCCAGAATTGCCACAACTGTGCCGTTGTTTTCAGTGACGACAGGGCATGACAGAAATGGACAAAAAGAAACTCCTGTTGCAGGCGCGTTTTATGAAACGGGCAGGCAAAGCACGATTCTTTGCAAAACTGTTGTTTTTGACAATTCCCTTGCTGGTTTCTGCAGCCCTCTGGTCCGACCCCAAAATCGCCGCAAAACTGCAAGTCGGCTTGGACGTTTCAAAAGACATGCTGGGATATGGTGGGGGTGACGCGGATGAGGCCGCCCAAACCGCAAGTGCCGACCAGGCCGAACAACCCCGCGTCGGACAATTGCCTGCTTCGCGGGTTCAAGTGAACCGTTTGACGACAGACAAACCCTAAATTTCCGCGCAGGCACCAATTGCCACAGTCTGACTTTCGTCGCGCGACGCTTTTCGCCCTTTGCGTGAAGCGCAGTTTCACCCTTTCACGTTACGCAAAGCCGTGACACTCTGACCCCTGTAATTGCTTGGGGGAGCCAGCCATGCCGATCACCACTTGCGTATTTGATGCCTACGGCACACTTTTCGATGTTGCCGCAGCTGCACGGCAAGCCGCATCCGAGCCGGGGTTTGAAAAACTGGCCGGCCGCTGGCCTGCATTGGCGGAACACTGGCGGCAAAAGCAACTGCAATACACATGGTTACGCGCCATCACGGCCGCCCATGATGATTTCTGGAAAGTGACCCAGGACGGACTGGACTGGGCGCTGGAAAAAACCGGCCTGACAGGCGACGACGCGTTGCGCGAGCGACTGTTGGCGCTGTACTGGGAGCTGCAATGCTACCCGGAAGTGCCCAAAATCCTGTCCACCCTGAAAAACGCAGGTTTATATACGGCGATTTTGTCAAACGGCTCCCCTGCGATGTTGGGAGGTGCGGTTCAGTCCGCCGGCGTTGGTGACATGCTGGACGATCTTCTGTCTGTGGAAAGCGTGGGCGTCTTTAAACCTAACGCGCGTGTTTATGATCTGGTTGGCGCGCGTTTCGGCTGTGCGAAACACGAGGTTCTGTTTGTGTCGTCCAACGGCTGGGATGCTGCCGGGGCCGCAGGCTATGGGTTTGAAACCGCTTGGGTCAACCGCGCGTCTGACCCTATGGATCGGCTGCCGTGGACCCCCAAACACATTTTGCCTGACCTGACTGGAATACCAGCTTTGGCAGGTCTGTAATGGCACTTTTCACAACTTCCGACGGGCTGTCGCTGCACTATACGGACGACGGCACCGGCCTGCCGATTGTCTGTCTTGCCGGATTGACACGTACGACTGCGGATTTCGACTATGTGACCCCGCATCTATCAGGTAACCGGCTGATAAAACTGGATTATCGCGGTCGCGGAAAGTCTGACTGGGATAAGGATTGGTCGCATTACAGCCTGGCGTTTGAATGCCGCGATGTTCTGGAGTTGCTGGCGCATCTGAACCTCGACAAGGTTGCCATTTTGGGCACGTCGCGCGGCGGGTTGAATGCGATGGGTTTGGCGATGGGGGCAAAGGACCGGTTGTTGGGGGTTGCTCTCAACGACATTGGCCCCGAGATTGATCCTGCAGGCCTCGATTTCATCATGGGCTACCTTGGGCGTAATCCGGCCAGCAAGACCTATGCCGAGGCCGCCGAAGCCATGGCCCGTGTGATGACAGGTTTTCGCAATGTGCCGGACGCCCGCTGGCTTGCCGAGGCCAAAAAGCACTACTCCGAGACCGAGCACGGGTTGGAAATCACTTATGATCCGCATTTGCGCGACGCGGTCGCCGCACAGGGCGCGCAGGTCGCCCCGGATCTTTGGCCCTATTTTGGCGCAATGGACGGGCTGCCATTGGCCTGCATCAAGGGTGCAAATTCAGACTTGCTGACGGACGCGACGTTGGCCGAGATGCAAAAGCGCAGGCCCGATATGATCACGGCGGTCGTGCCGGATCGCGGGCATATCCCGTTTTTGGATGAACCCGATGCCGTGTCGGCGCTGCATCAATGGCTGGACCTTATGCGATGAATATCGACATGATCCGGGCCGCTGCAAAACGGTCAATGGGCCATGTGCGCCGCACGCCTTTGTTGAATTCGCCGTTTCTGGACGACATCGCCGGGCGCCGTGTCTGGATCAAGCCTGAATGTCTGCAACACTCTGGCAGTTTCAAGTTTCGCGGCGGCTGGTCGGCGTTGTCCGCGTTGGAACCCGCCTTGCATGCCAAGGGCGTGATCGCGTTTTCCAGCGGCAATCACGCACAAGGCGTGGCATTGGCCGCCCGGATGCACGGCGTGCCATCGGTGATTATCATGCCGTCCGACGCCCCACGTATGAAAATCGAAAACACGCGCGCGTTGGGGGCAGAAGTGGTTTTATACGACCGCGCAAGCGAAGACCGCGATGCTATTGGTGCCCGGTTGTCAGCGGAACGCGGATTGACCTTGATCAAACCATTTGACGAGCCGCTGGTCATTGCCGGTCAGGGCACCTGCGGATTGGAAATCGCGGCGCAGGCTGCGGAGTTGGGAATTCAAAACGCCGATGTCATCGCGTGTTGCGGTGGCGGTGGTCTGGCCAGTGGCGTCGCTCTGGCGCTTGAGGCTGATGCCCCGGATTTACGCCTGCGTACGGCAGAGCCTGAACATTTTGACGATGTGGCCCGTTCCCTGATCAGCGGTCAGATTGAGCGGAATGCCCGGATGACAGGATCACTATGTGACGCCATCATCACGCCGCAGCCGGGTGAGATTACGTTCCCGATCCTGAAACGCCTTGCCGGTCCCGGTTTGGTTGTGACCGAAGACGAGGCATTGCAGGCGATGGCGCAGGCGTTCAACCGGTTAAAGCTGGTCGCGGAACCCGGCGGGGCCGTGGCGCTGGCAGCGGCCCTTTTCCACGGTGATCAGATTGACGGGACTGACGTTATCGTCACTATTTCCGGTGGGAACGTCGATGCCGAAGTATTTGGACAGGCTCTGACGCGTTTTGCTGCATGAACCCGCGATGCGAGCCTAAAAAAAGGAGAACAACAGATGAAAGTTGCAGATTTGGGCGACGTGCGCCTGCACTACCGAATTGACGGACCCGAAGACGGTGCCCCTGTGGTCTTTGCCAATTCGCTGGGGACGGATTTGCGCCTGTGGGATCCGATCATGCCGCTGTTGCCCAAGGGGCTGAAATACATTCGTTTTGACAAACGCGGACACGGGCTTAGCACCTGCCCGCCTGCCCCTTATACGATGGGCGCATTGATCACCGATACCGAACAACTGCTGGACATGTTGGGGGTTACCAATTGCATATTTGTGGGTCTCAGCATCGGCGGTATGATTGCCCAGGGCCTTGCCGTGAAACGCCTGGATCTGGTGCGCGCCATGGTATTGTCAAACACCGCCGCCAAGATCGGTAACCCGGCGATGTGGACCGAACGGATTGAGGGTGTGCAACAGGGCGGCATTGAAATGCTGGCCGACGCCGTGATGGAGCGGTGGTTTTCAAAAGCCTTTTGTCAGACGCCTGAGCTGGAGTTGTGGCGCAACATGCTGGCCCGGCAGGAAGATCAGGGATACATGGGCTGTTCTGCGGCAATATCCGGCACCGATTTTTATACCACAACTGCCAGCCTGCGCCTGCCAACACTGGGCATTGCCGGCAGCGAAGACGGGTCAACCCCGCCTGATCTGGTGAAAGAAACCGTTGATCTGATACCGGGCAGTCAGTTTCACCTGATCCGCAAGGCGGGGCACTTGCCCTGCGTCGAAAACCCGCAAGAATTTGCGACGGTGCTGACCAAATTCCTGACGGACAATGGGCATGTCTGACGCCACAGCAAAGCCAACGGAAAGGGCGTAAACGATGGCGGCAAGCGTTTTTGACAGCCCGCTTTACGCCCAACTTTTCCCTGTGGGAGAGGCAGGCCGCCTGTTCACCGACAGTGCCGCAATACGCGCAATGCTGTTGGTTGAGGGCGCTTTGGCCCGCGCACAGGGCAGTCTGGGCGTAATACCTGATCTTAGTGCGGCGGCCATTCATCGCGCCTCGCTTGAGATCACGGTTGATCCCGGTGCGCTGGCATCCGCCACCGGAGACAACGGCGTGACCGTGCCCGGTCTGGTTGCTGCTTTCCGCCATGAAATGCAGGCGCCCGAACATGCGCAATTTGTGCATTGGGGTGCAACCAGCCAGGATATTATCGACACCGGCCTGATGTTGCGCCTGCGGCAGTTTTTGGCGCTGGTTGAAGGTGACTTGCGCGAGATACTCGGACATTTGGCGGAACAGGCAGAGAAATACAGCGACTTGCCGATGGTCGCCCGGACCTACAGCCAGCATGCCACGCCGACCACTTGGGGTGCAGTACTGGCCACATGGGGCATGCCGTTGATTGATGCAGTCGAGGCCATGCCAGACCTGCGGCAATCCTCGATCTGGGTGTCACTGTCCGGGGCCTCTGGCACCTCTGCTGCCCTTGGACCGAAAGCGGCACAAACCCGCGCCGCATTGGCCGAAGCCTTGGGACTGCATGATCCGGGGCGGTCTTGGCATATTGATCGCGGGCCACTGATCCGCATCGCCGACTGGCTTGGTCAGGTCATGGCGATATTGGCTGGCATGGCGACCACGCTGATTGCGCTGACCTCCAGCGATGTGGCCGAGGTGTCGCTTGGGCATGTGGGCGGGTCTTCAACCATGCCGCAAAAGCAAAACCCCGTCGCACCTTCGGCCATTCTTGCGCTATCCCACCAGATGACCGGATTGCGAAACAGTCTGCAAAGCGCCGCTTCGCACCAGCATCAGCGCGATGGTGCTGCGTGGTTTGCAGAATGGATTGTCCTGCCGCAGATTTGCCTGTCGGCTGCTTCGGCCTTGCGCCACGGGGTTCGGGTAGCGGGCAATATCGCGCCAGTTCCAGATGTAATGCGCGATCCGTTAGTGAACGGTCTGGGTCTGGTCCATGCAGAGGCGCTAAGCTTTGCCCTGGCCGACATCATGCCACGATCTGACGCGCAGGCCGCCATCAAGGCACTATGCGCGCAAGCCAGTGAGGCTGGCATCCCTCTATTGGATTTGGCCCGCGCAAGTCATCCAGACCTGGTTGCGTCGCAAACGGATGACACAGCGGGGTTGGGTTCGGCAATCGCGGATGCAAACTCCTTCGTCGAAAGGACAAAAAATATTTTGCAAACAAATACTTGAATACTCTCCCCTGCGCAATCCGAACAAATGCACAAGATGTCGGCAATGAACTTGCAACACCAGACACTATCAGACCATTTTACCCATCAACGCGACGATCACCAAAAGGAACTCAGACCATGCAAATGATCAAAGCTGCGGTTTGCCACGCGTTTGGTGACCCCCTTGTTGTCGAAAACATTCAGTTGCGCGCGCCTGAAATGGGCGAGGTCGAAGTGTCGTTGGATGCCGTCGCAATCTGTCATTCCGATATCTCCTACGCCGCCGGGGCTTGGGGGGGATCGCTTCCGGCCGTCTACGGTCACGAAGCAGCAGGCGAAGTGACGGCCATTGGCCCCGGCGTAACCAGCGCAGCAGTGGGCGACAGCGTTGTTGTCACCTTGATCCGGGCCTGCGGCGCTTGCCCAAACTGCGCAAGCGGCGCACCGACCTTATGCGAAACGCCTTATGATGGGGATTTTGGTCCGATCCAAACAGCGGACGGTGGCAAATTGCATCAGGCAATG
>JBAUHN010000311.1:0-7101 GCA_049680295.1 Sulfitobacter sp.
GCGCATCCGTGACCGAGCCCAAAACCGGAACAATCTGCACGTCAGCACCAATGGCGCATTGCCGCAGTTCCTTGTCGATCTGGTAAAGCGCAAGTTCATTCAGCTCAAACAAGATAATCTTTGTCGGTTGGCAGCCCAACAATTGCCGACACAGTTCCGACGCGATTGTCCCGCCTGCACCTGTCACCAGAACACTGCGCCCAAGATAACAGTTTTCGTCCGGTAGCAGGTTTTGGTGTATTTCAACACGGTTCAGAAACTGCTGCGCCGGGACCGGTTGTAATTTTTCCACCAGCGCCTCTTGCCCGATCAACTGCGCAAACGACGGCAGCATCTGAACCTCAAGGTCCAACTGTTGCAACCGCCGGGCAATCTGAATTTGCTTTGGTTTGCTGACCGAAGGCATTGCCAGCAACACGCGGTCTATCTTTTTGGTCGCCACAATCGCCGCGATATCTTTGGGGCCGTATACGGGCAATCGCGATATGCGCAGGCCCTGCAGGGCTGCGTTGTCATCGACAAATGCAACCGGTTCGATACGGTCATGCGCGCGTAATGCCGACACCAGCTGAGTGCCTGTTGCACCAGCACCATAGATCAACACCCGGCACCGGCGGGTGCCTGTGCGGTAGATCGCCTGCACAAGCTTTAGCAACAGCGCCCGGCTGATCACCGCGGCCACAAAAAAGCTGATCCCAAAGACAACATGAACGCCAAGGGGCAGGATCGGGCCCGCCGCTTCACACAACAAATACGAAGACAGGGCCAGCCCGGTCGCAAACATCGCCAATTGCCGAATACCGCCGATTTCATTTGTGTTCAGTTGCATCGAACAGATCCCTAACGACAGCGATAGCCCGATGCCGGCAGCCATCAGATAGGGCAGGACAGGCAGGACCAAAGCCGTGGTTTGACCAATCCCGTCCGTCAGAGGCTGCACAAAAAACACAAACAGCAACGTGATGGGAATAAGTGCACTGTCGAGTGCCAAAAAGATGTTTCGTTTCTGCGCTTTTGTCAGCGCCTTTACGAATTGAAGCATTTTGAATCAGATCCCCGTTCTGGGTGGTCGCTGTGTTTACAAACCCTGAAAACAATGTCGCCCGGATGATCCGCCTTTGCCTGAGGCGACCCATTTTATCATTGTATTTCAGTAATTTGTTTTCGAAATGCGATCCGTCTTGCTGGAAAAGTTAACCCGGCCGATCCAACAAGATATTGGTGAACAAGTCGTTAACGTTTGGTCCCACGACGGGACTTCATTAACATTGTGAGCGTTTGAAAGATCAATTTGACGTCGAAACACAGGCTTTGGTTCGCGCTATAAATCAGATCAAGCTGCGCCTTTCGCGGAACGCAAATTCTGGCATAGACATCATCCGTTTGACCGGGCGACTCGCAGCTGCCTAACAGGCGCTCTTCGTGTTTGTGGAAATACAAAGTCGCAAGGCCGGTTACACCGGGTCGCGACTTGAGGACCTTATCATAAACCTGCGGAAAGCGTTCGGCGTATTCGCGCAAGGGGGGGCGTGGGCCGACAAAGCTTAGGTCTCCCTTAATGATGTTCCAAAGCTGCGGCAATTCATCAAAACGGCGCGCGCGCAGCCAGGCGCCGGTTGGGGTGACCCGCCCCGTTTTATTGCCACCTGACACGCCGCTGTCGTGTTTCACGACACGCATCGTGCGCAGTTTCCACATACCAAAGGATCGGTCAGGCGTCGTCATCCGTTCAGAGATATAGAACAGCGGGCGCCCCTGCCGGATCAGCACATAGACCAGCAGAACTGTCAAAAACGGTGCCAGAAAAAACAACAAAAAACTGGCAAAGATCAGGTCAAACACCCGTTTTGAAAAACTCATTCAAAAGCACCCCGCGCGGCGGTATTCGTCGATCATGCCTTCGGCGCTGCTGGCATTGGCGGCAATTGGCATGATCCGGGTCAGTTGCCTGGTGTCCAGTTCTACCATAGGGATCGTAGTGTCATTTGCCGGTCTGCCTGACCACGGCAACCCGGCTGCATCCAACAGCGCACCCATCTCAATCGAACCGGGTGCTGCGATGTTCAGAACCGATGGCAGATCATCCGTTCGCATCAATCTGGCAATCACTTTGGCCAAAGTTACGGGGCCGATATAACTGCGCCTTGGTGTGCGGCCGTCATTGAATTGGTCCAAGCGGAACCCAGGTTGCCAGCCGCCCAAAATCGCATCCGCACCGGCGACATTGCCGATCCTCAGGATGGTTACGGGCAGGCCCAGTCTTTGTGCCAGCGCCAGCGTGGCCTGCTCCATATCCCGTTTCGAATGGCCGTATGCGCAGGCAGGCGTTGGCACGGCGGTTTCTGGCAGCGGATAATCTGCGCGGCCATAGACCGCCGCCGAAGACGCCAGAAAGACACGGGCAACACCTGCGGTTGCGGCACCTTGCACGGCGGCCAAGGCCAATGTTGAATTGTGCGACAGATCTTCGCCATCTGCGCGCGCAGGTGTAACCCCCGGCAGACATAAAACGGCCCGCACACCGGTTGCCGCCCGGACGTAAGTCTTGGGGTCTTGCAACAGATCAAATTGAAAGTCGCAGCACCCGTCGCGCCTGCTGTGCCAGAGGACGGCATCCGCCTTGGGCCAGACCGCTTGCAACAGACAACCCAATTTTCCGGATGCACCAAGAACCAGAAATTTGCCTTGAGGCGGGCTGTTTTTGGGGTCTGGCCGGGACATAGGACAATTCCTAAACCGGGTTGGCCGAACTTCCAAGAACAATCTATGGTTGCCTTACCCAGCGTATATTACCCGCTAGACGTTATTCCAGTTTACTGCGTTAACGACCTTTCCAGACCGGGTCGCGTTTTTCGGCAAAGGCGCGCGCGCCTTCCAGCTGATCATCTGACGCATAAAGCGTATCGACGCTTTGCAACTGGCGTTTGGTGATGCGGTTCATCGCATCCTGAAACTTGGCATCCTCGGCATCGCGAACGATTTCCTTGATCGCGGCGTAGACCAATGGCGGCCCAGAAGCCAGCAACCGCGCCAATTCCCAGGCCCGATCCATCAGCTGATCTGCGGGCAAAATCTCATTCAGCAGGCCCCAGCCTTTTGCCTCATTTGCATCAAACCAGCGACCGGTCAGCAACAGTTCCATCGCGATGTGATACGGTATGCGTTTGGGCAACTTCACCGATGCGGCATCTGCCACCGTACCGGACCGGATTTCCGGCAAAGCAAAACTTGCGTGATCGGCGGCCAGAATCATGTCAGCGCTCAGCGCCAGTTCCAGACCACCACCACAGGCAATGCCATTGACAGCGGCGATCACCGGTTTGTTGAGACCGCGCAATTCCTGCAATCCACCAAATCCGCCGACGCCATAGTCTCCGTCTACCGCATCGCCATCGGCCGCCGCCTTCAGGTCCCAACCGGGGCAAAAGAATTTGTCGCCGCCGCCGGTGATGATCGCCACGCGCAGGTCCGGGTCATCGCGGAAATTGGCAAAGGCTTCGCCCATCAAACGCGAGGTGACCAGATCAATGGCATTGGCTTTGGGACGGTCCAGCGTGACCTCAAGAATTGCACCATCGCGTCGAGTTTTTATCGGGTTCATGTCAGTTTCCTTTCGAGGGATAGTACCATTAGCGCATCCACAGCGAAGGCCGCATTGGCTGTGCATATCAGCGGGTTAATCTCAACTTCGTCGATCCGGTCAGCGTAGGCAATCACACAAGCCTGCAAACCCATAACCGCACCTACAATTGCCGCAATATCTGCGCCGGATTTTCCACGGAATCCAGTCAGCAACGGGTAGGTTTTCAGCCGTGTCAGAGCCGATTTGACGTCACTTTCAGACACCGGCAGCAACAACGACACGGTGTCCTGCCACAATTCCGTCATCACTCCGCCCGCTCCCAGTGTCAGGACAAACCCATGTGCCGGGTCGCGCTGCACGCCGATCAGCAATTCGGCGACTGCACCCTGGACCATCTCCTCGACCAGAAAAGTCGTGGCGGGCATTTGTTCGGCCGCCGTCTGAACAGCCTTTACCGCCAGCCCGATTTGAACGGCGTTGCTTTCGGTCTTATGGGCGATACCCTGACCTTTAAGCACCAAGGGCGCGGTCAGGCTTTCCGCCGCCTCGCCCGCCGCCTTGGGCGTGTGCGCGACGATGCCATTGGGTACGATCACGCCAAAATTGGCCAAATGCGATTTGGCGTCTGCTTCGCTTAACGTCTCTCCGCGCCGGTCAGCGCCTGCCAAAAGTGGTTTATTAGGGTCTGGTTTTGTAATCGAGGATGCAGCCCTGGCGGCGCCGATCGCTTCAGTCAGACCGCAAATTGGCGTCACACCGCCGGCCATCAACTCGGCCGCGATCTCTGGTGGCATCAGTTCGGGCAGTGTCGCAACGACCGCCACCGGCCTTTGGCACATCTGGCGCACAGACAAAGCCGCTTTGGTGGCGCAAGTCCAGTCGCTGGCGTCGGTATGCGGATAGTCGACAATAATCAACGTTAACCCTATGTGATCCGCAGCCATTGGCGCCCAAGCGGCGGTCATTTTGTCAGCATCGGTCCATATATAGGTGTGGTAATCCAGCGGGTTCGACAGGGCGACCATTGGCCCCAATGCCCTTGTCAGAGCCTGTTTTTGCGCCTTTGTCAGTTCGGGAAATACCAAATCACTGCCATGCGCGGTATCTGCGGCAAGGCTTGCTTCCCCGCCTGAGCAGCTGATCGAGGACAGGGCTTTGTTGTCCAGCGGTCCATTGGCGTGCAGCAATTTGAGGGTTTCCAGAAATGTCGGCAGATCGTGCACCCGCGCGATACCCAAACGGCGCAAAAGAGCCGCAGCACCAGCGTCGCTGCCGGCCAGTGAGGCAGTGTGGGACACGGTGGCGTGCCGCGCCTGATCCGAGACACCAACCTTCAGCGCGACCAAAGGCACGCCCTTTTCCCATGCTTTTTGCGCCAGATCATGCCAGACACCGGTGTCACCAAAGCCTTCAATATGCAGACCAATGGCCGTTACACGCGGATCATCCAGTAACGCCATTGCGATGTCGGCCTGCCTGGTTTGCGCCATGTTGCCACAGGTCACCGTGTAGGCAATTGGCAGCCCGCGTTTTTGCATGGTCAGGTTGATCGCGATGTTTGAGCTTTGGGTAAGGATCGCCACACCTTTGTCCACCTGCGTGCAGCCGTGCTGATCAGGCCACAACAACGCGCCATCCAACGCATTGATGAACCCATAGCAATTCGGCCCTAACACGGGCATTTTATCCGCTGCTGCTACCAATTGCGCCTGCAGATCAGCCGCACCTGCATCTTCGGCCACGCTTTCAGAAAAGCCCGAGGCGAAACAGACGGCCCCCCCCGCCCCCATCGCGGACAAGGCAGCGACCGTGCCAATAGTTGCATGACGGTTGACCCCGACAAAGACCGCGTCTGGTACGCCGGGCAGTTCAGGGACCGACGTGTAAGCAGTCAGCCGCTCGACCGAAACCGCGCGCGGATGAACCGGCCAGATCGGGCCCGGATACCCGATCAGATGCAATTGCCGGATCACCTGACGGCACCATGCGCCGCCGCCAATCACCGCGATGGATTTGGGCCGCAACAAGCGCTGCAAGTCGCGGCTCATGCGGAATTGCCCGCCGCGCACCGACGCACTTTACGCGCCCAACGCACGCAGCAAATCGCGGCTGATGATGTGGCGCTGGATTTCCGATGTGCCGTCCCAGATGCGTTCGACCCTTGCGTCGCGCCAGAACCGTTCCAACGGGTAGTCATCCATCAGCCCCATACCGCCATGCAGCTGGATTGCCGCATCCGTGACCCGCGATAACATCTCTGAGGCATAAAGCTTGGCCGAGGCGATTTCTCGGTTGGCGGGCAAACCTTTGTCCAGCCGGTCAGCCGCCGCCAAAGTCAGCAAATCGGCAGCATCAATTTCCGTGATCATATCGGCCAGTTGGAAACTGACGCCCTGAAACTTGCCGATCTTCTGGCCAAACTGTTCACGTGTCGCCGCATAGTCCAGCGCATAGTCGAACGCCCGCCGCGCGCGCCCGACGCTCATCGTGGCGACGGTGATGCGGGTCGCGTAAAGCCATGTGTTCATAACTTCAAAGCCGCTGTCGACTTCGCCCAACACCTGCGCATCAGGCAGGCGACAGTCATCAAATTCGAGGATCATATTCTTGTAGCCGCGATGACTGACCGACTTATAACCATCACGGATGGTAAATCCGGGCGTGCCACGATCAACCAGAAACGCTGTAATCCGCTTTTTCGGGCCTTTTAGGGTCTCATCTTCGCCTGTGGCGATGAACACGATCACAAAATCCGCGTGCTCAGCACCCGAAATGAAATGTTTGGTGCCATTCACCACCCAATCGCCGCCATCGCGCACAGCGGCACATTTCATGCCGCGCACATCTGAACCCGCGCCAGGTTCTGTCATTGCCAGCGCGTCCATCCGTTCGCCGCGCACTGCGGGCATCAGATAGCGGTCGATCTGGTCCCCTTTGCACGCCATCAGGATATTCTGCGGGCGACCAAAAAAGTGGTTCAGCGCCATCGAGCCGCGGCCCAATTCACGCTCGACCAAAGCGAATTCGAGGTGATTTAGACCGGCGCAACCAACGCTGTCGGGAAAGTTGCAGGCATAAAACCCCAGATCAATCGTCTTGCGCTTGATCTCATCCGCGATTTCTTGCGGCACTTCGCCGGTGCGCTCAACCAGTGCCTCATGCGGATAGATTTCTTTCTCGACGAAACTGCGCACCGTGTCCGCAATCATCTGGTGTTCGTCAGTCAGACCGTAATTCATGTTATCTCTTTCTTGCCTTTAGCCGTGCGCGCATATTTTCTTTTGCCTGCGGTGTGCCATCGTGGAACGACTTGAACAGCTTATCCCAGGGCACATCGAGGTTGCCGTAATTGCATTCGAAATACCTATGGTGAAGCTGGTGGTGAAACATGCCCAGATGCAGGCGTTTGCGATTGCGAAACCACAGCCCTTCAAAGCCGGTGTGGGTTGTCACCGCCAGCAAGGCGTAAAACATCAGGTGAAAAATGACGTGCACCGGGTGCGTCGGCACCACGAAAT
>JBAUHN010000312.1:0-1771 GCA_049680295.1 Sulfitobacter sp.
GGGCACAATGCCGCCTGCTGGCTGAACCATGCGGAGGAAGTGGCATGAGCCCGATCCTTGAGGTCAAAGACCTGAAAACCAACTTTGGGTCCGTCAACGTTCTGGCCGGCGTCAGCTTTACCGTGGAGCAGGGCGAAACCTATGCGATGGTCGGCGAAAGTGGTTCGGGCAAGACCACTGTCATCCGCGCGATTGCCGGACTTGCGCCAGCGCAGGCAGGATCGGTCAAGTTCGAGGGCCGTGAAATTCGCGGCATCGGTGAGCGCGCCTTGCGCCCGTTGCGCAAAGACATCGCGATGATGTTTCAGGATCCGACCGGATCGCTGTCGCCACGCCTGACAATCCGCAACCTGATCACCGAACCCTACAAGATCCAGGGTATGAAAGACCGTGATCTGGATGCCGAGGCCAAGCGGCTTTTGGAGCTTGTGAACCTACCGGCACATTTCGCCGACCGCTACCCTTACCAGCTTTCTGGTGGGCAGGCGCGCCGGGTCGGTGTGGCCCGGGCGCTGGCGCTCGAACCCAAACTCATCTTGGCCGATGAACCCACGGCCGGTCTGGATGTGTCGGTGCAGGGAGAGCTGTTGAACCTGCTCAACGATCTGCGGGAACGGTTGGGGCTTTCAATGGTGATCATCACCCACAACCTGAATGTCGTGCGCCACGTCGCTGACCGTATGGGCATTCTCTACCTCGGACGTCTGGTCGAGGAAGGTACGACAGAGGCGATATTCCACGAACCGCGCCACCCCTATACCAACTGCCTGCTGAGCGCCAACCCCGAGCCTGACCCCGATGCCCGACTGGACCGCATTGCCCTCAAGGGAGAACCGCCAAGCCTCATCCAGCGCCCTTCGGGATGTGAATTCAGGGATCGCTGTCCAATGGCGAGCGAGGTTTGCACCCAAGTTCCGCAATGGGAGGTTACAGATGGCCACGGCGTGCGATGTCTGACACCAAGGCATCTATGAGAGCCCTAATATGAGCACCGCCGTCCTTTATTTCAACGGGTCCATCCTGACCATGGATCCGCACGACACTGTTGCAGAGGCGGTGTTGACCATCGGTGAAAAGATCGCGGCGGTTGGCGCATTGTCTGACCTTCGCGCCCAGATGCCTGCCCGAACCATGCAGGTCGATCTTGCGGGAAAAACAATGATCCCCGCCTTCATCGATCCGCATGGTCATTTCCCCGATCCCGGATTTATTCGGCTGTTTAGGGTTGATTTGTCTTCGCCACCACGCGGGGATTGCGCCGATCTTGCCACGGCGCTGAAGCGGCTCGGCGAGAAGGCCAAAACCATGCCGACCGGCGAATGGGTCATGGGCGTGTTGATCGACAACACCGCCATTGCCGAAGGGCGCATGCCGACCCGCGAAGAACTGGATGGGGTCTCGACCGATCATCCGATCTGGGTGCTGCATGCCTCCGGGCACAACGGCGTTGCAAATTCTGCAGCCCTTGCGCGACAAGGCCTGACGCCAGACACGCCCGATCCCGTCGGCGGTCGCTTTGGCCGCGAGCCTCGAACAGGGGCGCTGACTGGCCTGATCGAAGGCATCTCGGCTATGGGTGAATTGGGAGACACCAACTTTCTGATTGATCATGACAGGTTCTGGCAGGGGTTCGCCGCGACACGGGATGAATATCTGGCCCATGGCGTGACCTATGGCCAGAATGCTTGGGCCAGCGCTGAAACACTTGCGCAATTTGCAAGCCTGCCCGCAGATCAAGACCCCGGTTTTGATCTGATGATCCTGCCTGTCG
>JBAUHN010000313.1:0-1779 GCA_049680295.1 Sulfitobacter sp.
ATGGTTGATGGTGGCTGTTCCCCGATAAGATGCAAATACGGGCTCATGACAAGGTGTCTGGCCCAAGCATCATTGGATGAACAGCCATGGACGATTATATCGGACTCGACGTATCAATGAAAGAGACTGCGATTTCCATTCGGCGCGCAGGTGAGCGCGTTTGGCGCGGAAAGTGCAGCTCTGATCCATCGCGAAGTGCGCAAATAGTTAGGAAGCGCGCACCCAATGTCGTGCGGGTAGTTTTTGAAACTGGGCCCCTGTCAGTGTGGTTTTATCACGCTCTAAAGGAAGAAGGATTGCCTGCTATTTGTATAGATGCGCGCCACGCCAAGGAGCTATGCCCGAAAGTTGTTGACGGCGTGATCAGGCGGCGTTTTGAAGTTGCTTGATCCCGTCCTTGAATTCAATCCCCTCAATGATCTCAGGCATTCGGTTGGCTCCGTCGAGTTTGCGCCATTTCGTCTGGGCTGACATCATCAGCCTGAATGCCATGGCAAGCCCGGTTTTGCGGCTGAGGCATCCTTTGGTTTTTCCAGTGCGATGTCGGACGGTGGCAAAGGTGCTTTCGATTGGGTTGGTCGTTCGAATGTGCTTCCAATGTTCGGCCGGGAAGTCATAGAAGGCCAGGAGCACGTCGCGATCTTTGGCCAGCTTGCCAACAGCCTTGTCGTATTTCACGCCGTAGGATGCCACGAAGAAATCGAAAGCGACCTCAGCCTCCACGCGGGTTTCAGCCTGCCAAATATCGTGCAGATGACCTTTGGCTTTTGCCTGAACTGACTTCGGCATCGCGTTCAGAACATTGCCGGTCTTGTGGAACCAGCAACGCTGTTCTTTCGTCGCGCCAAAGACCTCGCGCAGCGCATGCCAGAACCCTAGTGCACCATCGCCAACGGCAAGATCAGGAGCATGGGTCAGTCCGCGTCGCTGCAGATCAAGCAGCAACTCTCGCCAGCTTTGGGTACTTTCGCGGTAGCCATCCGCAAGGCCGATGATTTCCTTGCGACCCCATTCATCCGCGCCAATCAACACCAGAACACATTGTTTTTCCTCAGCCATTCGTGGGCGGAAGTATACGCCATCAGCCCAGATGTAGACGAACCGGCGCGTGCTGAGATCGCGGCGTTGCCAACGGTCGTACTCGTCCCACCAGTCGGCTTTAAGCCGAGAAATTGTCGTCGATGACAGCCCCGCTGCATTGGGGCCCAAAAGTGCGGCAAGTGCTTCGTGAAAGTCGCCAGTGGAAATGCCCTTGAGATAAAGCCAAGGCAGCAGCTCTTCGATAGATTTGGCTTTGCGCAAATAGGGCGGCAAGATTGTCGAGGTGAACCGGACTTTCTCAGCGGTGTCGCCCCGGTCTCGCACGCGCGGCACCTTGACCGGCACAGCACCGATCCCGGTCATCACCTCGCGTTCCGGCAGATGCCCGTGGCGGACCAGCCGAGCGCGACCATCCTCGATCCGGTCGCCGGAATACGCCTCCAACAACACTGAAAGCTCTGCTTCAACTGCTTGCTGGATCAGGCTGCGCGCACCTGAACGCAGAAGGTCAGTCAACGGGTCAGGTGAAAATCCATGTGGATCGGGCAAGGTCGTGATGATAGTCTTCGTCATGTGGCATATCCTTTTCTCTTCGAGAATTGCGGCGCGTGAACAACGCCATGATATGCCGCCCCTCAGGGGCCATCACCAACTTTCAGCTATATCTCGGAACGGCACAACTGGTCTTTCTCTGGGCAATCGAATGCGTTCATGAAGTCGGGAAAACAGGCTGTATGC
>JBAUHN010000314.1:0-8303 GCA_049680295.1 Sulfitobacter sp.
GCACCAAAAGGCCTGATAGAAGACCGCACTCGATCACTCCCGGACAACGTCAGAAACATCTTGCACAACGGGCGGCAACCATAGAAGGGGAGCCACATGCAAATCCGGCTTGAAAAGATCGACCCACCGAAGCGCCAGCACCGGTTCTACGTGATGCAGGTTACCCGGACTCTTTTTGGCGAATGGTGCCTGATCCGCGAATGGGGACGGATCGGCTCAGCTGGTGGGCAGAGATTGACATATTACACCGCGTCAAAAAAAGACGCAGAAGCTGCCCTCACCAAACTTTCTGATCAAAAACGCCGTCGCGGCTACCATCTCTGTGAAGCACAGCACGCATACTGATGTTCAGTGATGTAGAAATTGAGGCGTTTAATGGTCCCTCGATGTTGGTTGCTGACAAATAATGATGGGATTGTGCGCGTTAATCAGATCAGTATTACGTTGATTTTGATTTGATTAATGATAACAATCCCCTCATGATTCATATTTGGGAAACGCCAGCCTGGCCAAACTTTTCTTACAATGCCGCCGCAATCGAACCTGCGCTGGCAACGGCGATGCGAGCGATTGGTGAAGTTTCGGGCCTGAAGGCTGGGCTTGGCTCTGACGATCTGGAGGAGTTCAACCGCCGACAGTTGGTTCAGGAGGCTCTGTCGAGTTTTGAGATTGAAGGCGTCACCCTGAATGCGGCTGAAATCGAAGCATCCGTCATCGCCTCGCTTAAACATCGCGAACGGGCTGCTTTGGATCGACGATCTGATGCAATCGTGGCACTGATGCTCTCTGCGCGGAGGGCTGCGAGCGCACTGGATACCAAGACGTTATGCGAGTGGCATAGATTGCTCTTTCACGGCACCGAGGTCGAGGATCTCGGCCGTTGGCGTCGCTTTGATATAGAGATCGTTCGCTCTGCCGTCGCGGGCAGCCACGATGTGATTTACAAGGGCCTGCCTCCCGATCGGGTAGTTGCAGAAATGGGTCGGTTTCTGAGTTGGCTGAACAGCGAGGCAACACTGGCATTACCGGTTCGGGCAGCCATTGCGCATTTGTGGTTTGAATCAATCCACCCCTTTTCTGACGGTAATGGCCGGATAGGACGCGCGATTGTCGAACATATCTTCGCGATGGCTCAACCTCTGCCGTTTTCGCTCTCGCGCCAGATCGAACGCGACAAGCGTGGCTATTACACGGCGTTGCAAGAAGGGCGAAAAGAAACACAAGGTCAGATTGAGGCAACGCCATTTGT
Source organism: Sulfitobacter sp. (assembly GCA_049680295.1). GTDB lineage: Bacteria > Pseudomonadota > Alphaproteobacteria > Rhodobacterales > Rhodobacteraceae > JBAUHN01. Next base: position 1,250 of record JBAUHN010000314.1, read on the forward strand.
AATTTGGTTTTTGGAGGCCCTGGCCACAGCGGCGGATTACGCCCGGCAAGAGGCGCTGTTTGTTGTTCGGCGCAACCGGCTTTTTGCGCAAAAGGCCAAGGTTCTGAACGATCGCCAGATCAAGGTCCTGCGGCTCCTCTTTGACCAGGGCGAGGAAAGAGTTGAAATGGGGCTCTCCGCGAAATCCTATCGCAAAATGTCCAAAACCTCAGCGCCGACAGCGACGCGAGATCTGGGTGCGATGGAGAAAGCTGGGGTTTTGTCGCGGTCGGAAGCAGGAGGTCGTTCGACGCACTACAAGGTCTTGTACTAAAGGTGTCGTTCGGCGGCGTTTCGACACCTTTTCGCGGTGCAGAATTCTGCAGGGAGGGCGGAAAGCGGAAGTTCGCTGCGGTGGCAAGTGTGAGGTGCAGTCTTCGCAAAGCAGCCATTCCCGCCCGAAAATATTGAAAGCTTCCAGTCAAAGGCCGCAACGGACGTTTTATAGAAATTGACGCTTGGCATTCGAACAGCAATAAACTGCGGCTTCTTTTTCGTCGTGTCTCCGCGGCGATAGTGGCGTCGATAATGGTTGACTGCCTTTCAGCGATGAGCAGTTGTGCAATTATCGAAAAGTCGCAACGCTAAAGGAGTACTGAAAGCCGCTGGCGGAAAAGCATGTTCGCGCCGTCCGTAATATCAGAGCGCTTTGCGCAGCGGATTCGCGTTGTGTTCGGCTTGGTCCAGCACTTCGCGTAGCTCGTCTTCGTTGCGATACCCGATCAGGATGCCGGCTTTGGCTTCGCCCAACGTTGCATCCCGGGCGGCGATCTGGGCATCCGAAATCGTCGTGCGTTGGGAGGTTCGCCGCGCCCAGTCAAAGAAGAGCCGCTCGAGCCGTGCCGCGTCTTGAGCATGGGCTGGATCGGCACCAAGATCGCTCAGCTCTAATGGGTCTGCCGCGAGATCAAAGAGCATGGGCCGAAACCCTTCGGCAAAAATGAACTTCCACCTCCCGTCGAACAGCATGGTGAGCTTGGCATCCTTGACTTCGACTCCGAGCCGCTTGCGCACATCGCGAAATGCATAATCATATTCGGACACGGCGAAGTCCCTCAGCGTTGTCGCCTCACCGTGCAGGAGCGGCAGCAGTGACTTGCCTTCGATGATGTGGGGCACCGCTGCGCCCCCGAAAAAGTCGAGGATCGTCGGGACAACATCAATCGCCTCGACCAGAGCCGATGATTTCATCCCGCGCGTGGCGTCGGCCTGCGGGTCGGGGTCCACAACGATCAGCGGGATGCGCGCGGAGGCATCGTGGAACAGCTCCTTTTCGCCCATCCAGTGATCGCCGAGGTAGTCGCCATGATCGGAGGTGAAAACGATCATCGTATCATCTGCGATACCCTGTTCGTCGACAAAATCCATCAACCGCCCGATCTGGTCATCAAGCTGCTTTATCAGGCCCATATAGGCGGTCAGGACGCGCGCGCGCGCGGTGTCGTCGCTGAACGCCTTTGATACCCGCTCTTGCATAAAGGCGCCGTAGACGGGATGCGGATCGGCCGTTTCATCCGCGCTGCGTACAGGGGCCAGATGGGTCTCGGGGCCGTACATGTCGTGGTAGGGCGCAGGGACGATATAGGGCCAGTGCGGCTTGATATAGCTCAGGTGCAGGCACCAGGGCGTATCGCCCGCCTCGCGGATGAAATCCATCGCGCGTCCGGTAATATAGGGTGTCTCGCTTTCCGCGTCGGCGGCGCGTGCGGGTTTGTCGGCATTGTCGAGGAACCAGCCGCTCAGGTTATTACCATCCGCGTCCTCGGCACTGTTTGCAACCGTTTCCCAAGGGTTCTCATCGGGCCAGCCACGCTCTTTCATATGCTCGTCATAGGCGTCATTGCGGGCATAGCGCGGGCCATCCGGATGCAGCCCGTCGTCGCGCTCATAGGGCTCAAACCCGCATTCAGACACCAGCACGCCAATTTCGCTGTCAGGCGCAAGGCCAAGGCGGCGCATCCCCTCAATATCGGCGGACATATGGGTCTTGCCGCACAGTGCAGTGCGCACGCCCAACGGGCGCAGATGATCACCCAGCGTCATCTCGCCCACTTTCAGCGGAATGTTGTTCCAGGTTGAGCCGTGCGAGCTGACGTAGCGCCCCGTATAGAATGACATGCGCGAGGGGCCGCAGATCGGCGACTGCACATAGGCACGATCGAACAGGACACCGCGCTTTGCCAGCGCGTCAATATGGGGCGTGTGCAGGTGCGGGTGCCCCGTGCAGGACAGGTAATCCCAACGGAGCTGGTCACACATGATGAAAAGAACATTTTTGGGCATACTGCGTAATTACCTGAGGAAGTGTCCGGGGTGATGCCACCCCGGACCGTTGCATTTAGCTGCGGCCAATGTCGGGGATGGTCACACCCAACTCTTCGAGCGCGCGCAAGGCGCCCGGATGCAGCGGCATATTGAGGTCGGCAACTGCGCCCTCGGGGTTCACCGCCTTGAGCCACGGCGCGCTGTCGCCCATTTCTGCCACGCCTGCAAAGAAGGCCTTGGTCATCTCATAGACCATCTCTGCGTCCGCGGTCTCTTTCGTCACGATGCCGACGGTCACGCGCAGCGTGGTTGTGTCACTGTCGTTCTTTTGGGTATCGCCGTAGGTGCCAGCGGGCAAAGTGCCAAGACCAAAGCCGGGCCGGTTGACCAGCGCCTTGACCCCTTCAACTTCCAGCTTGTCCTCTGGAATACCAAGGAAACGGACCGCATTTGTCACGGCGATCTGCGTCAGCACAGGGCTGGGCGCGTTTGTCGGGTTGCAATAAACGTCAAGGTTACCGTCCTGGAACGATGCCGCAGCAGCATCCCAACCCAGTTTCACCGCTTCATAGTCAGTGCCTGCCTCAAGGCCGGTCACAGCCTTAAAAAGCCGTTCCATCGTGGAGTACGCCGCACCGCCCGGAGGTCCAAGAAAGACCCGCTTGCCAGCGATCTCGTTCAGCGACGTGATGCCCGACGATTCGTAAACCGCGATATGATAGACACCCATCGGAAAGTTCAGCACAGCGCGGAGTTTCTTGGCGAGCTCCGGTGCCTCGTCCATTTTGGCGTACATCGCTTTTTGATTGGCCATCAATGCGTTGACCGAAGGCGATGACATGCAAAATGCTGTCTTGCCTGCCGCGACTTCCAGCACGTGGCGCGTGGCCGCACCCGTCGCGTTGACCTGGATCTCGTAGTCCGGCAGCTCGCGATTAACGATGTTGGCGAAGGTCGTCATTATCAGGTTCGGGCTGGTGCCGGGGCCCAGCGTTGACATGCGCAGCAATTCCTTGGCCTTGGCTGCGCGGGGCAATGCTGCCAGCAGCTGAAGCTGCGACAGCGCTTGCCAGCACCGAGCGACGATTGAGATTTGTAGTTTTCATGGATTGGTCCTCCTTGTTGTCATGAAATCGCGTTCTTGGTTTTCAGTTCGAGTCTATCGAGATACATCAGCCCGATGGCGGCAGCGGCCGCAATCCACGACGCAACGGTTCCGAAGAATATGAGCGCCGTGGCCAGTGCCAATCCGACGGGCACCATGTACATTTTTCCGCGGCGGGGATAGCACGCCCGCGAGATCAGGATCGTGGCAAGCATCACGAAGAAAATCGCCTGAACCGATTGCCCTACAGGATAGCCGGTGCCCAGTAAAAGCGCGGGCTTATAGATGAACGCAAATGGGATAACGAAGCCCGGTAGAGCGAGCCGCGATGCCTCAATTTCGGTACCCATCGGGGACGCGCCCGCAATCGGCGCTGCGGCGAAGGCGGCCAGCGCCACAGGGGGTGTAATCGCCGACAGGACGCCGAAATAGAGCACGAACATATGTGTATGGACGATCGGCACGCCCAGCTTTTGCAGCGACGGTCCCATCACCAGCACGATAATCGGATAAGCCGGGACGGTCGGCATCCCCATCCCCAATAGCAAACAGGCGATGGCCATCAGGATCAGCGACAGGATCAACTGGTCTTCGGCGAGACTCTACAACAGAGAGGCAAAGCGAAGGCCGACGCCGGTCAGGTTGAGAACACCGATGACGATCCCCACCGCGCCCACGATCACCACCAGCTGTGCCGAGATCAGACCGGCGGAGCGAACGAACCTTAGCCATGCCTGCCAATCGAACAGCAGGTCCGGTCGAATGGCAAAGCCTAAGACGGCTGCCAACGCAACCGACGAACCCTGCGTAGGCCGGCGAGGCACCGCCAACCATGGTCACGACGATCCCGGCAAGCGAGATCACGAAAACGAGCATCTGGACCAACTCACGCCAGTTGAAAACGACCTTTGGGCGGGCCTCATCCGCCAGATCCATGTTGCGTGCGGCGCTGGAGATGGCGACGAACAACCCGCCGTAGTACAGCAGCGCCGGGACGGCGGCAGCAGCACAAATGGTCAAGTAGGGCACATTTGTCACGTCCGCCATGATGAAGGCGACAGCGCCCATGATCGGCGGCGTGATCTGACCGCCGCTCGAGGCGGCAGATTCGACCGCCGCCGCAAAACGCGGCGTGAACCCGCGCTTCTTGATCAATGGAATGGTGATGACCCCCGTGCCCACCACGTTCGCCACCGCACTGCCCGAAATCGTGCCGAACAGGCCGCTCGCCACGGTGGCGGCCGCCGCCGGGCCGGAGCGCATCCGTCCCGTCGCGGCCAGCGCAAGGCGGACAAGCACGAGGTCGATGGCCAGAAGTTCGAGCAGCGCACCGAACATGATGAAGATCAGGATGGTCGAGACTACCGTGGCCATCGGGCGGCCAAAGACACCGTCGAACGAGAACCACAGCACCGTCATCAGCTCTTCGCCGGAAATGCCCGCGTGCCGCAGGAACCCCGGTGCCATGTCTCCGAACGCGCCATAGAACAGCACAATCCCCGCCACCAGCGCCATGACCAGCCCGACCGATCTGCGCGTCAATTCTATGACAGCGATCAGGCCAAGCATACCCATCCAGATATCGGTCGCGTTCAGGAAATAAAGACCGGTTTCGATCTCTTCGGCGGCACGGAAATATTGAAAAACGCTCAGGATGAGTACAATAGCGGTGAGCCCCAGCAGCGCTCGGTCCCATAATTGTTCGGACCTTCCGAAGCCTGTCAGGATCACCAGCAAACCACCGACCAGCAGCATGCCAACTCGCAGATAGGAATCCGAGAATACGCCAAAGAGCGAGACGTAGAATACGACGCCGATCACGATCAGCGACAGCAGTACGACGGCATAGTTCACAACCGCGGACGGTTTCAGATTTGTCACGGCGTCCTCCCAAGCGCGTCCTGCTTTTTGTCCGCCTTGATCTCCCTTCAAGGCGCAGCACGCATGCGACAAAGCTATTGGACAACCGCATCGTTGTCGATTACCCGTTTCACACAGTGGAATGGAGCTATGACAAAGCTTAACCGATCAATTGACCGCGGACTGACCGTCCTGGAGGTAGTCCATGGCGCCGGCACCAGTTCGCTGGCAGTTCTCGCCGCGCGCACAGGTCTGCCGAAACCGACCTTATTGCGTATCTGCAAGTCACTTGAAGCGCGTCGTTGGCTGTTTCGTCGGCTCAGCGACGGTAACTACCAGCTCGGCTCTGCGTTCCCGCGTTCTGGTGGCATGCCGAACCGTGTCGACCGCCTTGTGGCCGTCGGCAAGGGGGTGATCGTTGACCTGAGCAGTGATACCGGTCTGGCCAGCGATTTGGCCGCCGGAATTGGCGGCGGAAGGGTCGAAATCGTCGACACGACGCGCTCATATAAGCTGCACGCGATATATCCGGACTCCGTGGGTTTCCGGCCATCGCCGATACTGTCGGCATTGGGGGCGGCATATATGTTCACCTTGCCGGATGATGACCGGGGCCAAGCCTTGCAGGAACTCGCCGACCGGCTGCCACGAGAGGAAGTCAAAGCGCTTCCCCTGCTCGCGAAGATACTGAGTGATATCGGAGCACGGGGCTATGCCATCCGTTCGCCGGATCACTGGGGACGAGCAGTGGATTACGGCGCGCTTCCAGCGGCAATCGCGGTTCCCATAGTTGCGGGCGACAAGCCGGTCGGCGCCATCAATCTGGTCTGGAACGCCAGCGAGCATCGTGTGGAGACGGTCGCCAGAGACCACTTGGCGCGTCTTCGATCGGCGGCGCAGACCATCGGCCAGACTTACGCCGATCATATCTGACCCGCGGTGCGAAGTAGACGGGCAGTCGACGACCTGCACCAAGCGTCGACTGGCTACAGCCACTGTTGGAAAGCTATTTCGACGTTCTGTGCGTTGAACTGCTAAAAAAGCTCCCAGTCGCGTATCTAACTCTGATTTGCCGCTTTGGACAGCAGGCTGGGGTTTTCGACGGCGCGACGTTGAAGATGTCGAGCGTATCGAAGCCTCCAAGGATGGTATCCAACGCGATGGTGGCGAGGATGACCCCCATGACGCGGGAGATCACGGAAGCTCCGGTATCGCCAATCAGACGATGGATGAAACTGGCGCGAGAAGCAGCACCAGGATCAGCGTGAGCACGAGGATGACAATGCCTGCCGTGATCGCCTGTTCGGCAAAGGTGTAGGAGCTCTTTTCGGTCAGAAAGACGATAGCGAACATTGCGCCTGGTGATGCGATATAGGGCATCGCGAGCGCAAATCTACGCAAGCATCATAGCTTTCGCTGGGCCTACGGACTGCACTGGTCGTTCTATGCGTGCTATGCGGGGTCACGCATCTCGGATTAGCAGTGCCGCCTTGGGCGTGAGTGGTGGACCTCCTGATGAATCGCTGACCTTGGGTGGTGGTGAAGGCGGTCTCTCGAACGGTCAAATCAAACGGCCTATTCGTCCCGAATCGTGTGAATTCGGCTTTCGTAAGTTTTGCAGTTGTTACAAAGTCTGCTTCCACGGGCCGCACCGGGGCATCGCCAAGGGTGAATGAATGGCAGCTTTGGGCCGTCCTCAACACTCCTTCAGATCACAATTTCAGTCGATGCTGCAATGCATCCGAGGTCGGCTCAGAGCCCATTCTTCCGAATGCTGCGAGACGT
>JBAUHN010000315.1:0-6541 GCA_049680295.1 Sulfitobacter sp.
GATGCGATCCAGCCGGTGATTGCGTCGTCGTCAGTGCGGGTGATTTTTCCGTCGATTGCCATTGGTCTTCTCCTTTGTTTCGATGGGGATAAACAAGAAGGGAGCGAATGAAGGATGCAGGTGGAAAAACGGAAGGTTCGCCCGAAGGGTGAAAGCCGAGCCGAAGGCGGTTTTTCTGCTTGCTGAAGCTCAAAAGGATCTCGTGATCTGAGCCGCAGGCGGAGATCTTCGAAGACGAGCTGAAGGAACATTCTTCAGGCGTTCCCTTCATCCCCATCAAAAGAGAAACGAAGGGGGTGACCGGTGGTGATCGACCAAATCACTCTGACGACATTTCGCAATTATAGGTGGTCGCCAGAGCGGCTTCCTTTTGTGGATATCCATCTCACGCACCCGCAGAGCCAAGGACGAGCGCCTGGACGGATCAGCACGCGAGTCCCCTCGATTCCGCATCGCTTCAAAGGATCGGCAGGGCAGACCTGACACGGGCACGCTCCTTGGAACTAAGGTCACAAACGGCCATACTGAACGCGCGAAAACCTGTCAGTGAAGACCCCTAAGGAGGTCCGTGATCCTGCCATGCTAAGACGGCCGAGAAAGAGACCAAACCGTTTCCCGCCATGGAAAAGGCGGCGGATGCCACGCGGGGCGCTGCTTCCTGTCGCGCTGCTCATCCTTCTCGGGCTGTGGCTTTATGATCCTGACACGTTCACTCAAGCGACAGCGCGGGTGCAAACCTCCACGGTGGAAAGCGTCAATCCAAGCCGCATGACGGTCATAGACGGGGATACGGTGCGTCTGGCCGGTGAAACCATCCGCTTGGTGGGCTTTGACACACCGGAAACTTTCCGCGCCCAATGCGCGGCGGAACGGGCGCCGGGCGATGCGGCGACGCAACGGCTGCGCGAGTTATTGGTTCAGGCGTGATCGGCACGATTGGCCTACCTGCCGCGCCGCGACCAATACGGGCGCGATCTGGCGCGGCTCATGCTCGATGGCCGGGACGTGGCTGATCTCATGATCGCGGAAGGGCTGGCCCGGCGCTATAGCGGCGGACAGCGCCGGTCGTGGTGTTAGTTGGCCGGGGAGGTGTTCTCTCTCATTCCGGTTCTACACTGCGTGGATTGAAGGGTAAGGACGTGCCAGCCCGTAGCGGGTGCCGTCCTGCTCGAAAAATCCATGAAAGCCCAAGAACCATGCGCGGTGCAGATCGGTCCCGGCCACAATCCGTCGGGCCCACCGGGGCAGGGTGTGGCCGATGTAGCCCCAAAGATAAACGCGTTGAAGGACAGCATTAGTCATCATGGCGCTTCACAATGTCCAACTGACCCTTTTTCGCGACCTCGATCAGCACATCGAGCACTCTGTGTATGAAGGGCATACTGAACGCGCCGCAGTACCCGTTAGGATCAATGTAGAAGGATGTTTCAAGAAACTCGTGATTGTATTCATCCGCCATCACCCAAAGCGGCAGATCGGATGCAAGGCCCGCACGCCGCCGTTCGATTTGTGGAATCTCGATGGCTACCCTGTCTTCTTGGGGTCTTTTGCTGGTGATCGGAAGCCAGAACAGATTGGTGCGACCGCTCTTGTCCACAAATGTGGTGACAAGCGCCGTCGGGCGGCTTTTCCGGGCGTTCTCTTGCCCGGATTCATGCTCGCGATGCCAGAGATAGTCATAGTGCCAGACATCGCCTTTCTCCGGGCGTTTCATTCGTCAGCGGCTCCCTCGCTGCCTGCTCGACTCGCTTCCAGCATTGCCAGATGCTCCGCGGGCATATCTGCCGCCGAAAAAGCGCGTCGCTCGTCTTTCTGAAACCGTTGTTCGTAGTCATGAATGCTCATCAGAACGTAACGAGGTTTTTTGTGTTTGGTGATGGCGATGGGTTCTTGGCTGGCCGCGTCCAGCACATCGCCGAGGGTCTGTTTCAGGTCTGTAGATGGGAAAGAACGCATGAATATCTCCTTTCGTCCAAAATAGACAAAACGGACGTAATAGACAAGGTCGGAATCTCATTTTCTCGAAAAAAGACCCCGCCGCATGATGCGAACGGGGTCAAGTTGATCCTCACCACAAGGATACGAAAATTGTCAGTCTGTGCGGTATTTGGTGAACTGCGTCAGGGAAACAGCTCTAACTGGACGCCCGTCGCGCGTTCCAGGCGATTGCGTTCGACGCGTCCGGTGGGGTCGATGACCCAGTCTTTGCCGACGCGCTCGATGCTGGCATCCTCACCATGTTGTGCGACAAACAGGCAATCGGCGGCGATGCGGCGGGCCTTGTGCAGTTCGGATGCACTGTGGCCGCTCGGTCGGCGACACCAGACGCCGGGGGCTTTGCCGCATTCGGGACACCGGACGGCCAAGACGGGGTGCTTGTGGGCTGTGAAGTCAGGCATGGGCGTCCTCCTGTCGGGTATGGGGCAGGGCGTGAACGCCCTGCCGCTGTTCTCATTCCATGCCTTCGGGCAACCACGCGTCGATCCGGGCCACTTGCGCCTCGGTCACGCCAAGGGCGCTGCGCAGGTCGGATTGCATAAACAACGCCTCCAGCTTCGCGGCCTTCTCGCCCTTTTTCAGCTTGGCGAAGGTGGTGACGGTGGGGTGATCTTCCGCCAGTTCCAGAAGATCACGCCAAATCTCCACCATGTAGGGACCGCCCACGCGACTGAAAAAGTTTGCCGCTGTCGGCGTCCAGACCTCGCGAGTGTTGGTTTTCGTCGTTTTTGCGACCAGCGCTTGCAGCTTCTCGTCTCCGCCCTTGAATTGGGCGGCAAGGAACCGCACTAACTCGCCGCGCACGTGCTCTGCGCCTTTTTTACGGAACGCACGGAAAGACGCGCCAATGTCCTTGGCATCCATCATGTTGCGCGGCGGGTTGGTCGTCAGCCGTTCGTCCAGCGTGTAGCCTTCGGCCTCTGTAGAGGGCCAATTTGGCACTTCGGTGGTCGTGATCCCGAACGGGTCATTCCAATACAGGTGGTGGCTCAACTGATAGGCCAAGAGGTCGATGAGAAGGTCAGGATCGCGCAAAGCCGCGTGCTGGTGCGCTCCCTTGGTGACGCGGTACAGGTCATCGCGCAGCTTTTGCGAGATAGGCGACTTCGGACCATCGCTGCCGCTGTTGCTGTGCATCGACTTACGCAGGACACCGGCCTCAATCGCGGCCTTCTTGTCGTCGGGCTTAACCAGTGCGCCGCTGACCGATTGCACCCCATTGCCATCAACATAGACGTAGAGGCCCGCATGGGCGCGCTGTTCGTCGGTGTATTCCCCGTCGATGATCGCTTGCAGTGCAGCCAATTCAGCCTCGCCTGTCGCGTCCAGCACATCGCTATTTGCCAGTTCGGCCAATGCGTCATAGCGCTCTGCTTCTTCCTCGGACAACTGGCCTTCTTCGGCATAGACCCGGCCAAACTTGTCTAGCCCCATATCGTAGTGACAAAGGTAATGGTCGTGGATGGCTTCAACCCATTTCCAGCCTTCGGCCTGCACTGTCTCGATGGCCTCGGTCAGCTTGGCCTCAAAGAGATCGTCCAGCAAAGCCACATCATCAAAGAACGTCTGATCTTGGAACAGATCGGCAGTCTTGCGGCCTCCGGCCTCGTCATAGCCTGCCTCGGTGACATAGATCACGCGACGGTCACTGCTGCGCACGGAATCCGGTTTGAGAGCCTGCTTGATCTGGTGATCGCTGTAACTGCCACCCCGCGCCCGTTCCAGCACGTCAAGCGTGACTTTCATATCCGTGCTGACGGTGAAGGCGGCGGCATTGGACAGACTGATTTCATTGGCTGCGAGCGCGTCCAGAACCGGATCGGGCAGGTGCGCCAGAGCGAGGCGGCGATAGACGTGCTTTTCATTGACCGCGAAGGCGCGGGCGATGGCTCCGACGGTGCCGCCTTTGGCTTCCATCTTGCCATAGGCGCGGATTTCCTCGGCGGGGTGCAGATCGCGGCGGGCCACATTCTCCATATTCGCCCATGCCTCGGCGGTTTCCGCGTCGGGGGCCAGCATGACCATCGGGTTTGCCAGTTCGGGGTGCGTTTTGGCCAGATCGGAGTGCTTTGCGTCCAGATATTTCAGGGCACGCAACCGGCGTCCGCCTGCCACAATCTCGGCGGTGTCTTTCTTGCCCGCCAGCCCTGCGATGGACTGGATCATGCCAGCGCTATAGAGGCTTTCGGCCAGTTCAATCACGTCCGCTTCCGGCACGTCTTGGCGTGGGTTCATGGGGGACAGGGACAGCTTTGCGAGGGGAAAGCGGGCCTCTGTCGCGATGATTTTGGTTTGCTTCGTCATTTGGACATTCCTTGTTTTGTGGTGTTGATTTTGGTAGGGATGCCTCACCCCTGACGGGGTGAGGCCAGGCCGCTTAGGCGGCATTCACTGGTTCACTCGAACCGATGGCGGTCACCGCCAAATTGTTTCAGAAAGGCGAGGCCGTTCGCGTGCTTGCTCGGACCAATGGCGCAAGCTCGCTCACTGGCGGAGAGACCTCCCTTTCTCACAAGCGCGATAGCTTCGCGTTTGCGCTGTTCGATTACTGCTCTGGTCATGTGTTCACCTCCTTTCGGGCGCAGGCAGCGCCTATGGCGCACCCCTTTGCGGGATGGCCAATCTCAGTAGTCACTTGGGAAAAGGATCGTCAGAACGCGGCGCGTCTCTGCGAGCGATGCAGGATGCAGCGAACCGCCCTCATAGGCGCGGTCGTACAGGTCGATTTTCCACCAGACCTTTTTGCCGAACACGTCCATGAACCCCATTTCGTGGGTTCCAAACGGGTCGTTTTCTTCTGTGAAATCGTCATATGCCGCGACGGCGGCAATGCAGGTCAGGACAAAATCCATCCCCTCGGCGTCAATGGCTTGGGTCCAGACCCATTTCCCTTGACCTCCGCCAGCCTGTTCTTTGCGAAAGGCATCGTTTTGTTCAGCAATGCGGGCACACTCCCGCGTCCGGTCTTCATCCGTATCAGCCATCATTGGCCTCCTTGTGGTGATGCGGTCGGGTCTTGTGACCTCTTTCCGCCAGTGGCGAAGCCTCGGCTGGTCTTTTCAGACCGAATGGGCCTCCCATTCGGCTGGACAGAGCAGGTGAGGGCGCAGCCCGATCTGCGTCCCATGGGGTTGGCGTCAATGGGGCGGAACAGAGGGTGGTGCGGCCCGCAGCGCAGCGAGGACACGGCCTCTGTGGAGCCGACGCGGGGACCGCGGCGCTTGCCCGTTTACGCCGGCACCAGGGGATGGCAGGCGGACAAACCAATTGGAAAAATGCCGACGGACCTAGAGCGAAGCGGAGGGGCCGACGTCCGCTGTATCCTCGATCCCGCGCCTGAAGCGGGATCCCCGCTGTCTCTTCTCGCGGCCTTTGGCGTATGAGGCCGGGACGGCCGTGCAATCGCATCTGATCGCAGCTGCCTTGTTTCTGAAAAGATGAGAGGTGACGCATCGCGGGTTTGGCGTTCCCGTGGCAAAGCCCCGGCAAGCAGAAAAACGGTTTCCGGGGGAGCCTCCGATTTTCAGCCTGCGCCGCACCCTCGTTCGATGCGTTTGACCACCTTCATCGAAACAAGGAGCAATCAGATGACACATTACACTCTCACCGTCCCCGTCAAATACGATGACAATGGCACCGAAAAGACCACCTATCGCCGGGTTGGCGCGGTGTTCGAGAACACAAAGCGCGACACGGGTGAAACCTTCCTGACCCTCAAGCTCGATTTTCCCGTTGGTGTCACCGAACTGGTCGCCTTCCAGCCATCGGCAAAAGGCGACGTCACGGAGTAAGCAGATCGGGTCGCCTCAGGGCGGCCCGCCTCTCGCGTCTCTGTGTGGGGGCTGTCTGCCCCCGGCGCTGCGCGCCTCCCCTGAGGATATTTTGGGCAAGATGAAAGCCGGAAAAAGCTCTTGGCTCTTTAACAATACCGTATTATTGTAACGACAGGATACAGGCAGGGATGCCGATGATCCTGCAAGGTGAAAACGCAAGTTTCACTGGAAAGCCGGGGCCCTATGGCTCCGGTTTTCGCATCGAAAGAGGCTGTATATGAAGGTTTTGCTCATCATCGTTATCTTCAATGTCGAGACCGGCTCGGAAGTCGAAACGAACATGGATTTCAGCAGTGAGGCCGACTGTCATGCGTCGGCGTTGGCATCGTTTCAGCAGATTGACGCTGCGGTTGAGGTGCGCGCGATGGATATTCCCGATGGGCAGGAGATGCTCGACGGGACAATGATCGCTTACGGGGCTGAGGGGGGTGAAATTGGCCTTTATGCCTGCAATACGCTAAGGTTCCCGACAGATTGAAAAAAGGAACGGGTTAACGCCGCGATGCGGTCCTCGCGCGTACCAGACAAAAGCAGATCAAAGAATATGAGCGCACACTGACCTTCAAAGAGGCGTTGGATGACCTCTAAAAACGGGCGGGATGAACGCTGAAGCGGCCGCCAGGCCGCTCGGGCGAAGATCGTTACCCGGATGGGCGGAGACATTCAGGCTCCGGTCGGGTTCCCGACTAGAGCTGGTCGCCGCAGGCGAC
>JBAUHN010000316.1:0-16654 GCA_049680295.1 Sulfitobacter sp.
CAAGGGATGATTATGGGGCACTAACGCGCCGTTGGTCTGCCCTGGCGTGAAACCTGCTTGCAACTTTTTGACCAAAGTGGTCGTTTGCCCCAACCTCAACTGACAGGAGAGCCCATATGCGCGTTGGTCTCTATCCCGGTACATTTGATCCGATCACATTGGGTCACCTTGATATCATTCGCCGTGCCTGCGCGCTGGTCGATAAGCTGGTCATTGGTGTTGCGATCAACCGTGACAAGGGACCACTGTTCTCGTTGGATGAACGCGTGGCGTTGATCCAGGCAGAGTGCGCGAAACTGGCCGAACAGACGCAGGTCGAGATTGTTGTGCATCCCTTTGAAAACCTGTTGATTGATTGCGCCGAGGACGTCGGCGCGCAGATCATTGTGCGCGGCCTTCGCGCTGTTGCAGATTTTGAATATGAATATCAAATGGTTGGCATGAACCGTCAGCTAAACGACAGCATTGAGACTGTGTTTTTGATGGCCGAAGCGCAGCATCAGGCAATTGCAAGCAAACTGGTCAAGGAAATCGCTCGTCTTGGCGGCGATGTCAGCAAATTCGTGACGCCGCTGGTCAATGCGGAATTGCAAAAACGGTTTTCAGGCTAAGGCGGCTCGACCCTAAAGCGTCCCGCCTTTGACCTGAGCCACTAAGCATCACTTTTCGCGTTGAGCCGCAGGCGAAGGCAGCGAACAAGTGATTCATGTTTAAGGCGGGGCGCTCTAGCGCCAAAAGGCAATCCATTCGATGAATTCGTAAAGTTTCTTGCCCAGAAAAATCACATGTTCCGACCCGTAGATTGCCAGATCCAGGACGACAATGATTGCAATGATTGCGCCCAGATACAGGGCAATGCGATTGGTCATGTAAGGGCCGTGTCACCACCAAAATAACTCAGGTCAGACGCCAGGCGTTCAACCCGGACAAGGCTGGTATGCCAGCCTTGTCCCCCTGTCGCAAGGGCCTTGCCGCTGGGATCAGATCACAGACGTCCCATCGCGACAGCAACATCTGCCATCCGTACCGAGAACGCCCATTCGTTGTCGTACCATGCCAAGACCCGCACGGTACGGTGGCCGACAACAATTGTCTGGTCGGGCGCAAAAATGCAGCTTTCCTCAGTATGGTTAAAGTCGATCGAGACTTTCTGTTCCGGATCATACCCCAGAACCCGCGACATTGGCCCCGCAGCGGCCTTGGCGGCAGCGGCGTTGACTTCAGCTACGGTGACAACCCGGCAGGCCTCAAAGGTCAGATCCACGGCACTGACGTTTGGCGTAGGCACCCGCATGGCGGTGCCGTCCAACTTACCCTTAAGTTCGGGAATAACTTCACCCAGGGCCTTGGCGGCACCGGTTGACGTCGGGATCAGAGCCATGGCTGCGGCCCGCGCGCGGTAGAGATCGCTGTGGCGGCGGTCCAATGTTGGCTGATCGCCGGTGTAGCTGTGAATGGTGGTCATCAATCCGCTGGCGATGCCAACAGATTCGTGCATCACCTTGGCCAGCGGCGCCAGACAGTTTGTCGTGCACGACCCGTTGGAAACCATCACATCCTCAGCCGTCAACTTGTCATCATTGACCCCAAAGACGATGGTTTTATCGACGTTTTTGCCGGGCGCAGACAGCAACACCTTGCGCGCGCCACGCTCTAGGTGGACCTTGGCCTTGTTGCCGTCGTTGAATTTGCCGGTGCATTCCAGCACCACATCGACGCCGGTCCAGTCCAGTTCTTCCATATTGTAGGTCGACATTACTTCGATCGGGCCTTGCCCCAGATCCAGCGTGCCGTCGCCGATTTTGACCTCACCGGGAAAACGGCCGTGGATACTGTCGTATTTGATCAGATGGGCTGCGGTTTCCAGCGGGCCGGTGGCGTTGATTTTTACCACCTTGATGTCATCGCGACCGCTGGCAGCAATATGCGACAGCACACAGCGGCCAATGCGGCCAAAACCGTTGATACCAACTTTAATCGTCATGAAAACAGGTCCTTTGAAATACGCCCCTCAGGCGTTCTATAAAGTGAGATAGTCTTTGGGGAAATCCCAAAAATGGTTGAAAATCCGCGTGTTAGCGATAACTTTTCCTGTTAGCGATAAAGGGTTTGTCGTATTTTGCAACTTAGACGGAGCATCGCATTCAGGTTGGCCAAAGCGCGGCGTTGCTGCTAGCAAATAGCCTTGAACGGATAAGGGATCACACGGATGAGCGGGTTATTAGCACTGTTGGACGATGTGGCGGCGATCTCAAAAGTGGCGGCAGCGTCCGTGGATGACGTGATCGCACAGGCGGGCAAGGCGGGGCTTAAAGCCGCAGGTGCCGTGATTGATGACGCGGCTGTCACGCCCAAATACGTGCATGGGTTCGCAGCAGAGCGTGAGTTGCCAATCATCTGGCGGATCGCAAAGGGATCGTTCAAAAACAAGTTGCTGTATCTTTTGCCTGTGGGGCTGTTGCTGGCCAATCTGGCGCCCTGGGCGATCACGCCCTTGCTGATGCTGGGCGGTGCCTATCTGTGTTTTGAGGGAGCTGAAAAAGTGGCGCATGCATTGGGGATCGGCGGTCACGGGCATAATGATTACCCCGCAGCCGAAACCGTACCGGATGATCCGGCGCATCTGGAGGAAGAAAAAGCAGCAGGGGCCATCAAGACCGATTTCATCCTTTCCGCCGAAATAATGACCATCGCGCTGGCCGCAATCCCGCCCAGCAACATCTGGATGGAGGGCGCGACCCTGGCCGCTGTCGCGATCATGATCACGGGCGCAGTCTACGGTGCTGTGGCGCTGATCGTAAAGGCCGATGATGTCGGTCTGGCCATGGCAAAAAGGGGCCGTTTGCGCGCAACACGGGTCCTGGGGCGGCAAATCGTCAAGGCCATGCCGGGGCTGATGTGGGCGCTGACCGTGATCGGCACGGCGGCGATGTTATGGGTCGGCGGCAGCATCGTCATCCACGGGCTGGAAAGCTTTGGCTTTGGCGCAGTGGGTCACATGATCCACGACGTGGCCGCAACCGTCGGACGCCTGTTTGACACAGGGCTGACCGGGATCGCGGAATGGAGCACCAAAGCCGTGCTGGACGGTATTTTCGGCGTGGTATTGGGCCTGTTCCTGATCCCGATTGGCGAGAAGATTGTAACGCCTGCGTGGCGTGCCGTGCTCAAATGGCGATAAGTGTGCCTTACACGCGCGGAGTCTGCGAAATGCACGTCGATTTTTCGGAACAGGCAATCTGTGCGGCAAAACCAATATGAACGGAGAGATGTCATGCGAATAGGCGTTATCGGATGCGGCACAATTGCCAGCGCAGCGATCCGCGGTATTGCGCAAGACGGCCACCAGATCACCGTTTCGCAACGCAGCGCAGGCCAGGCGACTTTGCTGGCCGAGACCTATGAGAATGTCGCCATTGCAGACAATCAGGGCGTCGTTGATGCCAGTGACGTGATCTTTCTGGGGCTGATGGCCGAGGACGCGCCGGACATATTGGGCGCACTTCGGTTTCGTGCGGGGCAACGCATGATCACCTTTATGGCGGGCGCGTCGCTGGATCAGGCAAACGCCATGGTCGGACCAGCACAGGCGGTCGCGATCATGATGCCGTTTCCGGGGATTGCGACAGGGGGAACGCCGGTTATGGCGCAGGGTGATACTGATCTGGTTGCCGAGATTTTCGGTGCCCGAAACAGTATTTTCCCTTTGAAAGACGCAACCGAAATGGCCGCTTACCTATGCGCACAGGCTGTGCTGTCACCGGTGGCAAGGATGATAAGCGATGCGTCGGATTGGCTTGGCGAACGGGTATCGGAC
Organism: Sulfitobacter sp.; assembly: GCA_049680295.1. Lineage (GTDB taxonomy): Bacteria > Pseudomonadota > Alphaproteobacteria > Rhodobacterales > Rhodobacteraceae > JBAUHN01. The sequence goes on from JBAUHN010000316.1 coordinate 3,818, forward strand.
AAGGATCAGGGCGAGGCATTTTTAAGGGCGCTTGTCGCTTCGAACCTGTCAGGGACCAGCAGCAACAGCCTTATTGAGGCGCTGAACACACCCGGTGGGTACAACCAACGACTGCGGCTTTACATGGAGGCAAGCGGGATGGGCGAGGCCTTAAAGCAAGGGTTGAATACCTTGGAGTAGAGCGTTGAAACAGCTAAGTTAAACCCGTTTCATGAAGTGGCGTGACGCAGCGACACGTATCTCTTGCCAGCGGCTTTTTCCGTCTGTCTGAATGCCGGCACCTGCGCAGTTATTCCAGCGCAAGTGCCATCATTTCAATCAAAGCAGCGCTTTAGCCTTTTCCGCCACATCCGCCGCCGTGATGCCGAATTTTTCGAACAATGTGCCAGCAGGGGCCGAGGCGCCGAAGCTGTCCATGCCGACAAAATCCGCTTTGCCCCATTTGCCGCGTTCGCCTAGCAGCCATTGGTCCCAGCCTTGGCGCACGGCGGCCTCGACACCGACACGGACCGGCCCGCCGGGCAGAACCCGTTTGCGATAGGCGTCGTCCTGGGCGGCGAACAGCTCCATACAAGGCATGGAGACAACGCGGGTGCCGATTCCTTGCGCTTCCAGCAGATCACGCGCGGCCATAGCGACCGACACTTCTGAGCCTGTAGCGATCAGGATCACCTGCCGTTTGGTCGTCGCATCGGCCAGCACATAGGCGCCCTGTGCGGTCATGTTCTTGGTCTTATGTTCGGTCCGGACGGTCGGCAGGCCCTGACGGGTCAGCGACAGCACCGATGGGGTGTCTTTGGACGTCAACGCCAGTTCCCAGGCCTCGGCAGTCTCGATCGTGTCGGCGGGGCGGAAGACATACGTGTTCGGGGTTGCGCGCGAAATCGCCAGATGCTCAACCGGCTGGTGGGTCGGGCCATCTTCACCCAGACCGATGCTGTCATGGGTCATCACGAAAACGGTTGGCACTTTCATCAGCGCTGCCAGACGCATCGCGGGGCGCGCGTAGTCAGTGAAACACATGAACGTGCCGCCATAGGGCCGGATGCCGCCATGCAGCACCATGCCGTTCATCGCTGACGACATGCCATGCTCGCGAATGCCCCAATAGACGTAACGCCCGGCGCGGTTGTCGATGTCGAATACACCCAGATCGGCGGTTTTGGTGTTGTTCGATCCGGTCAGATCCGCCGATCCACCAACGGTTTCGGGCATTACCGGGTTCACCACCTCCAGCACTTTTTCTGAACTGGCGCGGGTGGCCAGTTTCGGCGCTGTCTCGGACATCTGCTTTTTGAAGGCTTTGATCGTCGCACTGAGCCGTTTGGGGGCCTCAAGCGCATAGGCGCGGTTGAATGTTTCGCGTTTCGACCGGGGCAGGGTGTCGAACTTTTCCTCCCACGCGCGGCGCGCGTCAGCGCCGCGTGCGCCGATGGCTTCCCAAGCCGATTTGACATCATCGGGCACCTCAAACGGGCCGGTTTTCCAGCCATAGGCTGCCTTGGCGGCGATCAGCTGTTCTGGATCGGTCAGCGCGCCGTGACCTTTGGAGGTGTCCTGTGCGGCATGGCCCAAAGCGATGTGGGTTTTGCACGCAACCATCGTGGGCTTATTGCCCTTTTTGGCCTGGGTCAGCGCGGCGTCAATGGCTTCCGGGTCATGGCCGTCGATTTCCAACACGCTCCAACCGGCTGATTTGAAACGGCCAATCTGGTCAGTGCGATCCGACAGCGACACCGGCCCGTCAATGGTGATGTCGTTGTTGTCCCACATCACGATCAGCTTGCTTAACCCGTGGCGGCCAGCAAGAGTGATGGCTTCCTGGCTGACACCCTCCATCAGGCAACCATCGCCCGCGATCACATAAGTATAGTGATCCACGGCCTTTTTGCCGTATTGCGCGCGCTGGATTTCTTCGGCCATGGCAAAGCCGACCGCATTGGCGATGCCTTGCCCCAATGGGCCGGTTGTGGTCTCGATCCCGCCGGCGTGGCCAAATTCCGGATGGCCCGCCGTGATCGCCCCCCATTGGCGGAAATTCTTGATCTGCGCCAGCGTCATGTCTTCGTAACCCGTCAGATGCAGCAGCGCATACAGCAGCATCGAGCCATGGCCCGCCGACAGGATAAACCGGTCCCGATCTGGCCAATTGGGGCTTTTGGCGTCAAATTTCAAATGCTTCTCAAACAGGACCGTGGCGACATCGGCCATCCCCATTGGCATGCCGGAATGGCCTGAATTTGCGGCTGCAACAGCGTCAAGGGTCAGGGCCCTGATGGCTGTGGCCTTGGACCAGTGTTCAGGATGGGCGGTGCGAAGGGCGTTCAGATCCACGAAAACTAATTCCTTTGGGCTATGAGACTTGGCCCGGTCAATAACAGCCAAATCGCAAAGATCAAGCGCCGCTGCGGGCCCGCGCGCGACAATGTTGGCAGCTTAGGTGAACCGCCACTTGCAAGCCTTTGATCGCAAAGGATGCGTATTTCTATTATCCAGTGAATAAAGTTATGCTCAAAAGGCCCGGTTGATTCGTCAAAATGCGGATTTTGCAGGGCAATATAACTGCGCAATAGGATCCAGAGGTACGAATGAGCCAGATTGAAGAGCTGCAGCGCCGCATCATGGCCGCAATGGACAAGGTGGCGCAGGGCATAGATGGGCTTGGCCCCGCCAATGACGGCGATATGGCTGGTCTGCAATCGGAACTGGAGGATGAAAAAATCGTCAGCGCGCAGCTGGCGGAACGTGTGCTCAAGCTCAAGAAAAGCCACGAACAGGAGTTGAGCGATCTGGCCGAAAAGACGGCCATGACCCGCGATGATATGTCCCGGCTTGATCTGGACATCCAGCGGTTGCGGCAAGCCAACGCTGAATTGTCAAAAGCTTGCCAGGCCCTGACCGATGCCCACGAAAGGGGCGTGTCAGAGCCGCATTTGATCAACACGGCACTCAAGGCTGAACTTGATGCGCTGCGTGCGGCCCGGTCTGCTGATTTGACAGAGACGGATGTGATTATCAGCGCTTTGACGCCGTTGCTGGATGATGCAGGCGACAACCGCGCCCAGGAGAACAGCTGATGCCCGAAGTTACAATTTCCATCGGCGGTCGCCGGTTTGAAGTCGCCTGTCAGGAAGGCGAGGAACAATATCTGCATTCAGCCGCGAAAATGCTGGATGATGAGGCACAGGTGCTGTCCGATCAGGTCGGCCGCATGCCCGAGGCGCGGATGCTGCTGATGGCAGGCCTGATGCTGGCCGACAAAACCGCCAGTTTTGAGGACCGTGTTGCCACGGTTCAGGCCAAACTGGATGAACGCGACGCCGAACTGGCCGGACTGCGCAGCGCAGGCAAACCCGAGCCGGAAAAAGTCGAAGTGCCTGTCGTCCCACAAAGCGTGACCGACACGCTGGCGGAAATCGCCGCCCAGGCCGAGGCTTTGGCAGCGGCGGTTGAGGAGAAGGCAGGCGGGTAGTTGGGGGCAGACGCCACGCACGCGGGTTCTGGTCAGGGTTCATTCCACAGGCCCGTGCCGATAAAACCACCCCCCCCATGCAGGGATCTGTGATGGAAATTGCGATTTGCGGTTGTGGGATTGGTGGGATTTCCGCCGCGATTTTTGCCAGCCGCATTGGTTTTCAGGTGACCTTGTTTGACCAATTCGATGTCCCCAAAGCTGTCGGTTCTGGCTTGGTGATCCAACCGGTTGGTTTGCGGGTGCTGGAACAATTGGGTGCCGTTGACGCCGTTTTGGCAAAAGGCGCCAAAGGCTTTCATATGATCGGCCATGAGGCTAAAAGCGGGCGGCGGGTCCTGGATGTTTCCTATGGCCCCTCGGGTGGATCAAATTTTGGTCTGGGCATTCATCGCGCCAGCCTGTTTGCGTCGCTTTTGGATGTTGCAAGGGCCGAGGGTATTGAAATCACAGGGCAGCACCGTGTCGCTGCCACTTGGGCAAGTGAACACGGTCGTTTTGTGTCATTTGAAACTGGTGAAACTAGAGGCCCCTTTGATCTGGTGATTGATGCAACGGGCGCAGGGTCGCCTCTTAGCCATCTGATCTCTCGGCCACTGCCCTATGGCGCAATCTGGGGAACCGTTGACTGGCCCGAGACATCCAACCTGCGGTATGATTGCCTGCAACAACGCTACCGCCGTGCGTCAAACATGATCGGGGTCTTGCCGATTGGCAGCCTGCCCGGTGAAAGTTCACGCAAGGCTGCATTGTTTTGGTCAATCCCAGCCCATGAGATTGAAACCTGGCAAAACACACCCATCGAACACTGGCGCACAGACGCCACAGCACTTTGGCCTGAACTGGCACCCTTTACCCAGCAGATCATAGACCACAGCCAAATGACACCGGCGGTCTACACTCATGGTAGCCTGCACAGACCTTTTGCCAACCGGATCGTGCACATCGGCGATGCCGCACACCGTGCAAGTCCGCAACTGGGTCAGGGGGCGAATATGGCTCTGTTGGATGCCTGTGCATTGGTGAAATGTCTTGAGGCGCTGCCACTTGCACAGGCACTGCCAAAATATGCCAAAGCCCGACGCCTGCATACCAGTGTTTATCAGGCAATGAGTTGGGCGTTTACGCCGATGTATCAATCAAATAGCCGTGCTTTACCGCTGTTGAGGGACTATTTATTAGGTCCACTCAGCAAAGTTCCACCGGTACCCGCGATCCTCAGCAGCCTTGTAAAAGGTACCATGATCAATCCGATGCCTGGGCTTTCTTAACCAGCAGACGGCACCACATCAGCCTCAAGATATGAGGCTGAACCTGAAATGCCGACCCGCCAACTCCCTAACTCAGCCGTTGGCTTCGCGGATCTTGTCTGCCGCATCTTTGTCGTATGTAACGCCGCTTTGTTCAAACAACGTGTCCAATTCGCCTGAAAGCGTCATTTCGGTGATGATGTCGCAGCCGCCGACGAATTCGCCTTTGACATAAAGCTGTGGCACGGTCGGCCAGTCCGAGAAATCCTTGATGCCCTGGCGTATGGCGTCATCGGCCAGCACGTTCACGTCGGAAAACTCAACCCCCATGTAGTTCAGCACCCCCGCCACACGGCTTGAAAACCCGCATTGCGGCATTTCCTTGGTGCCTTTCATGAACAAGACAACATCGCTGTCGGTGATGGTTTTCTGGATTTGGGTGGCTGTTTCGGTCATTTCTTGGGTCCTTGAGATCAGGGGGTGGCATCTGACTGCGCAGTGCCGAAAAGGGCGGTCAGTCCGGGGCTTTGGTGGTCAGCGCCAATGCGTGTAATTCGCCGTGGTTGCCATCCATTTTACCCTTAAGGGCGGCATAGACGGCACGTTGTTGTTGCACCCGGTTTTTGCCTGCGAATGAGGCGTCAACAACTTCGGCGGCATAGTGGTTGCCGTCGCCTGCCAGATCGGTGATCGTAATCTGCGCGTCAGGAAATGTTTCGCGGATCAGATCTTCGATGTCGCGGGCTTGCATGGGCATGGGGCGTCTCCGGGTTTTGCTGAGCAAGATGTAATGGTGCGCGGGCGCGGGGACAAGATGCCAAATCTATGCATAGTATCACGCGCTTTTGTCAAAGACACGGGCGGTCTGGTGTTTCATACTGCCTAGTGAAAGGAGAGCTTTGGATGGATGTCTTTGAAAATGCGCCCGAACGGGCGTTGGAGTGGCACATGGCCGGGCGCGGGGCCGTGCTGGCAACTGTGGTTGAGACCTGGGGCTCTGCCCCCCGCCGCGTCGGGGCTGCATTGGTCATTTCCGGCGATGGCGAGATGCAAGGCTCGGTTTCGGGCGGATGCGTGGAAGGTGCCGTTGTGCTGGAAGCCATCGAAGCGCTGGAGCAGGGCGCGCACAGGCTGTTGGAATATGGCGTCAGTGACGGCGATGCCTTTGCGGTGGGATTGGCCTGTGGCGGCACCATTCGAATTTTGGTTGAACCGGTGGGCGCGGCGATGCCGGTGACCTTGTTGCAGGATCTGGTTGAAAAACGCGCAACCCGAACGCCGGTTGCCTATGAGGTTGATTTGAAAACTGCTGCGCGCCGTCTGACCACACAAGGTCACAAAGACCGCTTTGCCATGGACCGATCAGGCCTTGAGGCGGACGGCCATACTTTTGTGGCCATTCACAACCCGCCGTTGCGTCTGGCGATCATAGGGGCGGTGCATATTGCGCAGGCTTTGGTGCCGATGGCGCGGATTGCAGGTTATGACCCGGTCATCATCGACCCGCGCGGGGCCTTTGGATCGGCCGCGCGTTTTCCCGGCGAGGTTATTTTCAATGACTGGCCAGATGAGGCGCTTGAGGCGATGGGCGTCGATACGCGTACGGGCGTTGTGTTACTGACCCATGACCCGAAACTGGATGATCCGGCGCTGCATTTCGCCTTACGCTCAGGCGCGTTTTACATCGGCGCACTTGGGTCCAAACGGACACATGCCGCCCGCGTGGCGCGGTTGCACGAGGCGGGGTTTTCGAACGAAGACGTCGCGCGCGTTCATGGCCCTGTCGGTCTGGACATCGGCGCATCGGGTCCGCCGGAAATTGCCGTCGCCATTCTGGCCGAGATGACCCAAATCCTGCGGCGCGGGTCATGAAGTTCGGACTGGTGCCTTTACACGATGCCGAAGGCGCCATTCTGGCGCATTCCGTCGCCTTATCAGGGCAAAAGATGCGCAAAGGCCGGGTTCTGTCGCAAAGTGATGTGGCAGCGATGTATGCCGATGGATTAGCGCAGGTGATTGTGGCGCGACTGGATCCGGGCGATGTCGAAGAAAACAGTGCCGCTGCCAGACTTGCACAGGCGTTGCTGGCCGGGTCGGTTGGGTTGCGCGCGACCCAGGCATTCACCGGGCGGGTGAACCTTTTGGCGACGGGTCCGGGCGTGGTGCAACTGGATGTCCGCGCCTTAGAGGCACTGAACACAGTCGATCCGATGATCACCCTTGCGACCGTGCAGCCCTATCAGCAAATGACAACCGGCGGCATGATCGCGACGATCAAAATTATATCCTATGCCGTCTCTGACACGACCCTGACAGACGCGTGCAGCAAAGCAAAGGGCGCCATCAGCCTGTTGCCACCGGTGCTGCCCCGCGCCACATTGATTGTAACCGAAATTCCCGGCGGTGCTGGTGAAAAAGGCAAGGCCGCCATCGAAGGGCGCCTGACCGCCCTTGGAGTGGCACTGGAAGAAACGGTTATCGTCCCGCATGACGCGGCGGCATTGACCCGTGCAATCGGCCAAACCCGGTCACCGCTGGTGTTGATCCTGACCGGGTCTGCGACCTCGGACATTGCAGATGTCGGCCCTCGTGCGGTTGTGGCGGCAGGGGGCCGAATAGAACGGTTCGGCATGCCGGTTGATCCCGGCAACCTGTTGTTTTTAGCCGATTTGGATGGCCGGAAAATCATCGGGTTGCCTGGATGTGCCAGGTCGCCTGCCTTGAACGGCGCGGATTGGGTTTTGTCCCGCGTGGTCTGCGGCATCCCCGTCACAGGGCGCGATATTGCGGCAATGGGTGTCGGTGGGCTGCTCAAAGAAATCCCAAGCAGGCCGCAACCCCGTCGCGGGTGACATGATCCCCAATTCGCGCGCCTCGTTCACCGGGGCCGAAATGGCGTTTTCGCGCCAAGGTCGAAGTTTACGGTTCTCAACTTTGACTTTGCGTGCTTAACTCGGACCAAACAACATAATCAAAATAAGGGGAGGACTTCATGACAGAGGTCAAAATGACCGTGAACGGCGCACCTGCGTCAGGTAACGTCGAGGGGCGCACGTTGCTTTCTTCGTTTCTGCGCGAGGATCTAAATCTGACCGGCACTCATGTCGGCTGCGACACCAGCCAATGCGGCGCTTGTGTTGTGCACGTGAATGGTAGGGCCGTCAAAGCCTGCACCATGCTGGCGCTTGAGGCCGAAGGTGCGGATGTTACCACTATCGAAGCCATGGCAAATGCAGATGGATCGCTCAGCGTGATCCAACAGGCGTTTCAGGATCACCACGGCCTGCAATGCGGCTTTTGCACGCCCGGAATGGTGATGTCAGCGGCGGCCCTGTTGAAAGACAACCCAAGCCCGTCCGAGCAAGAGGTGCGCGAATACCTTGAAGGCAATATTTGCCGCTGCACCGGGTATCACAACATCGTCAAGGCGATCCTTGCCGCGTCCGGTCAGGACGTCAGCAAGATTGCCGCTGAGTAAGACCACAGGGCGCGGTGCGCCCCCCATTTCTGTCAGGACATGGGGGACAGACAGGCTGACTGATCTGCGCAAACCCGCGATAAGACACAGGCAGGGGTGAACCCGCCACGTTAAGGGAGGAAAGACATGCCAAAAGACGGAGGCATCGGTGCCAGCAGCAAGCGGCGCGAGGATATTCGGTTTCTGACAGGAGCCGGGAACTATACCGACGACATCAATCTGCACGGGCAGGCGCATGTGTTTTTCCTGCGCTCTGACGTCGCCCATGGGACGTTGACATCCGTCGATACCGGCGCGGCCTCGGCGATGCCCGGTGTGGTCAGGATTTTCACCGGCGAGGATTTTGCCGATATTGGCGGCATACCCTGCGGCTGGCAGGTGACCGACAAACACGGCGAGGTAATGCAGGAACCCAAACATCCGGTGCTGGCACATGGCAAAGTGCGCCATGTGGGCGAACCGATTGCCGCCGTCGTTGCGGATACGCTGGAACAGGCCCGCGACGCTGCCGAGGCGATTGAAGTTTCTATCGCTGAACTGCCTGCTGTCGTCAACATGAAGGATGCGGTCAAAGAGGGCGCCACAAAGGTGCATGATGATCTGACCTCAAACCTTTGTTATGACTGGGGTTTCGTCGAAGAAAACAAAGCCGCGACTGATCAGGCCTTTGCGGATGCAGACCATGTGACCACTCTGGAACTGATCAACAACCGACTGGTGGCCAACCCGATGGAACCGCGTGTGGCGGTGGGTGATTATGCCCGCGGCACCGGCGATCATACGCTCTATACCACCAGCCAGAACCCGCATGTGATCCGGCTGCTGATGGGGGCCTTTGTGCTGGGTATTCCTGAACATAAACTGCGCGTTGTGGCCCCGGATGTGGGCGGTGGGTTTGGCACTAAAATCTTCCACTATCAGGAAGAAGCCTTCTGCACCTTTGCAGCCAAGGCCTGCAATCGTCCTGTCAAATGGACGTCGTCGCGGTCCGAGGCGTTTATGTCAGATGCCCATGGCCGCGACCATGTGACCAAGATCGAACTGGCGCTGGACAAGGACAATAACTTTACCGCGCTACGCACGGATACCTATGCGAATATGGGCGCCTATCTCAGCACCTTTGCACCATCGGTGCCGACATGGCTGCACGGCACGTTGATGGCGGGCAACTACAAAACGCCGCTGATTTACGTCAATGTCAAAGCAGTGTTTACCAACACGGTTCCGGTGGATGCTTACCGCGGTGCCGGTCGCCCTGAAGCGACGTTCCAGCTGGAGCGCGTTATCGACAAAGCGGCGCGCGAACGCGGCGTTGATCCGATCGCCTTGCGGCGGCAAAATTTTGTCACTGAATTTCCCTATGCGACGCCTGTGGCGGTGGAATATGACACCGGTGACTATGTCGCGACCATGGATAAGCTGGAAGAGATGGCGGATATCTCTGGCTTTGACGCGCGGCTCAAGGCCAGTCAGGCCAAGGGCAGGCTGCGCGGATTGGGTGTGAATTGCTATATTGAAGCCTGCGGCATCGCGCCCAGCAATCTGGTGGGCCAACTGGGCGCGCGCGCGGGGCTTTACGAATCCGCCACGGTGCGGGTCAATGCCACCGGGGGGCTGGTGGTGATGACCGGCAGCCACAGTCACGGGCAGGGGCATGAAACCGCCTTTCCGCAGGTGATTGCCGATATGATCGGTATTGACGAGAACATGATCGAGATTGTGCATGGCGATACCGCCAATGCGCCGATGGGCATGGGCACATACGGATCCCGCTCGCTGGCGGTGGGGGGATCGGCGATGGTGCGGGCCACCGAAAAGATCATTGCCAAGGCCAAGAAGATCGCGAGCCATCTGTTGGAGGCATCCGAGGATGATATCGAGCTTAAGGACGGGGCGTTTTCGGTCGCGGGCACGGATAAATCCGTGGCCTGGGGCGATGTGACGCTGGCGGCTTATGTGCCGCATAACTACCCGCTGGAAGATCTGGAACCGGGGCTGGAAGAGACGGCGTTTTATGACCCGTCGAATTTCACATACCCTGCCGGCGCTTACGCCTGCGAGGTTGAGATCGACCCCGATACCGGCAAGGTCACGATTGAACGGTTCACGGCTGTTGATGATTTCGGCAATGTGGTGAACCCGATGATAGTTACCGGTCAGGTCCATGGCGGTCTGGCGCAGGGCATTGGGCAGGCGTTGCTGGAGAATTGTTCGTATGATGAGAACGGCCAGCTTTTGTCGGCGTCCTACATGGACTACGCCATGCCACGCGCCGATGATCTGCCGTTCTACGCTGTAGATCATTCGTGTCAGACGCCGTGTACACACAACCCACTTGGGGTGAAGGGCTGTGGCGAGGCCGGGGCCATCGGATCGCCGCCTTCGGTTGTGAATGCGGTTGTCGATGCGTTGCAGCGCAGTGGTAAAACCGACGTGACCCATATTGACATGCCGTTGACACCGTCACGGGTTTGGGCGGCCCTGCAGGGCTAGAACATCGGCGGATTGTTCATCGCAGCAACCGTCGGATTTGAGTATTTTCAGAAGGGTGAAATGAAGGTGTCATGAGACCCTGGATCACCGGAAAGGACGAACATGTATAATTTTGACGTCGCAAAGCCTGCATCTGTGGCTGATGCTGTCGCGGCCCTGAGCCAGGACGAGGCGCAGCCTTTGGGGGGCGGGCAAACGTTGATACCGACCTTGAAACAGCGGCTTGCCAGCCCCTCGGTGCTGGTGTCGCTGACCGGTATTGCCGATATGCAGGGCGTGGCCGCTACCGGGGATGGGCAGATTGGTATCGGCGGCGCCACCACCCACGCCGAAGTCGCCGAAAAGGCGGCGGCGGCATATCCGGGGCTGGCCGATCTTGCCAGCCATATTGGCGATCCGGCGGTGCGCAATCGCGGCACAATCGGCGGGTCCTTGGCCAATAACGATCCATCGGCCTGTTACCCTGCTGCGGCCCTTGGGTCTGGTGCGACGATCATTACCAACAGCCGCTCGATTGCGGCGGATGATTTCTTTCAAGGGATGTTTGACACCAGCCTGGCGGAAGGCGAGATCATCACTGGCGTGAGTTTTCCGGTGCCTGAGGTGTCAAACTACCAAAAATTCCTGCAACCGGCGTCGCGTTTCGCATTGGTTGGTGTGTTTGTCGCCAAATTCAGCACCGGCGTGCGTGTCGCGGTTACCGGCGCATCCGAAGAAGGTGTCTTTCGCTGGACCGAGGCGGAGGCCGCATTGTCGCAGACATTCGACGCGGCTGCGCTGGACGGGTTGTCGTTGCCGGGGCAGGGTATGATCAGTGATCTGCACGGCTCTGGCGCGTACCGGGCGCATTTGGTTGGGGTTTTGACCAAACGTGCGGTTGCTGCTGCCGCCTGATGTATTCAGTCTGACCAGCCAAAACCGCGCAACCTGTTTTGCGCGGTTTTTTGCTGTCTTGGTGATTGAACGATCCCGGCGCGCATATGATGCGGTATGATGGGTTGCCCGTCCGATTGGCGGGCTTTGTATAAAAGGTAGCCTGATATGAAACGGTTTTTGAAATCCACCACATCGCTAACCCTATGTGCTGCATTGGCAGTCCCCTCGGTAGGATGGACGCAAGATGCCGTCGCCTGCACTGTAATAACCGAAGCCAGGGTGTTCCCCTGTTTGTTGCCGGATGAAACAGTGATCGACACGCAAGAGGCATTTGATGCGTTAAACCCGGCGATTCTGGAAGAAATTAAACGTGTCGAGCAGGAAATGACCGAAGAAGCGGCTGAGACGGCTCCGGCTGCGGAGGCTGAAGACGCCCCGGTTGAGGAAGCAGAAGAAAAAGAAGAACCCACAGAAGAGATTGTGGTGGACGAAAGCGTTACTGCGGATCCCGACCAGGAGGCTGTGGCCGAGGACACAGCCGTTGAGGCTGAACCCGCCGAGGACGCTGCTGAGGCTGAAGCAGAAATCACCCCTGTAGAGGAGGCGCCAGCAGAGGAAATTGTAACAGAGGACGCCCCGGCTGAAGAAGCACCTGCAGAAGATGTCGTAGCCGAAGAAGCGCCGACTGAAGACGCGCCTGATGCAGCGGTGACAGCTGAGGAAGCCCCGCTTGAGGCGGCAACAGATGAGGAACCTGCCGCTGAAGAGGCCACGACCGCGGCCGAGGAGACCGAAGCCGTCCCTGTTGAAACACCGGCCGAGGAACCGCCGGCCGCTGCGGCTGCTGCCGCTGCCGCAACGACGGAAGGCACAGTTGCTGCCGACGCAGTTGTGGAAACCGAGGAAGTGTCCGAGGACGAAGTCCGATCAAGCAGTGAAGAGTTTGAGACAACCGTAACCGGTGCGGCTACGGAAGAGACGGCCGCCGCGGCACCAGCGACCCAAAAGGACGATGGGCTGAGCAAGTTTGAAAAGGCGTTGATCATCGGGCTGGGCGCCGTAGTTGTTGGCAGCCTGCTCAATAACGGCGACGAGGTGGTTAGTAAATCTGGCGACCGGGTGGTGGTGCGCCGCGATGGCGAATTGCGGGTGTTGAAGGACGATGACGCGCTGTTACGCATACCGGGCGATCAGCTGCGCACGGAAACGTTTAACGATGGCTCAACCCGTACTTTTGTAACCCAGGGCGACGGCGCGCAAATCGTGAC
>JBAUHN010000317.1:0-19836 GCA_049680295.1 Sulfitobacter sp.
TGATGCGGCCAGTTTTGGGGCTCGGTTTGTGGACCAGCATGGCCCCTGTGCCCCATCAATGGGCTGGCGCGTTGTTGATGCGCAAAAAGCGTTCGACCATGCCGTGTCCAAAGGTGCCACGCCCTACGACGGCGACGGCAAAGTGCTGGATGTGCCGGCGATTTTGGGCATTGGTGGCTCGCTTTTGTATTTTGTCGATCAGTATTATGACACCAGCCCTTACAATGATGAATACGAATGGCTGACACAATCGAAACCCGCCGGTGTCGGGTTTTACTATCTCGACCACCTGACCCATAACGTGCACAAGGGAAACATGGACAAATGGTTCCGCTTTTACGCCGAATTGTTCAATTTCCGTGAAATCCGCTTTTTTGACATCGAAGGTAAGTTTACCGGCCTGTTCAGTCGCGCATTGACGTCGCCATGCGGCCGCATCCGAATTCCGATCAATGAAGACCGCGGCGAGACCGGGCAAATCGTGGCCTATCTTAAAAAGTACAACGGCGAGGGTATTCAGCACATTGCAGTTGGCGCGCGCGACATCTATGCGGCGACGGATGAGATCGCGGAACGCGGTCTGAAATTCATGCCGGGACCACCTGCGGCCTATTATGATCTCAGCAAAACACGGGTCGCTCACCATGACGAACCGTTAGACCGGATGAAGAAACACGGCATCCTGATCGACGGCGAAGGCGTGGTGGATGGCGGCGAAACCCGGATTTTACTGCAAATCTTTTCTAAAACCGTGATTGGTCCGATATTTTTCGAATTTATTCAGCGAAAAGGCGATGATGGCTTTGGCGAAGGCAATTTCAAAGCTTTGTTTGAAAGCATTGAGCAAGAGCAGATTGACAGCGGAGAACTAATCCAGAGCTAGGGTCAAGACCTTAGCTTTTGGGCATACTCAGAACAAGGTTCCGATTACCCTTTTTGTAGCTAAGTTCGCTGTCACCAATCGCCGACACCCGCCCACCGTCGATCCGGTCGCCGACCTGAACCTTTCGGTAGCGGCCGTTCGCCAGCCGTACCAGAGCCCGGCGGTTTGACGGTTTTCCATAGACGCCGATCAGGTTCACTTTGCGCAAATTCAATGCGTTGTTGATTGTTGCTTCGCGCGCGACAGAGGCTGTTGTCGGGATGCTGGGCTGGACGGTCCGAGGAGCCACAGAGGCCGCCGATGCAACACGGGTTTCTTCCTTGGGGGCTGCACGCACAGCACGTTGCACAATTTTGGCAAAGTTACTGGGGCGCGGATCGGGCCGGACCGAGGCTGCCACCGCACGTGCAGTTGCACCCGCCAATGGATCAACCTGCGGCTCAGGTTGTTGTTGCGCTTCCAGAATGCTCATGACTGCGTTGTCGATGGCCGGTTGCGCAAGCGATGCAAGCGATGCCTGTTGTGCGGCTTGTTGGGCAGATTGTGGTCTTACACGCGGTCTGAGACCGGCAAGTTCGGTGCGTGTCAGACCGTCCAATGTCGCGCGTTCATTGTTTTCGATCAGACCACCGGGGCGCGTTTTAGGCCGGGTTTTGGCCAGAGCCGGGTCAGGTTGGCCGGTTGGGACATCCGCCTCTGGCCCGGTTTGCAACCGAACAAATGTCGCTGGCGGCACCAAAGGTGGTTTGCCAAGAAAGACCGCAATCCCGTCTGGATTGATCGCCCCAGAAGCCGTTGGGACCACCAGTCCGCGTTGATCGAGGGTGAAAATCGTGCCCGCTGGCGCAGGTGAGCTCATCACGGCGATTTCGCGGTCCGTACTTTGCGCCGCTATATCCGGCAAAGCGATCGCATCCTGGGTCAGGCTGATGGGGTCAATGCTGGTGATATACAGATCTTCAATTGATGTTTGAGACGGCGCTTGCGACACTTCGGGCGGCAGTGGCCAAATCCCGGTGACAGCGTATTGTGCGGCGATCTCATCTTCGGTCAGGGGTTCCGGCTCAACCGGTTCAATTGGCGCGCGCAGCGCGTCCAATACGGCATCGTCTTCGTCCGTCAGGCTGGGGTCGACCGATGCGGTGATAATGTCTGCGGGTTCACTGGCTTGCGGGATCACAGGTTCGGGAGCCGCAACTTCGGGGACTTCTGCAAAGGTGCGCGCCGGTTCACGCCCAAACAACCGCGCCAGCCCGTCGCCCAGATAGACCGAAGCCCAGGCTGCGATGGTTGCCATAAGCAGCAGCAATGCCACGGTCAACAGCAACCCAAGATACTTGGGCTTTCCGCCTATGACTTCGGCCTTGCGCGCGCCGAAAATCGTCATGCGCTCGGTCTCGGAGCGGGGCGAAGATACCTCTGCATTTTCAGGCGTGGCCGTGGGTTCGGGCCGTTGGTTTTTCGCCTCTACCGGTGTTTTCGCGGGCTGAGGCTTTCGACGGCTCAGAAAGCCTGCTTTTTGTGCTGCGTCAGGCTTGGGCGTCGGTTTTGGAACAACCGGCACAGATGGTGTCGCAAGCTCTGGCTGAAGGGCCATGGGCGGGGCAGGGGGAATTTTGTCCGTCGGCGGCTTTGGCAGGACGGGGTCCACCGGGACGAGGATTTCACGATCTCGCACAGCGGCGCCAAGCGCGGCAGTTGGTTTGGGATCAGCCCGTTTTGACGCAAAACCTTCGATTTGCGGCGCACCACTTTTTTTCCCCGAATGGCCCGATGGGGTAAAGATCGCGTCAGCGGCCGCATCCAGTTCTTTAACGTCTGCAGGCTCATCCGGTTTGCCCTCTTTGAGGGGCAAAACAGGGGCGAACTCTTTCTTGGGCACGGGCGCCTGGCGTGACGGTCTAAACGTCAGAGCGGGCGTTTCTTTTTCGGGCCTTGGTTTTTTTGGCGGCTCTGGTTTGGGTAACGCGTCTTCGACGCCCAAATCATCGGCACTGTCGTCTGGTGCGGCAGGTGCTTCATCTTCGGCGTCGGTCTCTTGCTCGGTTGGCAAGGCAGGATCGTTGATCAGCCCGGTCGGGGCGTCGTCATCAGATACCACCGGACCGCTCGGCACGGTCACATCGCCGATCACGACAACGGCGATGCCATCGGGTTCAACGCTGTCATCCTCGCCCAGTAACGTCGCGGCATGGGTGGAGGGTCCAAAAAACGGCTCGCCCAGGAACGGCGCATCGCCGGGGGCCGCAACAAAGCTAACGGGATGAAACCGGTGTTCGGTCGCAAAGGCCTCGGCCTCGACCAGCGTCTCAAGGGCAACAGCGGCGATATGGGTCTTGGTTCCATCGGGCGATGTGTCATAGGCCAGATCATCAACCGCATAGGGGGTGGCCTGCTCAAGGGCGGCGCGGGCTGCCACATCACGTGCGGTTTCATTCAGCCCGTCGGTCTCAATTGTCAGATAGCGGATTTGGTCGTTGGGAATGATGACTTTACAGCGCACACCGCCCGGTTCCAGCGACGACGCGGTCTTGCGCAGCATCGCCAGTTCACCGCTGAGATCGTCAACATCCAGACCATGTTGGCCAACCACACGCCAACCCCCTGCCGCACGGTGCAGCAGGCGAATACCCTCAATCGACAGAGACAACGCAAAATTTGGCTTCATTCGATGCTCTTTAACGGTCAGGTGGGCACGACAACAAGAACGCCCCAATCAAATCACAAGTTACAGCAGGTCTTTGCCGAGGGAAAGCAAAAGGCCATACAGGCATTCGTTTGGCGACCCGCAGGCCGCGCAAGGCCCCTTGAGGCCGCGTTGTTATCCGCAGTATTTGGTGGAATCGCGGCAATCCAAATCACAAGATTGCCGCGATTTCGAAGATTAGCTGCTGGCTTTGCTCAGCGCCTGATCCAGATCGGCAATCAGGTCGTCGGCATCTTCGGTGCCGATGGAAATCCGCACCACGCCGGGACCCGCACCTGCGGCCTCTTGCTGTTCGGTGGTCAGTTGCCGGTGGGTGGTTGAAGCAGAATGGATCACCAGCGACCTTGTGTCGCCAAGGTTCGCCACATGGCTGAAAATCTCCAGTGCGTTGACCAGTTTGACGCATGCGTCATACCCGCCTTTGACCGCAATAGTGAACAAACCACCTGCCCCTTTGGGACAAATTTTCGCGACACGGTCGTAATAGGGTGACGATTTCAACCCTGCGTAGGTCACATGGTCGATACGGTCGTCTTTTTCCAACCAACCCGCAATTTTTTCAGCGTTTTCAACATGGCGCTGCATCCGAAGCGACAGGGTTTCAGTGCCCATCAACGTATAATGTGCCGCCTGCGGGTTCATCGTCATGCCAAGATCGCGCAGGCCAATGGCAATGCCATGAAAGGTAAACGCCAAGGGGCCAAAGGTCTCGTGGAATTTCAACCCGTGATAGGCGTCTTCCGGCTGGCTGAGCGATGGGAATTTATCGTTTGCGGACCAGTCGAATTTGCCCGAATCCACTACGCATCCGCCTGTTACAGTACCGTTGCCGGTCAGGTATTTAGTGGTGGAATGCACCACCAAAGTCGCACCATGTTCAATCGGGCGGCACAGATAGGGCGTGGCGGATGTGTTGTCGACGATCAGCGGCAACCCCGCCGCATCCGAGATTTTCGAGATCGCATCCAGATCAGTGATGTAGCCGCCAGGGTTGGCAATTGATTCGCAAAAGACAGCGCGGGTGTTGTCGTCGATCGCCGCCTTGACGGCATCAAGATCATCGAAGTCGACAAATGTGGCAGACCATCCGAAACGCTGGATCGTTTTGCTGAACTGCGTCACCGAGCCGCCGTAAAGCCGGGTTGAAACCACAACATTCAGGCCCGGACCCATCAGCGGGAACAGAGCCATGATCTGGGCCGCATGCCCGGAGGAACAGCAAACGCCGCCAACGCCGCCTTCAAGTGTCGCGATGCGTTCTTGCAAAACCGCGACAGTGGGGTTGGTCAGGCGCGAATAAATATAGCCGACTTCTTGCAGATTAAACAGCGCTGCTGCGTGGTCGGCATCGCGAAACACATAAGCTGTGGTTTGGTAAATTGGTGTTTGCCGGGCACCTGTCGCCGGATCAGGGCGCGCGCCTGCGTGGATTTGCAAGGTGTCAAAGCCGTAAGTTGGTCCGTCCGTCATGGGAAATCTCCTGCTGCATATGATCGCGCATGGTTATTGGATTGGTGCGGGTCGCACAAGAGACAGGGGCAGGCCGGTCTTAGCGCATCCAGAATCCGGCGGATTTGATTTGATTGCGGATCGCCTGTTCGCGGCGCGGCAGATTGGCCTGATCAAACAATGCACGGACTTTGTGGCCGCGGCCTTGATAAATAGTGCGCTTGATCGGCTCGTAGCCTTTGAGGATTTTTTTTAACTTATTGGGCGCAGTCACCGCTTCGAGGGTTTCGACAACCTGATCCGAGCGTTGTGCATAAAGCAGCGGAAACGTCCTGTAATGACACGAAACTTCACCGTCCAGCAATCCGTCGGGAAGCGTATCGCGGCCACCGCCCAAGGCGTGTATCACCAGTGGCAGGGCGATCTGATCAAGCCAGGGGTCAAACACCTGCGCACAAAGTTCAACCGGCGGATCATCGCGGATCGCCAGAGCATATTTTAAGAACAATGAACCAAATTCATGCGGGCAGCGGTAAAAGAAGTAGCCGGCGTTGAAATACAGGTAGCGTTTCCAGTATTCGTCGGGTTCAGACAGATCCAGACTGCTGTCAAAATCCAAATCGAATTTGTCATATAGCGATTTCCACAGGCCTGCGTATCCGGGGCCGTACAGTTCCGGTTTGGGCCAGGTATTGTCGCGCCGCATTGAAGCCGTCGGGCGATCAAAGTCAAACGGCACTTGGGTCAGATCGCCTGTGATCAGCGTGTCCGTATCGAAAAATACGAACGGCTCGCCCTTTGGCAGGGCGAAAAGCATCTCGATCTTGTTGCCCTGTGGGTAGTCTGACCCGAAATGTTGCGACTGAAAGGGGAGTATCTCGGCGCCCAAAGCTTCCAGACCCGCGCGGATGTCGACATCCCGGATGCTTGGGTTATTCGGCCAAAGCGGGCCTTGTTGCGGTTCAGCGATCAGCAGCCGCCCTTTGAAATCGGGGGCGCTGTGGCGTAATGAGGCTGCAAATAGCAAGGCTTCATAAGACAAACGCCCGTTTTGGCCGACGACGACAATATTAAAGATGTGTGGTGGCTTGGTCTTTCTTGCCATGAAGGTGCCCGCAGATCTATGATGTTTTAAGCCAACTATAGGTGGAATTTGTCGGGTTAGAAAGGCGTTTCGCGACGCCTGATTTCAAGAGGTGTTCAAGATGCTGGACTTAATATTTGCGATCATTGCCGCCGCCGCTCAAGGCGTATCAGGGGGTGGGTCTAATGGTGTTTCAACGCAAGCGATTGTTACGGATGATCCACAAGCGATTGAAAACGCACAAGTTGCTGTGGATGAGCAAGCCCCGGATGTTCCCGGCCAAACCGAGGCCTCACCGCCGACGGAGGTTCCATCACTGCCAAGCGTCAATGTCTCACCTTCGGCAAATGTGATTATCGGCGGCGTGACGGAACCACAGATTCCAACAGGAAAATTCACCACGGCAACCGAAGTCAAACCGATCCTGTCAGTGACCAAAGACAATTGGGTCGCCGTGCGGGAATACGATGGCAAGGATTTGGTCTATATCACCCATCTGTGGTCGTGGCGATGTGGGTTGGCTGCTGTGTCGATTTCGATCAACGATGAGCCGATGCAAAATTGGCCCTTGCCAGAATGTCATCTGGACACGGCTGTCCCCAATGCGATTTTGGGCAGTGACGGATTGCCATATTTGACACTTCGGCTGCACTCGGTTGAGAAGGTCACCATTGGCGTCACCTATGACGATCTGACGACGGACAGTGCGGTGTATCTGCGTCAAAATGTGCTGTTGCCCTGATGGAAACTGACCCGAGCCCGGATATGGTTTGAGGGTGCCCGGTTGGTGAAGCTGTGCCTATTTCGCGACTTTTTACGACAAAGATCGGCAAATGTGTCCATTTGGTCGCAAAATCCACCAGTTTCTAAGAAAAATTTTGCATTTGAACGAAAATGGTTAAAGATTACTTAATGGTAGTGTGCGTGCCAGCTTGTTTGCCGATTTTCGCGGACCATTTGGGTCCGAGGTAGTCAATAGCCTTCATCACCCTGGGTTCTTGAGTGTCTTCGGCAACAGAAAGGTCAGGTCCGGCGATATCAGCGCAGGGCATTGTGAAACTGGATTAACCTTTTGACGACCTGAATTGGATCAGGACATTGAAAATGACGCAGAAAACGAAAGCCAGCTTTGGTAACATACCGGAAAATGGCCACAAGACGGACCAGCGCATTATGCCTGGGCCAAGTGAAACTCAACTTGGCGCCCCGGAGTTTGGCTGGCTGGCAAAGAGTGACCTGTCGTCCTTGTTGTCGCAATTTGATCCGGATCCGTCCAAACCTTTGGGCGCCGCCGCTCGTAAAATCGTGGTCTAGGGGATGCCAACGTATACTACAACTGGCTGGGTTTGGTCGGGTCTTGGTGTGGCCACGTTGGTGCCGGTCAGCATCTTTGACGATGATGCAAACCTATCGCCCTATTTTACGAATGACTTCACCGAAACGGTCACGATCGGTGGCACAACCTACACAAATCCTAGCGCCGGCACCTATGAGCTGACATTCACCCCGCCGGGCGGAAGTCCGACAACCGAAGATCTGCTGCTTTTCTATACCGGGTCCAATTTTATTTTTGTGCCTTTGCCGGGGTCCGCATTTGTTACCGGGACCACCATCAATTCTTTGGGCGGTTGGCAAGATTACACATCGGGTTTCAGTTGGGAAACGGTAGTGTGCTTTACCCGCGGGGCCCTGATCAAAACACCGGGCGGTGATGTTGCGGTGGAAAAACTGCGCGCAGGTGATCTGGTTTTGACGCAAGGATCGGGGGCGCAACCTATTCTTTGGGTGGGGCACAAAAGGATTCGTTTTGCGGATCTCACGCCAATGAATGCGGCCCGGTTGTTGCCTGTCCACATTCGTGCAGGCGCGCTGGGGGGTGGGTTGCCTCTGCGTGACGTCATGGTGTCGCCGCAACACCGGATGTTGGTGTCGTCGCCGATCTGTGAACGTATGTTCGATGTGCCTTCCGCATTGGTTGCGGCAAAGCACCTGACGTCCTGGCCCGGTGTTCGAGTGGCAGATGAGGTGGACACGGTGGATTACTTCCACTTGCTGCTGAACGAACACGAAATTGTCTTTGTTGAAGACGCGCCATCTGAAAGTCTTTTTGCCGGGGCTGAGGCAATGCGGTCCTTGTCGGAAGATGCGCGGCGCGAAATTGAGATGATTTTCCCAGACCTGTTGTCAGAGGGTTTTGACCCGCGACCGGCGGCCATCATTCCGCGAGGGCGGTTTCAGAAAAAGCTGATCGAACGCCACCGCAAAAACAACAAACCGTTGTTGTGCACTTAAGGTAACAAAAGCGGTCCAACCATTATTGACCGCAACGAAAAAAGGCCCCAACCGCAGTTGGAGCCTTTTGAATTCTGTTTGCGTCAATCGTCAGTGATTGTGCTGCTTGTCCCAGTCTTCCTGTTTTGGAAGCTGCTCGAACGTGTGCTCGGGTGGTGGGCAGGGCAGGGTCCATTCCAACGTGTCGGCAAATTCGTTCCAAGGGTTGTTCTCGGTAACACGGCGGCCTTTCAGCAGCGTGTATGCGATAATCCCAAAGAAGAACAGGAACGACGCAAAGGACAAAAACGCACCAATCGACGACCAGTAGTTCC
The DNA here is from genome assembly GCA_049680295.1 of Sulfitobacter sp. GTDB lineage: Bacteria > Pseudomonadota > Alphaproteobacteria > Rhodobacterales > Rhodobacteraceae > JBAUHN01. The sequence continues at coordinate 8,730 of JBAUHN010000317.1, forward strand.
AATACGCGAAGGCATCGGGGTAGTCGATATAGCGGCGCGGCATGCCTTGCCGTCCCAGAAAGTGCTGCGGGAAAAATGTCAGGTTCGCACCGATAAACATCGCCCAGAAATGCAGCTTGCCGGCCCATTCAGGATACATACGGCCCGACATCTTGGGCAGGTAAAAGTAGATACCGGCAAAGATGGCAAAGACGGCGCCCAGGCTCATCACATAGTGGAAGTGTGCCACAACGTAGTAGGTGTCGTGGTAATAGCGGTCCACGGCGGCCTGTGACAGAACGATGCCCGTTACGCCACCTACGGTGAACAGAAACAGGAACCCAAAGGCCCAGAGCATCGGTGTCTTGAACTCAACCGAGCCGCCCCACATGGTGGCAATCCAGCTGAACACCTTAACACCTGTCGGCACCGCAATGACCATCGTTGCCAGCATGAAATAGGCCTGCTGGTTCAGGGTCATACCCACGGTATACATGTGGTGCGCCCAGACAACAAAACCAAGCGCGCCAATGGCGATCAGCGCCCAGACCATCGGCAGATAACCGAATACCGGTTTGCGGCTGAAGGTCGCAATGACGTGGCTGATAATGCCAAAGCCGGGCAGAATGATGATGTAGACTTCGGGGTGACCAAAGAACCACAAGATGTGCTGATACAGGATCGGATCGCCGCCGCCCGCAGGGTCGAAAAAGGCGAAACCAAAGTTACGGTCCATCAGCAGCATTGTGATCGCGCCCGCCAGAACCGGCAAGGACAGCAAAATCAACCAGCTTGTCACAAAGATCGACCAGCTAAACAGTGGCACTTTGAACAGGGTCATGCCGGGGGCACGCATGTTCAGGAAGGTGGTGATCATATTGATCGCCCCCAACACGGACGAGGCACCAGAAACGTGCACCGCGAAGATCGCGAAATCCATCGACATGCCGCCTTCGTTCACGGAAAGCGGCGGGTAAAGCACCCAGCCGACGCCTGATCCCGCTTGATCGTTGCCACCCGGTGCCAGAACCGAACAGACCGCCAGCGTGGTCCCAAAGACATAGAGCCAGAATGACAGGTTGTTCATCCGCGGGAACGCCATATCCGGCGCGCCGATTTGCAAGGGCATGAAATAGTTGCCAAATCCGCCGAAAAGGGCAGGGATCACGACAAAGAACATCATCAGGATACCGTGACCGGTGATCAGGACGTTCCAAAGGTGACCGTTTGGCGTACAGGTTGCTGCGGAATCAGAAACGAACCGTGCACCCTCCAGACACATGTATTGAACACCGGGGTTCATCAACTCCAGTCGCATGTAAACGGTAAATGCCACCGAGACAAAACCGACCAAAGCCGACACCACAAGATAAAGAATGCCGATGTCTTTGTGGTTTGTGGACATAAACCAGCGGGTGAAAAAACCACGTTCGTCTGCGTGATCATGCCCGTGAATGGCTGCGTCTGCCATGCGGTGCCTCCTGAATAAAATTACGAATGCGGGCACAGATGTTTCCACGCTGCACCGCACTGCCTTGTGAGGGTTTTAGAATGACTTTGCCACAGGGGCAATGATCGTATTTGCCGCAGGACCAGATAAATTGACGCAGGTGATGCGCGAAGGGTCTGTGTTGTGGGCCGAAACCGGACAAAGCGTCAGATTTTCACCGCAGATTGACCGCCAGGTGGAACGCTGCTGTCAGCAAACACAGTACCAAACGTCCTTCGCAAGGCCACATCGACATCCGCCAGTGTCACCGGCAGGCCAAGATCGACCAAAGACGTCACCCCATGCTCGGATATGCCGCAGGGCACAATGCCTGAAAAATGGGTCAAGTCAGGTTCAACATTGATCGAGATGCCGTGAAAGCTGACCCACTTTCGCAGACGAATGCCGATTGCGGCGATTTTGTCTTCGCGCAGGCGCCCGTTTGCGCCTTTTGGTTTGTCTGCACGGTCCACCCAAACGCCGACACGACCGTCGCGGATTTCGCCGGTGACATTGAATTCGCCGAGCGTTGCGATAACCCAAGTTTCTAAATCCTGAACAAATCGGCGCACGTCACGGCCACGTTTCGCAACATCTAACAGGGTGTATGCCACACGCTGGCCGGGGCCATGATAGGTGTATTGTCCGCCACGGCGGGTCGGGTAGACCGGAAACCGGTCGGGATCGGTCAGGTCGGCGGGTTTTGCGCTGGTGCCTGCGGTGTAGATTGACGGGTGTTCAACCAGCCAGATGCATTCCTCGGCATGGCCTTCGGCAATGGCTGTGGCACGGGCCTCCATCCAGGTTTCGGCCTCGCGAAAATCCGTCAAACCATCTGATGTTATCCATTCAACCATGTGTCAATTCTAACGCGACAGGGATCTGACTAACAATCCGCGTTTTGCGGTGCCGCGGTTTCAGACCGGACCCGTTTGATGATCTCTGCATATGTCTGAACGCCCTGCGCCCCGGTCAGCAGGTATTTCTGTCCAAATACAACTGATGGCACACTAGAAATGCCGCGCGATGTCCAAAACGACTGGGCTTTGCGAACATGATCGGCACGGCTGCCTGATTTCAATATTTCGGCGGCAGCAGCGGTGTCTAAACCGACCTCTCCGGCAACAGCGCAAAGAACGCTGTGATCTGATACGTCGCGGCCATGGGTGAAATATGCAGAAAAAAATGCCAACTTCAGCGGATGTTGCATGTCTTGCGCTTCGGCCCAATCCAGCAGTTGGTGCGCCGCAAAGGTATTCACGATGCGGCTGTCTTGGGTAAAATTAAAATCGAACCCCAATTCTTGACCCAACTGGGTGATCCGAGCCCGATTTTCAGCACTTTGTGCCGGGGTTGATCCGTATTTTTGCGCAATATGCGCCGCCAGGTTTTGCCCTTGGGGCGGCATTTCAGGGTTTAATTCAAAAGGATGCCAGCGGATATGTGCAAATGTGCCGGTTTGTTCCAAGCTGTGTTCCAGCTGTTTGAATCCAACGATACACCAAGGGCACATGACGTCAGACACAATGTCGATCTGCAAGGCAAAAGCATCTGAATTGTCGGATGTGACGGACATTTTGAAGCTCCTCGGCCCAAAAAAGACATAACATTGTCTAATTTCGGTACACAACGAGTTCTATTCAAGGTTGAAACTAACGTCTATTGCTGCATCAAAGGTTCTAAATGCGGCATAACGTGCTATTCTGGCACTATGTCAAGCGATTCAACGGAGAATTTTCATGATTAGTAAATATATAACAGGCGCGGTTTTGGCTGCTTCCGTCGCGGTCGCCCCCGCGGACGAAGTCGCCGCAGGCGATGCAGGTTCATTCGTAGCTGGCGCTCTTATCGGTGGCCTCGTCGGTTCGCAGATCCAAAAGAACCGAGGAACGCGGCGGTACACAACCACCCGGCGCACGTACAGATCCCGGCTGCCTTCGACCCACGAGGGACGTCAAATTCAATCCTCGCTGAACTATTTTGGGTTCAATGCAGGGGCCGTTGATGGCCAGTTAGGCCGCCGCACCCGCAATGCTGTGTCATCTTATCAGGCATACCTTGGCTATCCGGTGACCGGCCAGCTTAGCCCTTACGAGCAAAATCTGCTGATCACTTCGCACAATCGTGCACAAGCTGGCGGATATGCCACAAATCAGCTGATCGCGACCAACCCCGAAGGTACACGCGGCTTGCTGAAAACCTACCGTGCAGAGCTTGCCGGTCAGCCGGTGCAGCAATATGCGCCGACGACAACAGTTGTTGTGAACCCGCAGCCCGCACCGCAGGCGGTGCAACCGGCAGGGACAACGCTGACAACCACCACAACGGTTGACGCGGTCAAAACACCCGAGGTCGTCACAGCCAGCAATGAGCTGCCGAATTTCTTCGATTCCGGTTCGCAGGTTTCGCTTGCGTCACACTGTAACACGGTGTCGCTGGTGACCAACACCAACGGCGGCTTTACAACATTGGCGTCGATGACCGATCCAAACATCGCCCTGAACGAACAGTTCTGCCTGGCGCGCACCTATGCCATCACGCGCAGCGAAGAACTGATCAGCAAGGTTTCGGGCTTCACACCGCAGCAGATCGCCACACAATGCGCCGGTTTCGGCCCCGCATTGAAAGATCACGTTGCCGCCTTGTCGCTGAAATCACGCGATCAGGTCGTCAATGATGTATCTGGCTTTATTCTGGGCACCGGCATGTCCCCCGCACAGCTTAGCGGGACCGCCCGGATTTGCCTGGGCGTTGGCTACCGCACCGACAACATGGATGTGGCACTGGGGTCTGCTTTGATGCTCTACGCCATGGGCGAGGGTGTCTACGGCGAACTTATGGGCCACCACCTGGCACAAGGTTTTGGCACTTCCAAACGTGTTGATGTTGCAGCCACTTGGTATCAGGCCGGTCTGGCCGCTGCTGACAATGGCGCGGAAGCTGTGTTTGTTCCTGGTCAACCTGAGCGTACTGAACTGATCCGCAAGGCGTCGGTTCAGATCAATGGCGCATCTGTGGCCCCGTCGGCGGGTGCAACAGTTCAATCCGCGTCCACATTGCCCGTTTTCTCGGTCACAGAGTGATCTGAATTCCGGTCGGTTTCGACCAAAAAGACAGATAAGCACCCCGTCTGCATTTTATGCGGCGGGGTGTTTTCATGAGATTGTGGCTTCACAACCGTGATGTGTCAGGCTAAAGACCCATCACCATCCATGGCGTGCGGTCGTGGCGGAATGGTAGACGCGCAGCGTTGAGGTCGCTGTGGGGTAATACCCGTGGAAGTTCGAGTCTTCTCGACCGCACCAAATTATCGCGTAAGCTGTTGTTTTGTTTAAAACCTGAAAGCGCAAGGCTGTCACTCCCCCAATGGATCCCCCAAGGTCAAAGCCAAAATGTATTTTCTGAGGCATGCCAGGTAGGTCTCCACCTTATGACGACTTGGGCGCTGCGAGTAACGCCGTTACCGTGAAAGCCGTGGCGACAGGTTCAATTGGGCCGGTCGAAATGGGTGCCGCACATCGAAGCCATGTGAATATCGCTGAAGCGGTAAAACGGATCACTTTTTATCAATGTGAATTTTATGGACGATTGTCCATTTATTGGTATTGTGGTGCAAAAGGCGATTGGACATCACATGAACGAGAAAATTCAAGATTTGGGTCGTGTACAGGATTGGGACGCTCGAAACGTCCTGCACCCTTGGGAAAACACAGCCGATCTGCACGACGAAACCCGCACGTTTGTGGAATCCGGTGATGGCATCTATGTGACGACGCACGCTGGCAAAAAGCTAGTGGACGGGCCCGGCGGCATGTGGTGCTGTCAGATTGGCCATGGGCGCTCGGAAATGGGGCAGGCAATGGCCGATCAGGCCAACAGACTGGGATATTATTCGCCCTTCAACAATTCCAATACCGCAGTGGCACAATTGGCCCAAAAGATTGCGGCCCGCACGCCCGGCGATTTGAACACGGTTTTTTTCACCACCGGTGGATCAACGGCTGTCGATAGTGCGATCCGGTTTGTCCAGTTTCGCAATAATGTATTGGGGCGGCCTGACAAAAAGATCATCATTTCGCGACAGAAAGCCTATCACGGCAGCACCTATTTGTCGGCCAGCATGAGTGGCAAGGAACGGGATAAAGGCTGGATGGATGTTGCACGTGAACTGGTCCATTTCCTGCCAGACGTGAACCCGTTCCGACGGCCCGTCGGCATGGGTTTGCCCGATTTCCTAAAAGCTAAGGTCAATGATCTGGAGGATGCAATTGTTGCGCTGGGCCCAAACAAGGTCGCGGCTTTTATCGCTGAACCGATCCTTGCCTCTGGTGGTGTCATCGTGCCGCCCGAAGGATATCATCGCGCCTGTCTGGAGGTTTGCCGCAAGCATGACGTGCTCTATATCTCTGACGAGGTTGTCACCGGTTTCGGAAGGCTGGGCCATTGGTTCGCGTCGGATGCGGTTTTTGGCATTACCCCGGACATTATCACCTGTGCCAAAGGCATGACGTCGGGCTATGTGCCGATGGGTGCCTGCATCATTGCGGATCATTTAATGGATGACATAATCGCCGCTGGGAAGGATGCCACTTTCTCCAACGGATACACCTATTCCGGACATCCAGTATCCGCAGCAGCGGCGTTGAAAACCATCGAGATTATTGAACGCGAGGACATTTTGGCGCATGTGCGTGAGATTACGCCGCATTTTCAGGCCCGATTGCATGCGTTACGCGATTTTCCATTGGTCGTGGACACGCGCGGTATGGGGTTGGTTGGCTGCGTCGAGTGTCAGGTCAATCCTGATGGCGCTGACCCGCTGGCCATGGACTATGATGTGGGGGCACGCATTGACAGCCATTGTCAGGCTTTGGGGCTCATGGTCCGGCCCATTATCAATATGTGCGTTGTCTCGCCACCGCTGATCATTACCGCAGCCCAGATTGACGAGATGTTCGATATGCTGGCCGAAGGCATCCTTCGCACGACGCAGGATCTGACGCGCGAAGGGCTTTGGTCACCGGTCTGATCGGGTCATGTCCAGATAATTGTCATAAAACGCCTGCATTCCCCATTCCATATGGGACAGGGGGCCGGGCACAAAATGGTGTGAATTGACGCCTTCTTGGTTGACGCGAATGATACGTTCATCATCAAGAGACGTTTCGTGCCACAGCCAAACCAGCGTGTCGTGGTTGTAATCGCGCCCGGCAACCGCGTCGCCCCGGACATACCAAACGATCTGGATATCGGTTTGCTGCTGCGCCGTGGGTACAAATCTGTAACCCACCGCATAGTCGGAATAGATCAGGAAGTTGTTCAGAATTCCGATCTGCAAATCGGTCGTTCCGCCGTCATATCCCTTGAGATTGCCGAGCAGTGGGGCAACTGGATCGCCTGACTTGGTACCGGTATGGTACCCCGGATAAAGCGGGTAGCGGCGATGGTAAAAGTTCATCCCGCTTTGACCTTCTTCCGGCAGGTTGATTTCTTTGTTTGTCAGCCCAGCGGCCAGGGCTTTCTGATGCATCGTCCCAACCAGTTCTTCCGTCATCGAGCCGGGATCTTTTAAGCTATGACTGCGTGAATATTCTTTGTGCGAAGGCGCGCAGTGATAGCATTCCATGTAATTTTCCAACGCCAGTTTCCAGTTCGCAGGCACCGGATAAGATGCAGAATGAGCAACTTTCAGATTGGCGAGGTCAAAGGGCGCGACAAGCGGGCGCATCTGTTCGAGACCTGCGTCGATGTCAGGAGCAATCTCGCCCGTGCAGATGAAAATCATGCCCTCGAACACCCGCACATGCGCCTCAAACAATCCGTATTGGCTGGCGTCAAAATCTGGGCCCATCTCGCGCCCGCCGCGCAAGCTGCCATTCAGATCATAGGTCCAGGCGTGATAAGGACAGGAAAACACCCGCGCCTGACCTTGTTTTTCAATGCAGACCCGGCTGCCGCGATGGCGACAAACGTTGAGATAAGCGCGCACTTTGTCGGCGTTGTCGCGCAGGATAATCACGGATTCCGTGCCGTATTCGAATAAAAAGAAATCCCCACCCGCCGCAATCTGGCTGGTATGGCCAACCCATATCCAGCTGTTGTTCCAATAGGCGCCAATATCGTGATGATAGATATCGTCGCGCGTATAGAATTCACGCGGCAGGGCGGTACCGCGCTGGCAGGAATTGATCAAGGCGTCCAGCCCGGCGGGACGAGGGTGGGTCATGGCAAGCTCCTTATGACTGCAGGTCGATGAGTTCGCGGGCGAAGTCTAGTTGGGCGATCAGGTCTGGATCGGCCTCAAAATTACGCGCGGCCATGTGACCGCCATAAACCGCATCCGCGATCAGACCGGGGGCCGCAGCATCGCCGATCAGCTCCAGTGTGGTGATGCCCGTTGGGCTGTCGTTGCACAGCAAATCATACAAATCCGTGCTGCGGTGACGTTCGGTCACAACCACGCAGCTGGTGCAAGGCAGCGTCGTTGTGTGTTCGGTGTAAACACATGCCGTTTTGCAGTGATCCGTCGCAATCTGTGCCAAGCGCTGGCCGGTACGGATATCAACGCCAAGCTCAAGCAGGGTCTTCTGGATGCGTGCCTGTTCCAGCGTGACCTCGGTCCACGGCGACACGACGCTTGCCGGGGTAACGAAGGTTACGTCAAAGCCTTTTAGTGCCAGGTCATGCGCCAAGACCCCGGCGAGATAGATCTGATCGTCGTCGTAGATCAGGACCCGGCCATTCGGGGGCAGCACTCCCGCCATGATATCATCCGGCGTCAGCACCGTGGCCCCGTCCACGATTGGGATCGGTTGGCGGGTTGAGCGGCCAACACCGTCTCGCCGCCATGTGGCACCTGTGGCGATGAAAACATTTGGAATACCCAGTTCCACAACCTCCGCAGCGCTGATTTTACTGTTCAGGAATAGCGACACATTGGCGCGCTGCTGAAGATCGTAAGTCCGGTTGTCGGCCACCCGTCGCCATGCGCCCAACCCTTGCAATGTGGATTCCCTTGCCGCGCGGCCTCCCAGTTCTTCGCCCGCTTCGGCCAGCGTCACACGGTAGCCACGCCGCGCCAGTTGCAGTGTGCATTCCAACCCGGCTGGCCCGCCTCCGATCACCAGGGTGTCCTCTTGATGTCCCTTGGGGGCGATTACTTCGGGATGCCAGCCGCGCCGCCATTCTTCGCCCATTGTGGGGTTCTGCGTACAGCGGATTGGCACGCCGAGATTGTCCGCTGACACGCAGATATTGCAGCCGATACATTCGCGGATTTCGTCAATTCGGCCTTGTTCGATTTTGTTTGGCAAGAACGGATCAGCAATCGACGGGCGGGCTGCGCCGATAAGATCGACAATACCCTTGTTCACCATCGACAACATCATATCAGGCGACGTCAGCCGCCCTACAGCCACCACCGGTTTACTTGTCACTTGCTTCACAAACGAGACATAGGGCGTCTGATAACCGTCGTCTGGCTGAAACCTGGTTGTCGCGGAATCGTTGGACCAATCCGACACATTCACGTCCCACAAATCAGGAACCTCGGCCAGCATTTCAACCACTGCACGCCCTTCCTCCTGCGCCTGCATTCCTTGTGCGCCCAACATCTCGTCCACCGCAAAGCGCAAGGCGACGGCACAGGTATCGCCCACCGCCTCATGAGTGTCTTCCAGCAATTCCCGCATCAAACGGACGCGGTTTTCAAGACTGCCCCCGTATTCGTCGATGCGGTTGTTCATCTGGGGTAAAAGAAAATGCTGCGTCAGCGTCATGCGGTGACCGGCATAGACGTAAATGATATCAAACCCTGCATCGCGGGCACGGACGGCCGCGTCGCGATGCCATTTCCGCAGATTGCGAATATCAGTCTTGTCCATCGCGCGGGCCTGTTTCGGCTGAATGCTGTCCACGGACATGTCTGAAGGGGCCAGAAGCGGCGCGCGGGTCAGAAGATTGGGCGCATGGTTGCCGTTATGGACCAATTCGACAGCGGCCAGTGATCCTTTTTCGTGAACGGCGTCTGTCATCAAACGCAGGGCGGGGATATCACGGGCGTCCCATAACCGGCCCTCCGCCGCAGGGGAAAGATCAGAAGACGGGTGGATTTCGGTTTCCTGATTACTCACTACGGCCCAGCCACCTTCGGCCTTCATGGCGCGCATTGCCGCCTCGGCCCTTGGGCGGACATGGCCCATGCCGTTGCAATGGGGCACCTGATAAAAGCGGTTGCGCGCTGTCACCGGGCCGATCTTTACCGGCTCAAAAAGGCGCGCGTATTTCTTGGCATGTGTCATTGACCTGACATCCAATCTGTTCATGCGGTGGGGGCGACATGCGCCCCCAACTTTGCATTTGAGTTTTAGAAGCCGGATTTGATCCGTTCGAATTCACGCAGCATCTTTGCTTCCAGCGCGGGCTCGACCGCGTCAAAGAACAGGCTTCCTTCAAAGAATTTTTTCACATCGTCAAAGCCATACGCCGACAGCGTTTCGGCGGCCACAACGTCATAGGCCGCAGCGTTTGCGTGCGCATATCCCCAGTTCTCGATGATGTACTTGCCGCTGTCTACGTCGCTCAGCGCGTTCAGCATGTCATATATCTGGTCTTCCGGTGTGGTCGCGCTTTTCAGATGCACATAGCCGCAGACCCATGTGGCAATGCCCTTGTCGGTGTCCTTGACCATGATTGCCGGTGTTTCGTTCCAGATCAGGTTCAGCTCTGATTGGTTCCAGGCCCAGCCGATTTCGATTTCGCCACTTGCCATTGCTTGATCAAACTGACCTCCGTCAGACCAATAAAAACGGACATTTGGGTGGATGGACCGCAGGAAATCCGAAGTGGTTTCGAACTCTTCATCGGTCATATTCGTATAGTTTGTTACACCGGTCGCAAGTGCGGCCAGCGCGTAGGCACTGGAGGCCGCATCGGGAATGGCGATCTTGCCCTGATATGCTGGATCAGCCAACAGTTGGAGCGACGCTTTGTCGGCACTGATCAGATCGGTGCGATAAATCAATCCGGTATTGCCCCATTCAAAAGGCATCATATAGGCTTTGCCGTCGATGACGACGCCATCAACTTCTTTGATTTCGGGCAAGAGCTTGTCCCAGTTGGTCAGGCGGCTGGTGTCGAGGGGGTGTATCAGATCGGCGGCAACCCATTTGCGCACAGCGTCAGTACAGGGATGCGCGAGATCGGCGGCGAAACCCGATTGCAGCTTGGTGAAGGCTTCTTCCTGGCTGCCAAAGAAGGTGTAGGACGGGGCTGCGTTATATTTCGCCATGTAGCTTGCGAAAAAGCCCTGGTCTTCGTAACCTGACCAGTCAAAAACGGTCAGGTCGTCGCCGTCGGCCCAGACGGCACATGTTGATAAAAACACCGCAGCGCAGGTTGATGAGATACTCTTGAAATTGGTCTTCATAGTTGGTTCTCCCTAGGGTTCAGTTTGTGTTTTTGCCGAGTTCGATGACAGACGCCGCTTGCAGGCCCAGCCAAACCTTGTCGCCGCGCCCAAAATCAACCGTGTGAAAATAGTTCGGGACCGTCACCGAGATTGGCGGATCAACACCTTCAATTTTCACAAAATACTGAACGCTTTCGCCATAAAACGCGACGTCGGTGACTTCACCCGCT
>JBAUHN010000318.1:0-2137 GCA_049680295.1 Sulfitobacter sp.
GTGCAGCCCCGTCGGCACGCAGCATCCGCAAGGCAGTTGGTGGGAAAAATACATTGCGCACGTTGCCGCGTCTGATCACCTCCACACAGGCCTGGGGGCTGAATTTGTCGAACCGCGCGGCCACGACCGGCACCCCCAGCGCGAGGGCTGGCATGGCCACGTCGAACAATCCGCCGATCCACGCCCAATCTGCCGGGGTCCAAAGACAATCCCCCGACTGTCCCAGATGATCATGGCTGATCGAGACACCCGGCAGATGCCCGCTCAGCACCCGGTGGCCATGCAACGCCCCTTTGGGCGATCCGGTCGTGCCTGAGGTATAAATCAGCACGGCCGGATCATCCGGACCGGTATCGGCATAAGCAACCGGACCGCCCGCAACGCCCACCGCATCCACCAGCCAGGCGTCGGCCAGATCGCCCAGCAGGCCGCACCCTTCGCTGTCTGTAAGCACGATGTCCACACCCGCATCAGTTATGCGGCTGGCCAGCGCGGCGTGTTGGAACAGCTTGAACAACGGGACCGAGATCGCACCGATTTTCCAGATCGCCAAATGCGCCGCCGCACACCACGGTGATTGGCCAAGCAGCACGCCAACCCGGTCGCCCGGTTTAACCCGCGCGTTCAATGCCCGCGCCAATCCGTCCACCATCTGAGACAAAACACTGAAACTGACGTCGCGCCGCGCCCCGGCTGTCAGATCAATGATCGCGATTTGATCCTTTGATTGGGCCAGACATTGCGCGGCCATATTCAGCCGTACAGGCAGGTTCCAATCGGCGCCGCCGTCGCTGCAATTTTTGAGGCCCGGCAAGGTCATCTTTCAGCTACACATCACAGTCAGACGTGACGCCGACGCAGATTTGCGCTGTTTTGCCAATGTGACACATCACATCGCACCCAGCATTTCACGACCGATCAACATGCGGCGGATTTCCGACGTCCCTGCCCCGATCTCCATCAGTTTGGCATCTCGGAAAATGCGGCCCACCGGATTGTCAGACAGATAGCCCGCACCCCCCATCGCCTGTACCGCCTGATGCGCCTGTTTCATTGCCTCTTCCGAGGCGTAAAGACAGCAGGCCGCCGCGTCCTGCCGCGTCACATCCCCCCGGTCGCAAGCTTTGGCCACCTCATAAACATAGGCGCGCGCCGAATTCATCGCGGTATACATGTCAGCCATCTTGCCCTGCATCAGCTGAAACGACCCAATCGGTTCGCCAAACTGTTTGCGCTCGGCCATATAGGGCATGATCGCATCCAGGCAGGCGGCCATGATGCCGGTGCCGATGCCCGCCAGAACCACGCGTTCATAATCGAGTCCGGACATCAGCACGCGCACGCCCTTGCCCTCTTCGCCAAGGACGTTTTCAAACGGCACTTCGACATCCTCAAAAATCAGCTCGGCGGTGTTTGATCCGCGCATGCCGAGCTTGTCAAAATGCGGGCTGGTCGAAAACCCGACCATCGACTTTTCAATGATAAACGCAGTGATCCCCTTGGATCCGGCGTCAGGGTCGGTCTTGGCGTAAACCACCAAAGTCGTGGCATCCGGCCCATTTGTGATCCAGTATTTATTGCCATTCAGACGGAAATGATCATTGCGCTTTTCGGCCCGCAATTTCATTGACACCACATCCGATCCGGCACCCGCTTCGGACATGGCCAGCGCGCCGACATGCGCGCCTGAAATCAACCCCGGCAGGTATTTCGCCTTTTGCTCAGGCGATCCGTTCAGCTTGATCTGATTGACGCAGAGGTTCGAATGCGCACCGTAAGACAGCGACACCGAGGCACTGGCCCGCGCGATTTCTTCAACGGCGACAGTATGGGCCAGATAGGACATGCCCGCGCCGCCAAACTCTTCACCGACGGTGATGCCCAGCAGCCCCAGATCGCCCATTTCGGTCCACAACTCAGACGGAAATACATTGCTTTGATCAATTGCGGCCGCCAAAGGCGCGACACGCTCTTGTGCCCATTTATGCACCATGTCGCGCAACGCGTTAACGTCCTCGCCCAAATCAAACTGCATTGTTGCATTGAACATTATGGCCCCCGGAGCTTCGATTTATTGAACACTTGTTCATATCCTATGCCGCGCGGCACAATCGGTCAAGTTATCCTGGTCATTGCC
>JBAUHN010000319.1:0-14102 GCA_049680295.1 Sulfitobacter sp.
CTTTACGGGCGCGTCACAAAGGCCAATGTCCTATCAGCGACAGTTTCCAGCGGCGGTCAGGGTCCCATAATTCCCGCCTTTCATCCCTCCAAAGGCTTTAAGACGGCCATCGGGATAAACGCGATAGGTATATTTTGCCTTACGATCCCGGCCTTCAGTCTCGACCATTGTTTCAAAGCCATAGACGGTAAAACGAGCGCTGCGCTGCACAATACTTATCGCTTCAGGTTTACGCGCACGTTTTCCGTAAGTCTGCTGAATAGAATTTTTTGCCAAATCAATTATGACACCATCGCCAAACCAGGTCGCCGCGACTTTCGCTATTCCGACTTGAGTGGTGCCGGCAACACCATAGTTGCCAACGCTACACCGATAGGTCACAGCCGCCGCCTGCGTGCCAATTAGCAGGCCACCAACCAGTGCTGCCAATGCCACGTTTCTGTTTAAATTCAAACCGCTCAAAACAAGTCTCCGTTCGCACCCAAATGTCTGCACAAAAGCAAACAGTACCAAAAAAGCCCACACTCCAAAATTGGAACACCCTAAGTTGCATCATGCCAAGGCAGCTCACCCTCATCAACCATCCATTGTGGCGAAAATGACCCCTTGCACCCACGGTGTCCGGGCCAAGCCCGCAGAACCCCCCGTAGTTACTGAGTAAAATCGCGGACGTGCCGTCTGCCCCGGCGTGTAAAAACCGTTCATCAGAAAAAAGTCATTTGTTAAAAACACGTTACGCGTGAATTTTAAGGAAATCCAATCTGGCACAAACGGATTTTCACCGCGAAAGGACGCGCCCGATTCGACAGCCACAAACCAATCTGGACATACAATTCGGCATGAAAAAACGCTCCGAAATCCAATTCGGAGCGTTGTTTTTGTACCACTGAAACCTGCGCAAAAGCGGTCGCAGGAATGCGGTGACTTAACCCACCAGTTCCATGCCGGAAAAGAAATACGCGATCTCTTCGGCGGCTGTTTCAGGTGCGTCTGATCCGTGGACCGAGTTTTCACCAACGCTTTGGGCAAATTCCGCGCGGATTGTACCGGCTGCAGCGTCTGCCGGGTTGGTGGCGCCCATGACTTCGCGGTTTTTGGCAATGGCGCCTTCGCCTTCCAATACCTGAACCACAACCGGCTCGGACGCCATGAATTCGCACAATTCGTCGTAAAACGGGCGCTCAGCATGCACAGCATAGAAAACACCGGCCTGTGCTTTTGTCATGTGGATGCGCTTTTGTGCGATCACCCGCAGGCCTGCGTCCTCAAACTTGGCGTTGATCTTGCCGGTCAGGTTGCGGCGGGTGGCATCTGGTTTGATGATCGAGAATGTGCGCTCTAGGGCCATGGTGTTCGCTCCGGGTTATCAGCTTGGCGATGTGCCAAAACATGTGAATTCGCGGCTCACCTAGCACGGGGTCCCCCCCTTGAAAAGCCGAAGTTGACGCGGACGCCGCGTTGCGGCACACCCCGTCCATGTTGCGCATTTCAGATATCAGTTACTCCGTCGAAGGCCGCCCCCTGTTTGAGGGCGCCAGTGCGGTCATTCCCGATGGTCACAAAGTTGGTCTTGTCGGGCGAAACGGCACCGGGAAAACCACGCTGTTCAAGATCATCAAAGGCGAATTGGGGCTGGATGGCGGGGCGATATCCCTGCCCTCACGCGCCCGCATTGGTGGTGTCGCCCAAGAGGTGCCTTCGTCCTCGACTTCCCTGCTGGACACGGTGCTTGAGGCAGACACCGAACGCGCGGCCCTGCTGCGCGAGGCCGAAACCACCACCGACCCGGCGCGCATTGCCGACGTGCAAACCCGTCTGGCCGATATTGATGCATGGTCCGCCGAGGCGCGCGCGGCGCAGATCCTCAAAGGTCTGGGATTTGATGATGCCGAACAACTGATGCCCTGTTCGGATTTTTCGGGCGGTTGGCGCATGCGCGTGGCTTTGGCAGCGGTCCTGTTCGCCCAGCCTGATCTGTTGCTGCTGGATGAGCCGACAAACTATCTGGATCTGGAAGGTGCTTTGTGGCTTGAGGCGTATCTTGCCAAATATCCCCATACCGTCATCATCATCAGCCACGATCGCGGATTGCTGAACCGCGCGGTGGGCGCGATCCTGCATCTCGATGAACGGCAATTGACGTTCTATCAGGGCCCTTACGATCAGTTTGCCCGTCAACGCGCCGAACAACGCGCGGTGCAGGCGGCGATGGCCAAGAAACAACAGGCCCGGCGCGATCACATGCAATCGTTTGTCGACCGGTTCAAGGCCAAGGCGTCGAAAGCCAAGCAAGCGCAATCGCGGCTGAAGATGATCGAAAAGATGGATATGATCGCCTCGCCCGAACAGGTGGCCAAACGGGTCTTTACCTTTCCCGAGCCAGAAGAGCTTTCGCCGCCCATCATCAGCATTGAAAACGGTGCCGTGGGCTATACCGACGAACCCGTGCTCAGCCGTCTGAACCTGCGCATTGATCAGGACGACCGCATCGCCCTGCTGGGCAAAAACGGTCAGGGCAAATCAACCTTGTCGAAGCTGCTGTCCAATCGACTGGTGCTGATGGGCGGAAAATCGGTGCAATCGAGCAAGCTGCGCATCGGGTTTTTCGCGCAACATCAAGTCGATGAGCTGCATGTTAATGAAACGCCCTTACAGCATCTGATTTCAGCGCGACCGGGTGTGTTGCATTCGAAGCTGCGCGCCCAAATGGCCGGATTTGGCCTTGGCCCCGATCAAGCCGAAACCGAAGTGGGCCGTCTGTCGGGGGGGCAAAAGGCGCGCCTGTCGTTGCTGCTGGCCACGCTTCACGCGCCACATTTGCTGATTTTGGATGAGCCGACCAACCACCTGGATATCGAATCGCGCGAAGCGCTGGTCGAGGCACTGACCCGCTATTCGGGTGCCGTGATCCTTGTCAGCCACGATATGCATCTGCTCAGCATGGTCGCCGATCGGTTGTGGCTGGTGTCCGATGGCACCGTCAAACCCTATGAGGACGATCTGGAAGCTTACCGTAAGATGCTGCTGAACCCTGAAAAACCGGTCAGCAAAGCGTCAAGGAAACGCGTCGAAGCGCCCAAGGCCAAACGGGCCAGCCGCGACGAAATCCTTGGTCTGCGTTCCGAGGCGCGCAAATCCGAAGCCCGGGTCGAAAAACTGAACGACATGCGTGACAAGCTGGCGAAGAAACTGGCTGATCCGGGTTTGTATGAGGATGCCAAGGTCGGTGAACTGGCAGTCTGGAACAAGAAATATGCTGAAGTGATGGATGCACTGGCCCGCGCCGAAACCATGTGGATGACCGCACTGGAGAAACTGGAAAAAGCCGACGCCTAAGCGCCTGAAGGCCCGACAGGCCGATATTTTTGCTGGACGTATCACCGCCATTTTATATGCTTATCATCAGTGATTTGATAAGGTTTTGACCCAAAATGACAGACACTCCAGACCAGAAACGACGCATCGTTTCCTCACGGCATTTGGCTGACGGTGAAGGCTGGGAGGCCTCGGAAGTCGAATTTGGCATGATCATCGCCTATAACGCGTTCTCGCGCTGGATGACACGCTGCATGTCGGCGGCTGGAAACACCGACCTGACCGCTTTGGAAATAATGGTTTTGCACAACACCAACCATCGTGGCCGCGACAAGCGCCTGTCCGACATTTGCTTTTTGCTCAGCATCGAAGACACCCACACGGTGAATTACGCCTTGCGCAAATTGTTGAAAATGGACCTGCTGACATCGGAAAAACGCGGCAAAGAGGTGTTTTACCGCACCTCCCCTGCGGGCGAAGAACTGTGTGCGGCCTACCGTGATGTGCGCGGGCAATGTTTGCTCGACGGCCTGTCTCGTCTGGATATGACCGGCGAGGAAATG
This sequence comes from Sulfitobacter sp., assembly GCA_049680295.1. Taxonomy (GTDB): domain Bacteria; phylum Pseudomonadota; class Alphaproteobacteria; order Rhodobacterales; family Rhodobacteraceae; genus JBAUHN01. The sequence goes on from JBAUHN010000319.1 coordinate 3,879, forward strand.
CGCGATATCGCGGCCAGCCTGCGGGCATTATCTGGGCATTATGATCAGGCCAGCCGGGCGGCTGCATCGCTTTGACGCCTTGTGATTTCCTTTGTCAGAGCCTGCACCGCTTGACCCACCGTCGGCTTTTGCATAGGCGGGGCGGATCATGGATACCGCTTTTCTGATCACCGCATTCGTCACGATGTTCGTCGTCATTGACCCGATTGGGCTGGCGCCGCTTTTTGTGGCTTTGACCCAAGGTATGTCCGCAACCGAACGCCGCCGCATTGCGTGGCGGGCCTGTGGCGTCGCCATTGTAATTATGCTGATCTTTGCGCTTTTCGGGGAATCCGTCTTGGGGTTCATCGGCATTTCAATGCCTGCCTTCCGGGTCGCGGGCGGAATATTATTGTTTCTGACAGCGCTCGACATGTTATTTGAACGGCGCACAAAACGCCGCGAAGACCGCACAGAGGAAGATGACGATGGCCATGATCCATCGGTCTTTCCTTTGGCAATTCCGCTGATTGCCGGTCCGGGGTCCATCGCCTCGGTGATTTTGTTGATGGGCCAACGGCCGGACGCCGAAGGCACTTTAATGGTTTTGGGGGTCACAGCGCTGGTGATGGTGATTGTCATGGCGTTTTTCATGGCCAGCGGTATGATTGAACGCGCACTTGGGAAAACCGGCATTACTGTTGTCACGCGCCTGTTGGGCATGCTTTTGGCAGCCCTTTCGGTGCAATTTGTGCTTGATGGATTGACGGCATTTGGATTTGGGCCCGCTGTGGGTTAAAATTTTGCCACAAAGGCATTATCTAAACGCCCGAAAATAGGAGTCTCCGATGGACGGTGTCGACCCAGGGCGTTTGATTTACCTGGTCATATTAGCAGTTATGATCTTGGGCTGGTTTCTGGTTCAGGCGCGATTTTCGTTGAACAAAACGCTTCAGCAGGCCTCGATCTGGGCGTTGATCTTTTTCGGCGTGATCGCTGCTGTCGGGCTTTGGGATGACGTGTCGCATACGATCAACCCCCGCCAGGTCAGTTTTGCCGATGAGGGCAAGATCGTAGTGCCGCGCGCGCCGGACGGGCATTACTATATTGTGCTGAACGTCAACGATACTGCCATGCGGTTTGTCGTGGATACCGGTGCCACCGATATGGTGCTGACCCAGGATGACGCAATCGCGGCCGGGATTGATCCGAAGTCCCTGAATTATTTTGGCCGGGCGATGACCGCCAATGGCGAAGTGCGCACCGCCCCTGTGCACCTTGAAACCGTCACCTTGGGGTCGATCACCGACTATGATATGCGCGCCGTGGTCAATGATGGCGTCATGGCGGAATCGCTGCTGGGGATGGAATATCTGCAACATTGGGGCCGGATCGAGATCACCCGAGGCGAGCTTATCCTGACGCGTTAAAGCATTCCGCGTTAAACCTGAATCACCCAACGCTGCCTGAAATCAAAGATTTTGGGCGCGTTAGGTGATACGTGATGTTTCAAGTTAAACGCAGAACGCTGTAGGGTCAGGTCTCGGCCTTCTTTTCCCATTTACCGCTGTCTTCGGACCAATATTGCGCCGACACACCTGCATCTTTCAGCGCTTTCCATTGTGTCCGGGCTTGCCCCAAGGCTGCGTCGTTATTGCCGTCAAACAAGACGCAGACACGTTGCAGGGCGGTGACTTCGTCGGCATCAATTGAAGCACCGTCAATTGTCATCAGACATTCGGCCCCTGCCGGCGTTGCTGCCTCCGCCGTCAGCAATATCGGCTGGTCTGCGTCATGCGCGCCACCCGCAATGCCATGCGGCAAAAAACTGTCTTCCGGCCCTAACCACAATTGCGCGTCCAGTTGCGCGATACGCGCTGCATCGCCACCGCGGACAACTGTGCGCCACCCGGCCTGTTGCGCCTTGCCCAGCAGCATCCGCAACGTGTCCTCAAGCGGGCGGTGCGTCAGATGATAGAAATACGCAACCCCCATCCGGGTCAATGATCCTCAAACTTGTCTGAAATCAAACGGTTAAGGGTTCGAACACCCCATCCGCTTGCACCCTTTGGCACCAATGGCTTGTCCGATTTCACGGTCGCCGTGCCGGCAATGTCCAGATGCACCCAAGGCACGTCCTCTTTCACAAACCGTTGCAGGAATTGCGCCGCCGTTACGGAGCCTGCAGGCCTGCCGCCGATGTTTTTCATGTCCGCAATTGGTGATTTCAACAAGTCGTCATAGGCCTGCCCCAGCGGCATACGCCAGGCGCCTTCGCCTTCGGAACCTGCGGCTTTCAGCAGGGCGTTGCACAGCCCGTCGTCGTTTGAAAAAACGCCCGTGTTTTCATATCCAAGACCGACGATAATGGCCCCGGTCAGCGTCGCCAGATCAATCATGCCGCAAGGTTCAAACCGGGTTTGTGCGTACCACATGACATCACATAGAACCAATCGCCCTTCGGCATCGGTATTGACGATTTCGACCGTGTCACCCTTCATGCTGCGCACGACATCACCCGGCCGGGTTGCATTGCCTGCGGGCATGTTTTCGACCAGCCCGACAAGCCCGACAACATTGGCTTTGGCCTTACGCAGCGCCAGTGCGCGCATCACACCGGCCACTGTGCCCGCGCCACCCATGTCCATGGTCATCTCTTCCATGCCGCCTGCGGGTTTCAGGCTGATCCCGCCGGTGTCGAACACGACACCCTTGCCAACCAGTGCCAAAGGGGCTGAGCCTTTGGCGCCGCCATTCCACTGCATGACGACGACTTTGGTTGGCGTGACAGATCCCTGCCCGACCGACAATAACGTCCGCATTCCAAGGGCTTCCAGCTGATCTTCTTCCAGCACCTCAACGCTGAGGCCAAGAGATTTCATTGCAACCAGTCGATTGGCAAATTCGGTTGTGGTCAGTACATTTGCGGGCTCATTGACCAGATCGCGGGCCATGAATGTCCCGTCAGCAACAGCCAGCAAGGGGGCGGCCCTGGCAGAGGCCAAATCAGGTTTCGCACACATGACGGCAATGCTCCCCGCTGGGTCGCCTGCGTCCGTTTTGTGGTCGCGGAATTTGTAATCACGCAGCACCGCACCAAATGCGATTTCGGCCACGTGTTTTGTATTGCCCGCCGCGATCAATAATTCAGCTTTACCGCGTCTGCGTCCCAGCTCTGCCCCACCTATGCGTGCGTCTTGTAGAGACGCAGAGTTGGGAAGGTTTAATATGTCCACAGCCGAAGCGGCCATATTGGTAGGAAATGACAATGTCATGACCTGACCAGGCTTAAGCTTGGCAAACGCCGGGCTTTGCGTCGCACGCTGTAACGCGCCCTTGGTCAACTTGTTGATACGTCTTGAAAATACGTCCTGCTGGCCGGGTTTTCCTATGACGACCGCAATCCGGCCCTCGCAGGTATTCAGGTCTTCAATGTCTGTCTCAACAAAGCGAACAGCGGTTGGATTGGTCATTTCTTTTGCCCTTAAAAGCGAAATCTCGCCACAGACCTAGCGCGGCACCTGGGTAAAGGCCAGATAGCAGTTTTCTAGATCAATTCTTTGGTCTAAAGTCGCCCATAAGAACAAGAGCAATGGCCGGGGGGATGGAGTGACCAAATTCGACAGATACTTGCTGTCGCAGCTTTTGGTTCTGTTCGGCTTCTTCTCACTGGTACTGGTCGCCGTGTTCTGGATCAACCGGGCTGTCGGATTGTTTGATCGCCTGATCGGCGATGGGCAATCTGCCCTGGTCTTTCTGGAGTTTACAGCACTGGGTTTGCCAAAGCTGATTGCAACGGTTCTGCCGATCGCCACCTTTGCCGCCGCCGTCTACATCACCAACCGTCTGAATAACGAAAGCGAACTGACCGTCATGTCCGCCACCGGGTCCAGCCCCTGGCGTCTGGCGCGGCCGGTCCTGTTTTTCGGGTTGATCACGGCGCTGATGATGCTGATCCTTGTGCATATTCTGGCCCCGCTGGCCCAGGCGGAACTGACAAAGCGCGAGGCTGAGATTTCCAAGAACGTCACTGCCCGCCTGCTGACCGATGGCGCCTTTTTGAACCCGACCGCCGGCGTGACATTCTACACCCGCGAGATCGCCGCAGATGGGGTGTTGCATGACGTGTTTTTATCGGACCGCCGCGATCCTTCTGTGGGCGTCATTTACACCGCTGCACAGGCCTATCTGGTGCGCAATGGCCCGGGCACCAATCTGATTATGGTGGATGGGTTGGCGCAGCGGCTAACCACCGAAAACAACCAGCTCTCGACCGCAAAGTTCTCGGATTTCGCGTTTGATATCACGGCACTGGTCAAAAGGGATGCCGCCTTGAATGTCTCGGCACGCGCGCTGTCAACGCCACAATTGCTGGCCTCATGGGATACTTTGGTGGATCAAGACATTCAGACAGATGGTCAGTTGACAGAAGAATTTCATGCCCGCTTTGCGCAACCGATCTTTTGTGCGATTGCGGCGTTGATCGGGTTTTCCACCTTGCTGATCGGCGGCTATTCCCGCTTTGGGGTCTGGCGTGAGGTGGTGATCGCCTTTGGTCTGTTGATCGCCATTGACGGGATGCGCAGCACCCTGCGCGGATCGGTCCGCGAAGACCCACAGTTATGGGCACTGATGTATCTCCCGGCGCTGATTGGCGCGCTTTTGATCATGGGAATGCTGATGCACGCCGCATATCCGGCGCGTTTCAGACGCAAAAGACAGGTGGTGGCACCGTGATTTTGCACAGCTATTTCGCGAAACGCTTTGCCTATAGTTTTGCAGGCCTGACGTTCGTTTTTTTCATACTCATTGTTTTGGTGGATCTTGTCGATCAGACCCGCAGTTTTAGCGGCGTAGATATCAATTTCGCCCAGATCATTGAACTTACCCTGTTGAACGCGCCTGAGACTATCAACCAGATTTTGCCGTTGATCATGATACTGGCGACAGTTGTACTGTTTATCGGCCTGGCGCGGTCCTCCGAACTAATCGTGACTCGTGCCGCCGGGCGATCCGCGATGCGTGCGTTGATCGCACCGGTACTGGTGTCCATCGTGATTGGCGGGTTTGCGGTAACCATGCTGAACCCGATTGTCGCCGGAACGTCCAAGCAATATTCAAAACTGGCCGAAAGCTACCGCACAGGCGGCGCGTCAGCACTGTCGATTTCGGGCGAAGGGCTGTGGCTGCGCCAGGGCAGCACCGAAGGGCAAACCGTGATCCGCGCGTGGCGCAGCAATGCGGACGCCTCGGTGCTTTATGACGTGACGTTCCTGTCTTATCTGCCCGAAGGTGGACCTGCGCGCCGCATTGAAGCCGCCAGTGCCGCCCTGCAGAACGGTCAGTGGCATTTGCGAGACGCGAAGATATGGTCGCTAGAGGCCGGAAGGAACGCAGAAGCTGACGCCGAAATACATGACGCGCTGGAAATTCCATCAACGCTGACGCTGGAACGGATACGCGAAAGCTTCGGCAAACCCAACGTTGTCTCGATCTGGGAAATGCCGCAATTCATATCCCAACTTGAACAGGCCGGATTTTCATCGCGCAAACATCAGGTCTGGTTTCAGGCAGAGCTGGCGCGGCCGCTGTTTTTGATTGCAATGGTTCTGGTTGCAAGCGGCTTTACCATGCGTCACACCAGATTTGGGAACACTGGCGTCGCCGTTCTTGGCGCCGTCCTTTTGGGGTTTAGTCTATATTTCGTGCGTAATTTTGCCCATATCCTCGGCGAGAATGGCCAGATACCCATTCTTTTGGCGGCTTGGGCACCACCGATCGCGTCGATTCTACTGGCCTTGGGCCTATTGCTGCATATGGAGGACGGCTAAGTTATGCGCGCGCTGACAGCCCTTGTCGTTCTACTGACAGCCTCTGTCACGCTGACTGTTGCGGCATTTGCCCAAGGCGATGCGGCAAAGCCGGCTGTTCTGGTCGCCGATAACCTGTTTATCACCGGCGATCGCGAACTGGTCGCAACCGGCAATGTTGAGGCCTTTCAAGGCACGACACGTTTGCGCGCGTCCTCTATTCGCTACAATCAAACCACTGGCGCGTTGATCATCGAAGGCCCCATTACTTTGCGCGACGGCGACAGTATCACTATTTTGGCCTCAGCGGCAGAGCTTGACCCGAACCTGCAATCAGGGTTGCTGACCGGCGCGCGCATGGTACTGGACCAACAGTTGCAACTGGCGGCCGTTCAGATCAACCGAGTAAACGGGCGCTACAATCAGCTTTATAAAACCGCCGTGACCTCATGCAAAGTCTGCGAAGACGGTCGCCCGCCGCTTTGGCAAATCCGCGCCAAACGGATCATCCACGATCAGGAAGCCCAGCAACTATACTTTGACGAGGCACAGTTTCGCATCCGCAATGTCCCGGTCTTCTATATCCCCAGGTTGCGGTTGCCCGATCCGACACTGGAGCGTGCAACCGGGTTCCTCACGCCTTCCATTCGCACGACTTCGCAATTGGGTACCGGTTTTAAACTGCCGTATTTCATTAAATTCGGCGATCATCGCGACCTGACTTTGACGCCCTATCTTTCCACCAGTACGGCCACTTTGGAATTCCGCTACCGTCAAGCCTTTGTCGCCGGCCGCATCCAGTTTGTTGGCGCCTTGACCCGCGATGAATTGAACCCAGGTGAGACGCGCGGATATCTATTTGCGAACGGCGCATTCGATTTGCCGCGCGACTTTAAACTGACATTCGACCTCGAGATCACTACCGATGATGCCTATCTGACAGAATATGGATATTCCTCGAAAGACCGGCTTGATAGCGAAGTCGCAGTCAGCCGTACCAAACGCAATGAATACGTCCAAGGCAGCCTGATCAATTTTACCTCTCTAAGGGACGGCGAGGTCAACGCGACCTTACCGACAATCGTCGCCGATGCAGTCTATGAGGCCCGTTATTTCCCTTCCGCTATGGCCGGTGAACTGCGTTTGGCGGTAGGCGCGCATAGCCATTACCGCTATTCCGACCTGGATATTCTGGGCCGCGATGTGACGCGATTGACCGGCGATGTTGCCTGGCTGAACACATGGACGATTGGGCCGGGGATCCGCGCGCAAACCCAAGTCGGTGCAGCGTTTGATCTGTTCAATACCTCCCAAGACAGCACATTTGAGCAAACCCAGTCGCAGGTCACACCGCGCGCCGCCCTGACACTGCGCTATCCGCTGTCAAAGACAAATAGGCGCGGCGTGACCCATTTGCTCGAACCCATCGTGCAATTTGGTTGGCTGGGGCAGGATCAGCTGAATATCCCCAACGAAGAAAGCACCCGCGTTGAGTTTGACGAAGGCAATCTGCTGTCGCTTTCGCGGTTTCCCAGCCCGGACCGCCGCGAACACGGCGCCGTGGCGGCATATGGTGTGAATTGGTCGCGGTTTGATCCAAAAGGCTGGGATGCAAACCTGACCATCGGACAAGTTCTGCGCGAAAGCGCAAACCCGGATTTTACCGCCTCATCAGGTCTGGCAGGAACCACATCTGACTTTCTGGTCGCGGGTCAATTGAAAACCCAAAACGGCTGGGCCGTCGCCATGCGGTCCATTTTCAACGAAAGCTTTGATTTTGCCAAAACCGAAATACGCGGCGACTGGACTGGCAAACATGCGCAATTGGGCGGCAGCTATCTGTGGCTTTCCCAGGATGCAGCCGAAGGGCGGACCATTTCAACCTCTGAAATTACACTGGACGGCGGATATAAGATCAACAAATACTGGTCCGCCAATGCAGATTGGCGCTTTGATCTGGTTGACGACCGGGCGGCGACGGCCGGAATGGGTCTGACTTACAACAATGAGTGCGTTTCGGTCGATCTTTCGGTCAAGCGGCGCTATACCTCGTCAACAAGTGTTGAGCCCTCGACGGATTTCGGGTTTACCATCGGGTTGCGCGGGTTCTCAGCGCGCAAAGGAACAGAAAGTTATACACGATCATGCGGGAAATAAGCATTATGAACGGTTTCAACGTGAAACGGGTATTTGGCGCGCTGGCAATGACAGCGCTTTTGGCCGCACCGGTCGCGGCACAGAATTTGTTTTCCCCCGTGGTCAAAGTCAATGATTCCGTCGTGACCGAATACGAAATCGAACAACGCTCAAGATTTCTGCGGTTGTTGAATGCGCCGGGATCAACCCGCGACGAGGCTCTGCAAGAGTTGATCGACGACCGCTTGCGTGCGCAGGCCGTGCGCTCGGCCGGGTTGGAACTGACACAAGAAGGTATTGACGCAGGTCTTGCCGAATTTTCTTCCCGCGCGAACCTGTCCACCGAAGAATTCGTCAAAGCGCTGGGCCAGGGCGGTGTATCTGAACAGAGCTTTCGTGATTTTGTCACCGGCGGCCTTGCTTGGCGCGATTTGATCCGGGCGAAATACGGCGCGCGTGTGCAAATCACCGAGGCCGAGATTGACCGCGCCCTTGCGGCCACCGGCGGTGCCAGTGGTATCCGTGTCCTGTTGTCGGAAATCATCATCCCCGCCCCGCCCCAGAAAGCCGCCCAGGCACAGGCCATCGCCGACCGTGTGGCCGCCGCGACCTCTGAGGCGCAGTTTTCGCAATTCGCACGCCAGCATTCTGCAACCGCATCCCGCGGACGTGGTGGGCGTCTTGGATGGCAACCTTTGACAAATTTACCCCCCGCACTGCGCCCTGCATTGCTGGCACTGGCACCGGGGGACGTCACAGACCCCATCGCGATACCGAACGCGATCGCCCTGTTCCAACTGCGCGGTATCGAAGAAACCGACAGCTCTAGCCAGGAATACGCGGCCATCGAATACGCAGCCTACTATATTCCCGGCGGTCGCAGCGAAGCAGCCTTGGCGCAAGCTGCCAAAATCCGGGCGCGCGTAGATGTCTGCGACGATCTATATGGCGTGGCACAGGGGCAACCCGAAGAAGTGTTGGACCGTGGCAGCAAGCTGCCTGGCGAAATCCCGCAGGACATCGCCATCGAATTGTCGAAACTGGATGAAGGCGAGGTTTCGACCGCGCTGACCCGCGCAGATGGGCAAACGCTGGTATTTTTGATGATGTGTGGCCGCACAGCCGCCGCCAACGAAGAGGTCGCGCGCGAAGATGTCGCCAGCAGCCTGCGCCAAAACCGGCTGTCGGCATATGCCGATGGCTTTCTGCAACAGCTACGCGCAGATGCCCGTATCGTCGAACAATGACCCGATGACCGCAGCACCTTTATGGTCTGACACCCCCGTTGTTATCAGCTGCGGGGAACCGGCAGGCATTGGCCCCGAGGTCGCGGCCGCCGCATGGTTGGCATTGAAAAACCAGATCAACATGGCGTGGGTCGGCGATCCGCGCCATCTGCCCGCGGGCATCCAACTTCGCGAAATTGGCGATCTGGATCAGGCCGTATCTGTCTGCCGCGACGCCATGCCGGTTTTGCCGTTTGCATTTGAGGGTGCCGCAACGCCGGGCCAGCCGGACCCGAAAAACGCCAAAGGTGTCATTGACACGATTGCAACTTGCGTGGCGCTGACCACATCCGGCAAAGCGGCAGCCCTATGCACGGCCCCCATTCACAAAAAGGCCCTGATAGACGGCGCTGGCTTTGCCTATCCCGGCCACACCGAATATCTGTCGGCACTGGCGGGCGGTGCGCGTCCGGTGATGATGCTGGCCAGCGACCAGTTGCGGGTGGTGCCTGCAACCATCCACATCGCACTTGAGGATGTGCCTTACGCCCTGACGCCCGAAGTGTTGCGCGAAACAATTGCGATCACAGCCTCAGGTCTGCGCGCGCGTTTTGGCATTGCAGACCCGCGCATTGCCGTTGCCGGCCTGAACCCCCACGCAGGCGAAGGTGGCGCAATGGGGCGGCAGGAACTGGATTGGATCGCCGATTTGATCCGCGACATGGCAGTGGGTGGGTTGCAGGTCACCGGGCCATGGCCCGCAGACACGATGTTCCATGCCGCCGCCCGCACCCGGTATGATGCGGCAATTGCGATGTATCATGATCAGGCGCTGATCCCGATAAAAACGCTGGATTTTGACCGCGGCGTGAACGTCACTCTGGGGCTGCCGTTTGTGCGCACTTCACCCGATCATGGCACTGCTTTTGACATCGCCGGTCAAGGCAGCGCCAACCCCACCAGCATGATCGAAGCGATTAAGCTGGCCGCTCGAATGGCCAGCATTGGCATATCTCAATGAGCGACCGGTCATGAGCGCAATCGACAACCTGCCGCCTCTGCGTGCTGTGATC
>JBAUHN010000320.1:0-4621 GCA_049680295.1 Sulfitobacter sp.
TTTCATATGACTGGTGGCTCTGCACCGGTTGGCATTTTGACTGCCGACAAGGAAGCGCTAAGCGTCGCTCATCTTGAAGTGGTCGGTGCTGGGAGTATCCCGGTAGTTATACAAGGTTTGGAAGAAACATCTGAATTTGCAGAAGTCATTCTCAGAAATGAGCGGACTTCAATGGATCTCGATTTGATAGAAGATGAAGTACTGGATGCGGCCAAGAAATTGAAGGGTAATGCTCCCGACATCCGCTCGTTGGTATTAGAATGTACGGATCTACCGCCTTACGCTGAGCGGTTACAAAAAGAACTCGCGCTCCCCATTTTTGATCTCACCACTTTGGCAACTATGGTGCATGAAGTTGTCGTACGAAAATCGTTTCAAGGACTAATGCCCTTGTAGGCCGGTTGGAGTTTGCATGGATCGGTACTCTTGAAAGTTGGGCCAGAATGAGAGACCGGTGCCCTCGGAACTGTGTTCATTAGTAGTCACTTGTTCGGTGGCCCCTTGTGCACAGCGAAGTGATCATTGTTGCAAATGCGAAAGAATGCTGTGTCAGCAATATCCAACCGTGCAAAAGTCTGGTTTGGAGAGTGTCCGCTTGTTTGACCTCTTCGCAGCAAAAGGACTATTCGAGTTTGGTTCTAGAGAGCGAACTTGAGTGGCTGCTCTGGTGAAACCCGCTGCACCGCAAAAAGCACGCCGCTGCAACTGCGAACAAATGCTGCTTCAGCAACATGCTCGAACACCAATGTCGGGAAAGTCCGCATCTTTCGAGTTCGTGGACGTTGCAGCTAATGGCGCAACGCCCTAAACTAGTCGCTCGTAGTCAGTGCAGCTAAGGTGTCGGAAGAGCCCAACCTGTTCCTTGGATTTTCTCGTTGCGTGCGCTCGCAGCGTGAATGTTGCTGCAGCAGCGAAAATTTCAATGCCGCTGTGCCGCAAGAAAACCGGTCGTTCATGCGAACCACAGCGAGGACGAACACCCAAGGATCAAGTCGCGGACAAACCCGCCCTAAGAGTATTCTCGACCAATGGCCGCTCTCTCAGCGCTGAAAATGCAGCGAAAGATACTACGGGCAAAAAGTAGAAGTTCGCATCTGAATTGGCTTAACCTCAGATCGAGATAAGAGGTCATTCAAAGCTTGTAGGTTCTAATGATCCAAGATGCGGCACCGAATGGGGCAAGAGCCATTCACCCCATCCGTTATTGGACTTCCAGTACTATCTTGGAGTGAAGGTTTAGCACGGGATATGATTAACCGTCAGGCCGCAAGCCTTTCACGATGGATCATGTAAAGCCCGGCAGCAATGATGATGGCAATACCCGTCAGACTTAGCTCGTTTGGATAATCGTTGAACACGAAATATCCAAAAACCGCCGCGACTGGCAGCTCGAAATACTGCAGTGGGGCAAGCGTGGCTGATGGTGCGAGCGACAGAGCGTAGGTCATCATCATGTGGCTTATTGTGGCGAAAAACCCGGCTCCCAAAAGCCACAGCCAGGCAATGCCGCTTGGCCAGACAGGATCAAACAGGCCGGACCCGGAACCCTCTGACAACAACAAGACCGGAATGCAAAACAAGCTGGCGATCAGGCCCGTGTGGAATTGCAAAGCAACGGGGTGCATTCTGCGCGACAGGCCACGTGTCACAAGGATATAGAAAGCAAAAGCAACCGCCGTTCCAAGCGGAATGATCGCAACCGCGCCAAAGGCTGCGAAACTGGGTTGGATGACGAACAAGACGCCCACAAAACCAACAACTGCAGCCCCGACACGACGGGCCCCCACATCTTCACCAAGATAGAATTTCCCCACCAACAGAACGATGAATGGGGCCACAAACACGATCGCCAGCGCATCTGCGAGTGGCATGAAGCGGATCGCAGCAACGAAGCAAAATGTTGCAAACAACAAAAGCAAAGCACGTGCCGTGAGGGTCACAAGCATTCCTTGCGGAACGCGCAGCGGCAATCCCATTGCCCAGAAAAAAGGGGCCATCAATACGCACTGCAAAACAAAGCGCGCCGCCGTGATCTGTCCGACCGGTATACTGTCGGCTGCGAGTTTTGCCGCCACATCCAACAGAGGTGCGGTCAAGCAAAACCCAAGCATGAGCATCACACCCGCAAGAACACGGTCGGAGGATTGAAGGGGGGCGATAGCTGTGGTCATGGTTTTGTCTTGGGCCATCACGGAGCGCGTGTCTGTCCTCAAAACGACGCTGGATTGATAGCGTGAGAAAGGCGCGGCACGGAAACGTCCGTGGTGACTTTTTCCGTATCGCACTGTTTGAAGGCTTCCGCTAAGGTCTGTTGGATCACACACTGCATTTGACGCACCTGGGTTGGTGTCGTTGCAAATTCCGCTCCAAGCAGCCGCTAGAAGGGCCGAGTTGCCGTCAACTGAGTCCCCATTGCCCAGTTCGCGGGCACGTCTTGGTGCGCCCGACAATGTACGGGGCCTTTTGGTGATGGCTATAGGCTTTGCATTGTTTTCTGTGGCCGACACCCAGGCGAAGTTGCTGACTGAGTTCTTCCACCCGGTGCAAATCGTTTGGATCCGACAGCTGGGGCTCCTGGCAGGGGTCGTGGTTGCTCTGGCAGTGCTCGGCCCGTCAATTTTCGCGACCCGCCATCTGGCATTGCAGTTTGGGCGCGGGCTATTGGCCGTAACCTCGGCCGTGTGTTTTATCATCGCGATCAAGTTTGTGCCTCTGGCCGACGCTGTAGCGATCAGTTTTGTGGCCCCTTTTCTGGTCACCATTATGGGCGCTCTTTTTCTTGGCGAGACTGTGGGCCCAAGACGATGGAGCGCTGTTATCGTTGGCTTCTGCGGGGCGCTGATTGTCATCCGGCCGGGGCTGGGTGTCATGCATCCGGCGGGGTTTATGGTCATTGTTGCGGCGACCGCGTTTGCGGCACGTCAGGTCTTGTCACGCCATTTGGCAAAGGATGATCGCACGGTAACAACGGTCGCATATACTGCGCTTGTCAGCATCCTGGCCTTGTCGATACCGCTGCCATTTTTCTGGACAACCCCCACGTTCGGCATGCAATGGGCGCTGCTGTTCGGCATGGCCCTTTTTGCGGCGCTTGGTGAATTGATGATCATAAAGTCATTGGAAATTGCCCATGCTTCCGTTCTTGCACCTGTCCATTACAGCTTGCTGATCTGGGGCACTTTCTGGGGGTGGTTGGTCCTTGGCCAATTGCCGGACATGTGGACATGGGCTGGTGCAGCGGTAATCGTCACCACAGGCATCTACATCATCCGTTGCGAGCGTAAGGTGAAGAGCGGGACTTGATCGGCCGTTTTCGGCTAATACGGGCGACGCAGTCGTAAGTCAGATGACAAATGGATTTGCACCCCAAACAAAATGTTGTTCCATAGATTTCAGGCAATCGTGACGAAGGCGACCTGATGGAACTACAAACCCTGTTCTCAACACTCGCAACGGCTTTTGATGGGCCAGAGAAGATCGAAAGACACGCGCAAGACGCCCTGCTGTCCGCAAACTTTTCAGCCGCCAAACCGTTTGAGCCGCACTCGCTGCCTGAACCGTTTCTGAGTGTGATGGCAGAGAAGGACGCTCACCCAGTGTGCAGCGTTATCGCTCGAACGCCATTGCCATGGGCACCACCACAAACGTCGAAAAACCCACTCTATGTGGCACATAGTCAGCCCAAGGTGCATGTTGAACTACTGGGTCCTGATGGATTGGTTACGTCAAAGACTATCAGGCTGGGTCTTTATGGAATGCTGCCAGACTTTGAATATGGAATACGAACCCACCCCGCAGAAGAGGTTTTCGTAATGCTTGCCGGGTCCGCCTATTGGAAGCGCGGGAGCTCTCCCTATCAGGTTTTGCGATCTGGCGAGAAATCTTATCATCCATCGATGATGCCGCATGCGAACAAGACAAAAGAAACCGCATTCTTGTCGGTTTACGTCTGGCTTGGGGATATTTCTACGGACAATTACGCATACGCGGGGATTCCAACACTGTGACTCGATTGGGAAAGTAACGCAGTTAGAGATTTTCAGGTTGGTCGGGCAATAATATCGTCTCCGTTGGGTGACGGTATTGAGCTGCTTCTGGTCGATTGCCCATGGATCTGGTTTTGCTTGCGGCGATTGCCAGAAACGCTCTGTCAGGCAAGCGACGTAGGCCGCCGCCGATTACGTCACCTTAGGGGATTGGGAACAACCTACTCCAGATGGGGCCGCCGTGAGTGGGTGCGTTGCATGTGTGATCAGATCCACTTGCGCATGATGAGTGTTGCTTTTGGGGTTCCGCTGTATGTGTTGCTATTGCTTGATTTTAGCCAAAGTGACGTCTAGCTACCCTTCGCGTTCCAGTTTTTTTCGCGCCAGTTTGCGGGCACGACGGATTGCTTCACCCTTTTCCCGCAGCCTTTTTTCGGAAGGTTTTTCGAAGTGTTCCTTCAGCTTCATTTCGCGGAATATACCTTCGCGTTGTAGCTTTTTCTTCAAAACCCGAAGAGCTTGATCGACGTTGTTGTCGCGAACACTAACCTGCATTTGGTTTTCACTACCTTTGTGGATTGACTTGGATCAGGTTTGCGAGAACCCGCACCTTGTCAAGACACTTTTGTGTATGC
>JBAUHN010000321.1:0-9534 GCA_049680295.1 Sulfitobacter sp.
GCGCGGATCTGCTCTGCGTAGTTTTTCATATAGTCCGTGGCCGCAATGATTGGCCCCTTGGCTTTGGCCAATTGCTGCGTCACGTAAGGCACGACCTCATCCGCGAGCGGGTTCAGTCGGTTTTGACGCAGCGCATCCTGCCCTTCGCGCGCCAACTCGTTAAAGCTGGTGGCGGACCAGATGTCAGACGTCACGCCAAAGTCCTCTTTGAGCAATTTGGCGGCATCCATAGCCTGTACCAGAATGGTGCCAGAGCCCATCAGATTGACGTGTTTCTTGCCAGGTTTCTTGGTTTCCTGCAAACGGTAGAGGCCACGAATGATGCCCTCTTCCGCGCCCATTGGCATGTCAGGATGGCTATAGTTCTCGTTCATCAGCGTGAGGTAGAAATAGACGTCCTCCTGATCGACAAACATGCGCTGTAGGCCGTGATGCACCAGCACCGCGACCTCGTAGCTGAAGGTCGGATCATAGGTGATGCAGTTCGGGATCGTGCTGGCCAGAATGTGGCTGTGTCCGTCCTCGTGCTGCAAACCTTCACCGTTCAGGGTTGTCCGCCCCGCCGTGCCACCCAGCATAAAGCCACGCGCGCGGCTGTCGCCTGCCGCCCAGGCCAGATCGCCGATCCGCTGGAACCCGAACATCGAGTAGTAGATGTAGAACGGGATCATCGGCACGCCGTGGTTGGAATAGGACGTCGCCGCCGCGATCCAATCGGCCATTGAGCCGGCCTCGTTGATGCCTTCCTGAAGGACCTGACCGTCGGTGCTTTCTTTGTAGTACGCCATCTGGTCGGCGTCCTGCGGCGTGTATTTCTGCCCCATCGGGTTGTAGATACCGACTGAGCGGAACAGCCCTTCCATCCCGAACGTCCGGCTTTCGTCCGGCACAATCGGCACCACATATTTGCCGACGGCCTTGTCGCGCAAAAGTGTGGTCAGAATGCGCACGAAGGCCATCGTAGTCGAGATTTCGCGGTCACCCGTGCCTTTAAGCTGTCCATCAAATTTAGACAGCAGCGGGATTTCCAGCTTGGGGGCGTCGCGCCAGTCGCGCTTGGGAAAGTCGCCGCCCAGCTTTTTACGCTGGTCCGCCAGATAGGCACTTTGCGCGTTGTTCAGTTTGACAAAGGGGGCCTTTGACAAGTCCTCGTCCGATACAGGGATCTGGAACCGATCACGAAAGTCGCGCAACTGATCCTCGGCCAGCTTTTTCTGCTGGTGAGAGGTGTTCTGGCCCTCTCCGCTGCTGCCCATGCCATAGCCTTTGACCGTCTTGATCAACAAACAAGTTGGCTGTCCCTTGGTGTCAACCGCATGTTTGAAGGCCGTATAGACCTTTTCGGGGTCATGCCCGCCGCGGCGCAACGCCCAGATCTGATCGTCGGTCCAATCCTCGACCAAGGCGGCAGTTTCAGGGTATTTGCCAAAGAAATGTTCGCGGATATAGGCACCATCCTTGGACTTGAACGTCTGATAGTCACCGTCGATGGTTTCATCCATCAATTGCCGCAGCCGCCCGCTGGTGTCATTCTCAAGCAGGTGATCCCAGCCTTTGCCCCACAAAAGTTTGATCACATTCCAGCCGCCGCCCCGGAACCCGCCTTCAAGTTCCTGCACGATCTTGGAGTTGCCCCGCACCGGTCCGTCGAGACGTTGCAGGTTGCAGTTGACCACAAAGATCAGGTTGTCCAAGCCCTCACGCGCGGCCAGATCGATGGCACCTCTGCTTTCAGGCTCGTCCATTTCGCCATCGCCCAGAAAACACCAGACCTTGCGGTCCCCCATGTCGATATGTCCCCGATTGTGCATGTATTTCATGAACCGGGCCTGATAGATCGCCATCAGCGGGCCAAGACCCATCGAAACGGTCGGGAATTGCCAATAATCCGGCATCAGCCAGGGGTGCGGATAGGAACTGAGCCCGCCGCCGTTAACCTCGGAGCGGAAATTCTCAAGCTGCTCTTCGCTGATCCGGCCTTCCATAAAGGAACGCGCGTAGATGCCCGGTATCACATGGCCCTGAAAGAACACCAGATCGCCGCCGTGGATGGCGGATTTCGACCGCCAAAAGTGGTTCAATCCGATGTCGTACATCACTGCCGAAGACGCAAATGACGCGATGTGACCGCCGTATTCACTGCTTTCCTTGTTGCGGCGCACGACCGTTGCCATGGCATTCCATCGGTTGATGGTCCGAATGCGCCACTCCATATCCAGATCACCGGGAAACTCGAACTGATCATCCGCCGGAATCGTGTTCTGATAAGGTGTGGTTGACGAAAACGGCAAGGTGGCACCCGCCGCGCGGGCCTGCTGTACCGCCTTATCCAGCAGGAAATGCGCCCGATTTGCACCATCTTTTTCGATAACGTCCTGAATGGCTTCCTGCCATTCCTGACTTTCGGTTGGGTCGATATCTGTGTGATCTTTCATGGCATTATCCAGACTTAGACGAAGAACTGTGCGCCATTGGCGCTGATGGTGGAGCCGTTGATAAAGCCCGCATCGTCTGCGACGAGGAACTTGACCGCGCGGGCGATCTCTTCCGGTTCACCCAAGCGACCCGCAGGAATCTGCGCGATGATGCTTTCGCGGACTTTCTCAGGCACAGCCATAACCATCTCGGTGCCGATGTAGCCGGGGCAAATCGCATTGGCGGTGATGTTGGCGCGCGCGCCTTCCTGTGCCAGCGATTTCACAATGCCCAGATCACCCGCCTTGGTCGCGGCGTAATTGACTTGCGCGAACTGGCCTTTCTGACCGTTGATCGAGGATATCACCACGATGCGACCGAACTTGCGTTCACGCATGCCAGGCCAGATCGGGTGCACGGTGTTGAACACGCCGGTGAGGTTGGTGTCGATGACCTGATGCCACTGCTCAGGCGTCATTTTGTGGAACGGTGCATCGCGAGTGATGCCTGCGTTGGCGACAACGATCTCAACCGGGCCAAGATCGGCCTCGACCTGTGCGATGCCTGCTTTGGAACTGTCGTAGTCTGCAACGTTCCATTTGTAGGTCTTGATGCCGGTCTCGGCCGTGAAGGCAGCGGCGGCCTCATCATTGCCAGCATAGGTGGCGGCAACGGAATAACCGGCCTCCTTGAGTTCTTTAGAAATGGCAGCGCCGATTCCGCGACTGCCTCCGGTGACAAGTGCTATCCGTGACATCTGTGTTCTCCCCATCTTTTCTGCGGCTGCAGCCGCTTTGTTGTTCAATGTGTCAGGACGTATGTGCCTGGCGCATCCTCAATTACTTTTAGTTTCCCCGCGCCGGGCACCCGTGCCGGAACTTGTTTCGCGCGGTCCTGAGCTTCCAGCCAATCGGCCCAATGCGGCCACCAAGACCCGGCGTGATGATCTGCTTTTGCCAACCAATTTTCGGGATCATCGGGATAGCCTTCGCCGGTCCAATATCCGTATTTTTCACGTTCCCCCGGCGGATTGATGACCCCCGCAATATGCCCGGAACCGCCCAATACGAACGTCACGTCACCGCCCAGCAATCCAGTGGTCGGATATACGGACTTCCATGGCGCGATGTGGTCTTCCTTGGTGGCCAGCACAAAGCAAGGCGTCTTGATCTTTGCGATGTCGATGGGTGTGTCGTTCAGAATCAGTTCACCCGATTTGCGCAACCCGTTGCGCAAATAAATCCGGTCCAAGTACCACAGCAGCATGGCCGCAGGCAGCCGGGTGGAATCCGCGTTCCAGTACAGCAGATCGAACGCCGGTGGTTTTTCGCCCATCAGGTAGTTCATCACATGGAACGACCAGACCATGTCGTTTTCGCGGATGGCCGAGAACACATCCTGAAGCTGGTGCGCCTCCAGATGACCGGTCTCTGCCAGATGTTCGCGCAGATCAGCGAGGCGGCCCTCATCAACGAACACGCCAATATCGCCGACGTCGGTAAAATCAACCATCGTGGCAAGCGTGGTGGCCGAAGCAATGCGGGTATCGCACTTGGCGGCCAGATACGCCAATGTTGCCGTGACCAGAATTCCGCCAATGCAGAACCCCAGAACGTTGATCTTGTTTTCCCCAGTGGCCTGCTCGATGGCATCCAGTGCCGCAAGCGGGCCTTCGTTCATGTAGTTTTCAAAGTCTTTATCCGCGAGTTCTTTGCCCGGATTGATCCAACTGATGATAAAGACGGAATGGCCGCGCTTGAGCAGATATTGCACCAAGCTGTTCTTCTCGCGCATGTCCATGATGTAATATTTATTGATCCATGCCGGCACCAGCAGAATGGGCCGCTTGCGCTGTGTTTCGGTCATGGGATCGAATTGGATCAGCTGCATCAGGTCATTCTGATAGACAACTTTGCCGGGCGTCGTGCCCAGATCGCGACCCACGACAAAGGCGGTGTCGTCGTTGGTCTTGATATCCAGACGCCCATCGCCGCGTTCCAGGTCATCAATCAAGTTGTTGAAGCCGTCCAACAGGCTTTGGCCTTCGGTTTCAAGCAGCGCTTTGCGCGCCTGTGGGTTCAGGGCAAGAAAGTTGCTGGGCGCAAGCGCACTCAGGATCTGCCGCGTGTAAAACTCGACCCGAAGCTGTTCCCTTGATCCTTTGGGAAAGCTGTTGAGCGTCTCCAGCGTTGCATCCTCCAGCGCCAGATGAACGTCCCGGCAGATGCCCGCAAACGGATCTTCGTTCCAGGCGTCATCGCGGAAGCGGCGGTCTTTGACAGGCTCTTTCCGTCCCGTCCAGCCGGACATCCAAAGATCCGCCATTTTGGCAAAAGCCGTTTGCTGGACGGTCATCAATTCGGCGGGCCGCATCGCCAGATCCATGCCGACCTTAGCAAAGGCGGAGAGCGCCGTGGTCGGGTCAGTCATGGAAAATCCGCCGCTATCGCCTTTTTGTGCAGTAGACTTCGCGGCGCGCTGAAACAGGTTCTGCGTGCGTTGCATGATGCTCCAGTAAGCTGTCAGGCGCTCGGCCATCTGCTCGGAGGTTTCGGCCACTAGCGGCATAACAATCCCCACGCACCACCAACGGCCGGCACAAGATCTGCGGGCAACGCTCTCACGGGCGCTCCACACAGAGCGCGACGCCCATGCCCCCGCCAATGCAAAGTGTGGCTAGACCTTTCTTGGCGCCACGTCGCTTCATCTCGAACAACAGCGTGTTCAAGATGCGGGCCCCGCTTGCACCAATTGGATGGCCGATGGCGATCGCGCCTCCGTTCACGTTGACGATGGCCGGGTCCCAACCCATGTCCTTGTTGACCGCACAGGCCTGAGCCGCAAAGGCCTCGTTCGCCTCAACCAGATCAAGGTCTTCGACTTTCCATCCTGCCTTTTCCAACGCTTTGCGCGATGCATAGATCGGACCAACCCCCATAATGGATGGGTCCAGCCCAGCGGTGGCATAGCTGGCAATCCGCGCCAATGGTTCAATGCCGCGCGCCTCGGCATTATCCGCTGACATCAACAGTACGCCAGCCGCGCCATCATTCAGACCCGAAGCATTGGCTGCCGTAACCGACCCATCCCGCGCGAAAGCGGGGCGCATTTTGGCCATCGCTTCCAGATTGGCTCCGTGTCGGATGTATTCGTCCTTGTCCATCACAACGTCGCCCTTGCGGGTCTTGATCGTGAAAGGAATGATTTCGTCAGCGAACTTTCCGGCTTTTTGTGCGGCTTCCGCCTTATTCTGGCTGGCGACGGCAAATTCGTCCTGTGCATCCCGGCCAATCTGCCACTTTTCAGCAACGTTTTCAGCGGTCTGACCCATGTGATAACCGTTGAACGCGTCCCATAGGCCGTCGCGGATCATGGTGTCGATGTAGTTCATATCGCCCATTTTTTGCCCTGCGCGTAGATTGGCTGCATGTGGGCTGAGCGTCATGTTTTCCTGCCCGCCCGCCGCAACGATATCGGCGTCGCCCAACTGGATGTGCTGCGCCCCAAGGGCGACAGCACGCAGGCCCGAGCCGCAGACCTGATTGAGGCCCCATGCGGAGGCAGCAATCGGCAGCCCAGCGTTGATATGTGCCTGACGGGCCGGGTTCTGGCCCTGCGCGGCGGTCAGCACCTGCCCTAAAATGGTTTCTGAAACGCTGTCCTTTTCGACCCCGGCACGGGCCACGATGGCCTCAAGCATGGCACTACCCAGATCATGCGCAGGTGTATTTGCAAAAGAGCCGCCAAAGCTTCCGACCCCGGTACGGGCGGCTGATGCGATTACAACGTTTGTCATATGAAATCCTTTGCTACTGAACCTGCGTTCAATTTGGTTGTTTGGTGGTTGCGCTGGCCAATGCCGCAATGTTGAAAAGGCCGCGTGAGGTTGCCGACGGCGTCACCACATGGGCGGCACCATTCAGGCCCAACAGGAAGGGCCCCACGGTTTCCGCATCCGCCAATGACTTGAGCGAATTGATCGCCGCGTTGGCCGCGTCGAGGTTGGGAAAGACCAGAATGTTGGCATCATCGGTCAGCCGCCCGCACGGCAAAACACGCTCGCGTTCGGATTTGTCAAACGCCAGGTTCAACCGCATCTCACCATCAAACTCGAAATCGACGTCCGCGGCGGCCAACAGCGCGGTCGCCTCGCGCATCTTGACTGTTGTCTCAGTAGGATGCGCCCCGAAACTGGCATGTCCGATTAGGGCAACCCGCGGCGTGATCCCAAACCCACGAACCTGTTCGGCGGCCATACGGCAAATGCTTGCAACTTCGTTGGCACTGGGATCGCTGTTCACATAGCCATCCGTGACGAACACGGTGCGGCCTTCCAGCATTACCGGAACCAGTGTCGCAAAAACATTATCCTCCCGACTGGCCCCGAACACCTGTTCGAGGCGTTTGAGATGATCTGAAAATGCGCCGGAAGTGCCGCAAATGACGGCATCCGCGTGGCCCAGATGCACATGCAGCGCACTGCTGAGCGTATCGCTTGACCGGATCAGCTTGCGGGCCAGTTCAGGGGTGATGCCATCCCGCGCGCGCATGGAGTGAAAGGGCTGGCCATATTCATCTGCAACAGCCGGGTCGCTGTGATCAAATACGGCGACATCTTGCCCCGGCACAAACCCAAGACCAAGGCTTTTGACTTGTCTGGTGATTTCCTCCAGCCGCCCAGTCAGAATTGGCTGTGCTACTCGCTCCTTCAGGATGTCGCGCACGGCACGCAAAACACGCGGATCTTCGCCTTCGGCAAAGACGACACGACGCGGTGATGCTTGCGCTTTGGCAATCACCGGGCGCATCAACGGCGCGGACCGGTTCACAAACCGGGCAAGATCGGTGCGATAAGCCTCCATATCTGCAATAGGTTTGGTTGCAACACCAGACTCCATCGCGGCCTTGGCCACCGCCGGAGCGATGGACACCAACAGCCGGGAATCGAACGGCTTTGGCAGAATGTATTCCGGCCCAAAGACCAGCGAATGATTGCCGTAGGCCTGTGCCACTTCGTCAGAGGCACCATCATGGGTCAGGCTGGCAATTGCCTCCACGCAGGCGACTTTCATCGCTTCGTTGATTTCGGTGGCCCCGACATCCAACGCGCCCCGGAAAATGAAGGGAAAGCACAAGACGTTGTTGACCTGATTGGGATAGTCGGTGCGACCCGTCGCGATGATCGCGTCGGATCTGACAGCCAGAACTTCTTCGGGCAGAATTTCCGGATCAGGATTTGCCAAGGCCATGATCAACGGGCTTGGGGCCATTCTTTTCACCTGCCCAGCCTTCAGCACTCCAGGGCCCGACAAGCCCAGAAAGACATCCGCGCCGTCAATGACATCATCCAGAACCCGCGCTTCGGTAGATTGGGCGAACGCGGCTTTTTGAGCGTCGGCCTCGCGCCCTTCGTAGACCAGACCTGCGCGGTCGATCAGCCAGATATTCTCGCGCTTGGCACCCATATCCATCAGCAGGTTCAGGCAGGCGATACCGGCAGCTCCGCCACCAGTTGACACAATCTTGCAGTGCGCCAGATCCTTTTTGACCAGGAGCAATGCGTTGAAAACGGCGGCTCCGACGACGATGGCTGTGCCATGCTGATCGTCATGAAAAACCGGAATGTTCATTTCCTTGCGCAGCCGACCTTCGACCACAAAACAGTCAGGCGCTTTGATGTCCTCAAGGTTGATGCCACCGAATGTTGGCTCCAGTCTCCGGATCGTGTCGGCCAGCACATCGGGATCGTTCTCATCCACTTCGATGTCAAAGCAATCGATATCCGCGAAGGTCTTGAACAAGACTGCTTTGCCTTCCATCACAGGCTTGGATGCCAGCGCGCCAATATCCCCCAGGCCCAACACCGCAGTTCCGTTGGAGATCACGGCAACCAGATTGCCGCGGGCTGTATATTTCATCGCATCAGCGGGGTTGTTGGCGATTGCGGTGCTCGCTTCGGCCACGCCCGGGCTGTAGGCCAGCGCCAGATCACGTTGCGAGCTCAACGGTTTAGTCGCGCGGATGGCCAACTTACCTGGGCGTCCCCGCTGGTGATACTCCAACGCATCCGAAATGGGCTCGACGATGTTATCTTGCTTCATCTTTTGTCTCCGAATGGATTTTGGCGGCCACCCAAGGACAGCCGCCTTACAAGCTTAGTAAGCGACCGAGGGCAGCCATGTTGCGAGCGAGGGGAACAGGATCACCAGCGCCAGACCCGTGAGCTGCAAGAGGATGAACGGAACCACACCTTTGTAGATGTCAGTCAGCGCCACCTCGGGCGGGGCTACTCCCTTGAGGTAAAACAGGGAGAAGCCAACGGGAGGCGTCAGGAAACTGGTCTGCAGCGTGACCGCGACAAGGATTACGAACCAGATCAGTTCCGGATTATCCAGTCCGTTACCAGGGATCGACAGTGACATGGCAGCGATAATCGGTGCCACCAATGGCAGGATGATCAAGGTGATCTCGATCCAGTCCAGCACAAAACCCAGCAAGAATACTAGAAACAGGATAAACAAGATCGTGCCCATTTCGCCAAAGCCAAGGCTGGTGATCACGTGGGTGATCAGTTCGTCACCGCCAAGCTCCCTCAAAACGAACGCAAAACACGTGGCACCCAGGAAAATAGCAAAGATATAGGCTGTGGTTTTGAACGTATTGCGCGTAACCTCGGCCAACTTGGCCCAAGTCAGTTTGCGATAGGCAATGGCCATCAAAGTGGCACCCGCCGCCCCGACGCCCGAGGCTTCAGTTGGTGTCGCGATACCAGCAAAGATCGACCCCAGAACGGCGACAATAAGCGCCACAGGGGGCAATACAGCTTTGAAAACCTCAACAATTGCTTCCCAATCAACCTTCTTGGCCCCTTCGGGGAGCGGGGCCACATCCGCGCGCAACGTTGCGATAACGATGATGTACCCGATATATAGACACCCGATCAAAAGCCCCGGGAACACAGCCGCCATGAACAAGTCACCGACCGACAGCGCCATCTGATCGGCCATGATCACCAACATGATGGAGGGCGGGATCAGAATCCCCAAAGTCCCGGAGGATGCGACAACGCCTGATGCCAGCGTTTTCGAATACTTCTGTTCCATCATGGCTGGCATGGAC
>JBAUHN010000322.1:0-1617 GCA_049680295.1 Sulfitobacter sp.
ATTCCGACATGTCAAAGCGCAGCAGTTCAACACCCAAAGTATCGGCCAGTTGTTTGGCGACTTCGGTCTTGCCGACACCCGTTGGACCGGCGAACAGGTAATTGCCGATTGGTTTTTCCGGCTCGCGCAGGCCGGCACGGGACAGTTTGATCGCCGAGGCCAGCGCTTCAATCGCCTTGTCCTGACCGAAGACGACGCGTTTCAGGGATGCCTCAAGGTCTTTGAGCACCACAACATCGTCTTTTGAGACGGTTTTGGGTGGGATGCGGGCAATCTTGGCAACGACGGCTTCGACCTCCTTTGTTCCAATTGTCTTGCGACGTTTCGAGGCGGTGATCAAATGCTGCGCGGCACCGGCCTCATCGATCACATCGATTGCGCTGTCAGGCAGTTTGCGGTCGTTGATATAACGCGAGGCCAGTTCAACAGATGTCTTTATCGCATCAGCAGTATATTTGACCGAGTGGTGATCCTCAAAGTAAGGCTTGAGACCTTTGAGGATCTTTATCGCGTCTTCTACGGATGGTTCGTTCACGTCGATCTTCTGGAAACGGCGCGCCAAGGCGCGGTCCTTCTCAAAGTGCTGACGGAATTCCTTGTAAGTGGTGGAGCCCATGGTGCGCAATTTGCCGCCCGCCAAGGCGGGTTTGAGCAGGTTGGAGGCATCCATGGCACCGCCAGAGGTGGCACCGGCACCGATGACCGTATGGATTTCATCAATGAACAGAACCGCATCTTCATGCTCTTCCAGCTCGGTCACAACCGCCTTCAGGCGTTCCTCAAAATCACCGCGATAGCGGGTGCCAGCCAAAAGTGCGCCCATATCAAGCGAATAGATCGTGGTGTTCTGGAGGATCTCAGGCGTTTCACCCGCGACAATCTGGCGTGCCAGACCTTCGGCGATGGCGGTTTTGCCCACACCGGGGTCACCGACCAGCAGTGGGTTGTTCTTGCGGCGGCGGCACAGCACCTGAATGCAGCGCTCAACCTCGTCAGAGCGCCCGATCAGCGGATCAATGTCGCCTTCGCGGGATTTGGCGTTCAGATCAATGCAATATTTGGCAAGGGCGGATTCTTTCTTGTCGCCTTCGGTCACACCCAAAGCTTCTTCCTCGTGCTCAGGTGCACCTGCGACGGGGCGGGCCTCGCCATATGCGGGGTCTTTGGCGACGCCATGCGCGATATAGTTAACCGCGTCATAGCGTGTCATTTCCTGTTCTTGCAGGAAATAGGCGGCATTGCTTTCGCGTTCGGCAAATATCGCAACCAGTACATTGGCACCCGTCACTTCGGTTCTGCCAGATGATTGTACATGGATTGCTGCGCGCTGAATGACCCGCTGAAACGCGGCCGTTGGCACGGCTTCGGATCCGTCGACGTCGGTGACCAGATTGCTCAGGTCTTCGTCGACGAATTCGACCAGCGTGTCGCGCAGGTCATCAACATCGACAGAGCAGGCTTTCATCACCTGCGCCGCGTCGGGTTCATCAATCAGCGCCAGGAGCAGATGCTCAAGCGTTGCGAATTCGTGGCGGCGGGCATTGGCCAAAGCCAATGCGGAATGGATTGCCTGCTCAAGCGTATTTGAGAATGAAGGCACGGCGGTGCTCCTTATCC
>JBAUHN010000323.1:0-3252 GCA_049680295.1 Sulfitobacter sp.
GCGCTGACTTACGCGATCCCGCCGCGCAAGAGGCCATAGCCGCTGGCCATAAAAAAGCGGCCAGGAATAACCCGGCCGCAAGGAAGAGGTCTGGCGATTGCCACGGGGAAGTTACACCCGCCAGAACACGCGATGGGCCTCCGTTAAAGCCTGTTCGCGTGTCAGCCCCACATCGCGCAATGCCGCATCGTCGAGCTGTTTCAGCGCGCGGCGCGTTCTATGCGTTGTGGTCCACTTGGAGACGCAGACTGCAAACCGGACTGCAATCAGCGCCAGAACGGGCAGGGCGCGCGTTTGGTTCAGATATGTCAGTGTCTCGGTCGGCAGGGTCAATGCGTTTGCCATTGTGGTATTCCTTCTGTAAATTGTATTGACACAATGTGGCTGTAGTGCCACAATAAATTGATACGATTTTTGATACACCTAATCCATGGAAACATTGTAATGGGTACAATATGGCGGCCGCAGATGGTCGAAGGCTCCGGCCCGAAGTACAAAATCGTTGTGGATATGATCTGCGAAGGGATCGCATCGGGGCAATTGAACATTGGCGACAAACTGCCACCGGTTCGCGAACTTGCCTGGCAGTTGGGCATCACCCCCGGCACGGTGGCGCGGTCCTATACAATTCTGGTGGATGCGGGCACCCTTGAGGCTGAGGTTGGCCGCGGCACTTTTGTTGCACCGCCAAAAACCGATGTCCCCGAAGATATCTGGTCGCGGCTGACCAAACCGGTCGACAGTGACAAGGTTGCCCTTTTCAGCCCGCGATTGCCGGATATGGGGCAGGTGGCCGCGATCCGCAAGGCAATGGTGCAGGTGGCACAATGCCCCGACGAAGAGTTTCTGAATTACCCGACACGGGATGCCTACCGCCCGGCGCGCAAGGCAGTTGTTGACTGGCTGACCGGCGTGTCGCTGGGCACCGTCTCGGAAAGCGATGTCGTGTTATCACACGGGGGGCAAAACGCAATCTCGCTGGTGTTGCAGGCCACATTGACCGGCGCCAAACCGGTATTGCTGGTTGAGGATCTGTCTTATGCGGGGTTCCGTCGTGCGGCGGAAATCCTGCGCGCAGATGTAACAGGCGTCGCAATGGATGATCTTGGTGTCATCCCCGGCGCGTTGGAACATGCGATCCGGTCATCAGGCGCACAGGTGTTTTGCACCTCACCCGAAGTTCAAAACCCCACCGTTCATTTCACTCCGCTGGAACGACGTCAGGAACTGGCCGCGATCTGCAAACGTCTGGGCGTGCAAATTCTGGAAGACGATTGTTACCGCATGGGCGAGGCCAAAGCCCCGAGTTACCGCGCCCTTTTGCCATCTCAGGCGTGGTATGTGTCCTCAATCTCGAAAACGCTGACGCCGGCACTTCGGATCGGATATGCGGTGGCCCCGGTGGGGCGCGGCGCAGATTTGCGCCGGTCTGCCGAATATGGGTTTTTTGGACTGGCCCATCCGATTGCCGAACTGGCCCGGATTATTCTGTCTGATCCCAATTCGCGCGCCATAAGTGTCAAAGTGCGCCAGCGTCTGGCGGCCTATGTCGAGGTGACGGTGAACACATTGGGCGGGTTTGACCTGACCTGGGACAAAGATGTGCCGTTTGTCTGGCTAAAACTGCCCGCCGGGTGGCGCGCTGCAGCATTTTGCCGCGCGGCCGAAGCGCAGGGCGTTCAAATCCGTTCGGCGGATGAATTTGCTTTGCGCGACGGGCGTGCGCCGAATGCGGTTCGGATTGCGATGAATGGCCATGTGACGTTGCAATCCTTTGAGGCCGCAATGCAACGGTTGGCCCGGTTGCTGGATAATCCCCCCGAACAGATCAGTGTTTAGCCCAAATAATGTGGGGTAAAATAATACCGTATTTTTAAGGCATTGGTTTTAAACGACTAATGGCGAAAACCAGCTGTTGACCTGACAGTTCAATCCCGTATAACCCGGCAATCAGATTTTGCGGGGCCTTGTATTGGTCGCGCGCCCACACCAAACGGGAATGTCCCTTATGAAAACCTTTTCTGCAACACCGGCAGACATCGACAAGAAATGGATCCTGATCGACGCCGAAGGCGTTGTTCTGGGCCGTCTTGCGTCGATCATTGCCACGCGCCTGCGCGGCAAACACAAAGCGACCTTCACGCCGCACATGGATATGGGCGACAATGTGATCGTGATCAACGCCGAGAAAATCCAGCTGACCGGCAATAAGCGGCAGGAAAGCCACTATTGGCACACCGGCCACCCCGGCGGCATCAAATCGCGCACAAAAGAACAGATCCTTGAAGGTGCACACCCTGAGCGCGTTGTCACACTGGCCGTCAAACGCATGTTGCCCGGCAACCGTCTGAGCCGTCAGATCATGACCAACCTGCGCGTCTATGCAGGCGGCGATCACCCTCACGAGGCCCAAAGCCCCGAAGTTCTGGATGTGAAATCCATGAACGCCAAAAACACGCGGAGTGCATGAGCATGGCTGACGAAGTAAACACACTCGAAGACCTGAACCAGGTGGCCGGCATCGAAGCCGCCCCCGAGGTTGAACTGACCCCACGTGAACCGCAGCGCGATGATCTGGGCCGGTCATATGCCACCGGCAAACGTAAAGACGCGATTGCCCGCGTCTGGATCAAACCCGGCTCCGGTAAGGTTACTGTGAACGGTAAAGAGCAAAACAAATATTTTGCCCGTCCGGTTTTGCAAATGATCCTGCGTCAGCCATTTTCGGTCTCTGGCACCGAAGATCAGTTTGACGTAGTCGCTACTGTCAAAGGTGGCGGTCTGTCCGGACAGGCCGGTGCGGTCAAGCACGGTATATCAAAAGCCCTGCAGCTTTATGATCCGTCTTTGCGCGGTGCGCTGAAAGCCGCAGGCTTCCTGACCCGCGACAGCCGCGTTGTGGAACGCAAGAAATACGGTAAAGCCAAAGCGCGTAAGAGCTTCCAGTTCTCCAAGCGTTAAGCTGTCTCGATACAATTGCGAAAAGGCCGTTCCCGGTGGGAGCGGCCTTTTTTTGCGTTTTGGCGTGTGGTAGACACTGACCCGGCACCGTCGGTTTGGGTCCGGGCTTGTCTATTCAGCGACCACCGCATCCACTTCGATTTCGACCAGCCATTCGGGGTTCACGAAACCGTTCACGGCCATGATCGTGTCGACGGGGCGCGCGTTTCGGCAGTATTCTTTTCGCGCCTCAATCGCTTGTTTCCAATTGTCGATGTCGGTCAGAATGACCCGTGTGCGCACAATATCGTC
>JBAUHN010000324.1:0-2997 GCA_049680295.1 Sulfitobacter sp.
GCCAACACCGACCCGCAACGGGGCAACGGTTTGCGGAATGCCATTCGCGATCTCACCCAACATGCGCAGCTTCAAGACCCAAGACCCGAAAGCGCGGGCGCTGCCGAGGTTGGATCAGCACACGATACTGTGGATTGGCCGGACCCAGAGCCCGGCAATCTGCGCGTGGACTATGTGCTGCCATCAGCAGACTGGACGGTGCTGGACAGCGGCACCTATTGGCCCAAATCAACCAGCAACGACGCGGCGGCGGCAGTCGCAGCCAGCCGCCACCGGTTGGTTTGGGTCGATCTAATCCAGTAGCGGTTCTTGACCCCGTCCAGCCTGCACGCTAGGCCGCATCCAACGCACACACCGCAGGAGACGACGCATGGCCAACCCTTCCCTTCTTATTCTTGCTGGCGACGGTATCGGCCCCGAAGTCATGGCGCAGGTCACGCGCATCATTGACTGGTTCGGCGCCAAACGCGATTTGCCCTTTGATGTCAGCCACGACCTGGTCGGTGGTGCGGCCTATGACAAACATGGCACGCCGCTGCACGACGACACAATGGCGCACGCGTTAGAGGTTGATGCGGTTTTGCTGGGGGCTGTCGGCGGCCCGAAATACGACGATCTGGATTTCAGCTTGAAACCCGAACGCGGATTGCTGCGTCTGCGCAAGGAAATGGATTTGTTCTCAAACCTGCGCCCGGCGCAATGTTTTGACGCGCTGGCTGATTTCTCGTCGCTGAAAAAGGACATTGTCGCCGGTCTGGACATCATGATCGTGCGCGAATTGACCAGCGGGGTATATTTCGGCGAACCGCGCGGCATCTTCGAAGAGGGAAATGAGCGTGTAGGCATCAACACCCAGCGCTACACCGAAAGCGAAATTGACCGGGTCGCGCGATCGGCATTTGAGCTGGCGCGCAGACGCGGCAACAAAGTCTGCTCGATGGAAAAAGCCAATGTCATGGAATCCGGGATTTTGTGGCGTGAGGTTGTCCAGAAAGTCCACGATGAGGACTACCCGGATGTTGAGCTGAGCCACATGTACGCTGACAATGGCGCGATGCAATTGGTGCGCGCGCCCAAGCAGTTCGACGTGATCGTGACCGACAATCTGTTTGGCGACATCCTGTCTGACTGCGCCGCGATGCTGACCGGGTCGCTGGGCATGTTGCCATCCGCCAGTCTGGGTGCCGCGTCGGCCAATGGGCGACCTAAAGCGATGTATGAACCCGTACATGGCTCGGCCCCCGACATTGCCGGTCAGGGCAAGGCCAACCCGATTGCCTGCATCCTTAGCTTTGCCATGGCGCTGCGCTATTCCTTTGATCAGGGCGACGAGGCAACGCGTCTTGAAATGGCCATCGAGAAAGTACTGGCAGATGGTTTGCGCACGGCTGACCTGATGGGTGACGCGGATGGGACACCTGTCAGCACAACCGATATGGGTGACGCGATCCTAAAAGCTCTGGACGACAGCCTGTAAGGCAAAGATGACCCAAATGGATGATGCGGCTTCACCGCCCAACAATAACGTCAAAGGGGCGCTTTTCGGCTTGGCGGCCTTCGGTCTGTTTGCCACCCATGATGCCGCGATCAAAGTTTTGGGCGGAACGTATACGCCGTTTCAGGTGGTGTTTTTTATTGTCTTGCTCAGCTTTCCGCTTTTGTCGCTGATGCTGGTCGGTGATGCGTCCACGGGCAATCTGCGGCCGGTACATCCATGGTGGACGGCATTGCGCACCGTGGCTGTCGTGATCACCGGATTTTGCGCGTTTTATTCTTTTTCAGTCTTACCGCTGGCACAGGTTTATTCGATCCTGTTTGCAGCCCCGCTGATCATTACTGTCTTGTCCATCCCGATACTGGGCGAAGTCGTGCGCCGCCACCGCTGGGTTGCCGTGGTCCTGGGACTGGTCGGCGTTATGGTGGTCCTGCAGCCGGGGACAGTGCCGCTGACGCTGGGGCATCTGGCAGCGATGATTGCCGCGATAGGGGGCGCCTTGGCTTCTGTCATCATGCGGAAAATTGGCAATGAGGAACGCCGCGTGGTGATGCTGATCTATCCGCTGCTCGCGAATTTCGCGGTCATGCTGTGCGTTTTGCCGTTTGTGTACATCCCGGTGCCGATGCAGGACTTGGGCCTGTTCATGTTTGTTGCGGTTCTGGCCGTTTCGGCATCAAGCCTGATGATACGGGCCTACCAACAGGCAGATGCCGCGATTGTCGCCCCGATGCAGTACAGTCAAATCATCTGGGCGACGGTCTTTGGTCTGCTGTTTTTCGATGAAATTCCCACACTCGCGACAGCCCTAGGCGCAGGAATTATCATTGTTAGCGGTGCCTATATCGTCTTGCGCGAAAGCGGTGGGTCATCGCGAAACCGGCCGGTTTTGAATACGTTCATGCGACGCCCCGATACAGGCACCTCGCCGCGCGTGCGCCCGCCGAATTTCAAACCCGCGACCTCGGACAAGACTGAGTAAGTAATCGATTGGCGCGATCAAGATCATGAGCCACAAAAATCGCTGAACGAAATCATGGCCAGGTCGGCGCATCCGTCGCCCAAATCCACCGAATTCTGCACAAAGCATGCCAATCGCCGCAAACTTGCGCGGCAAGCTCTATCCAATTCATACCGGCGTAAGCTTGTTCGCTCTGATTTATCGGAACGCGAGAACCCAACCCGCAAAGAGCCGTGGTTCTTACCGTGGCGCCGCATCACCGTGGCGCCGCATCTATGTGTTCCAAACAGCTCCGGCTTCTGATCGCTTCAGTCTTGGCCGAACAACCTGGAATACGCATCTTTTCACACACTTTGGATCCGGACTTTTTTTTACGCGACATCAGAAAAGCTGGTGACCCCGGCAGGATTCGAACCTGCAACCTGCCCCTTAGGAGGGGGCTGCTCTATCCAGTTGAGCCACGGGATCACGCCAATGCAGGCTTAACCGCTCAAACTAAAAATGTCAGGGTGAAATTGATGCCTTTCAATCACCCCATGGT
>JBAUHN010000325.1:0-3767 GCA_049680295.1 Sulfitobacter sp.
GACGGGTCTCTGAAGTCGGCCGGGCGCGATCTGCTGGAAAATGCCGGGAAGGAAGAAAGAGGCTCTTGACCGAACAACCGCGATTAGACAACTCGTGCGTAGCCAATGATCACTGCCGAACCCTTTCAAAAACGTTCCAGAACTACTTAGGTTCTGAAAGGGGTTTTTGACAGCAGAAATCGGGGTGGTTTGTGGGTGTGTGACCTTTCTCATTATCTGGCGTATTATCTTCGGCTTTAAATGGCGCTCTGAGTTCGCTTAAGGGTGCGATAAACTGTCGGCCTGGACACGGCGAACAGGTCTGCGAGATCGCTGATGGAATAGTCGCCTGTATCATGCATGCGGCGCAGTTCTTTGTGCTGCTTGTCGGACAGCTTTGGCTTTTTGCCCTTCAGCTTTCCGTTCGCGCGGGCTACCGCCATGCCTTCGCGGGTGCGCATGCGGATCAGGTCGGCCTCGAACTCGGCGAAGGTGGCGAGGATGTTGAAGAACATTTTGCCCATGGGGTCAGTCGGGTCATGGACGCTGGCTCCGATCGCGAGCTTCACGCCACTCTTTTCAAGCTGATCTGCAATTGCACGGGCGTCGGGGACGGAGCGCGCCAGCCGGTCGAGTTTTGGCACGACGAAGGTATCCCCTTCGCGGACGGCCGCAAGCGCTTGTGCCAGACTTGGGCGCTCTCGGTTAGTGCCGCTCAGGCCGTGATCGGTGTAGATGCGGTCTTCGGAGACGTTGAGATCGAGAAGTGCCGCGCGCTGTGCCGCGAGGTCCTGTTTGTCTGTTGAACAACGAGCATAGCCGATGCGGGTTTCAGTCATGATTGCGTCCTTGGGCCAGAAATGGCCGAAGATATTCAGGCCATGCAAAGTGTGTAACGCAAAAGGCCCCTTCAATGATACCGTCATCGTACCAATCAAATGAGATTCGAATTTCACAGTAGGTGCTGGGGGTAAGCTGACAGTCGGGAGCCGTCCGTTGATCGTTCCCCTTACGGACAGTGGAAGGGAGGTCGGCAATGAATGAAGCCATGCGTCGCTTTGCAGTTCTCAAGCCACATGTCGATGATGGTGTTGCTCTGGCCGTAGCGGCGCGTGCAGCGGGTATTCCGATCCGGACGGCGCAACGCTGGCTTGCGCTCTACAGAACCTTCGGTTTGGAAGGGCTGGAACGCCAGAAGCGGTCTGACGCCAAAACTCGTAAACTACCTCACCAGCTGGTGCGCATGATCGAAGGACTGGCGCTGCGCAAACCTCGTCTATCCAGTGCGGCAATTCATCGGCATGTCACAGCAACTGCAAAGGCTCAGGATTGGCGCAACCCAACTTACAGAACCGTCTACGATATTATCCGCACCCTCGACCCGGCCATGGTCACGCTCGCGCAGGACGGGGCCGCCGCCTACCGTGATCGCTATGAGCTGGTATACCGACATCGTGCCACAGCCTCAAATGCGCTTTGGCAGGCCGATCATACGATGCTCGATATTCTGGCTCTTGATGCAAACGGAGCGGCGGTGCGCCCGTGGCTGACCGTGATCATGGACGACCATTCCCGCGCCATTGCCGGATATCTGGTGTTTCTGGGTGCGCCATCCGCCTTGCAAACATCTCTGGCCCTCCGGCAGGCCATCTGGCGCAAGCAGAACCCGGATTGGCCGGTCTGCGGGATACCCGACGTGCTCTATGTCGATCATGGCAGTGACTTCACATCCGAGCATCTTGATCAGGCGGCGGCAGCTTTGCGCTTTCAGATCGTCTATTCGGCGGTAGCGCGACCGCAGGGGCGCGGCAAAATCGAACGGTTCTTCGGGACGGTGAACACCGAATTTCTGTCAGACCTACCTGGCTATCTTACACACGGAAAACCGGCGATACGGCCAAAGCTGTCCCTGACGGAACTGGATGCCGCGATTGGTGCGTGGATCATTGGCACATATAACACGCGGGTCCATCGCGAGATTGGCATCCCACCCATATCCTGTTGGGCTGGTAAGGGCTGGTTGCCGCAGATGCCAGACAGTCTTGATGATCTTGACCTGTTGCTGGTCATGGTCGCCAAAACCCGCACCGTGCGTCGTGATGGCGTTTACTTTCAGGGGCTGCGCTTCACGAGCCCTATCCTTGCCCCTTATGTCGGCGAGGCCGTCACCATCCGCTACGACCCGCGCGATCTTGCAGAGATCCGTGTTTTTCACAAAAACCGCTTTCTGTGCAGGGCGATCAGTCCCGAACACGCGCATGAGACGGTAAGCTTGAAGGATATCCAGACGGCTCGGTCGGCCCACAGACGCGCGTTGCGCAGTCAGATCAAACACCGCGTTGGTGCAGTTGCCGAATATCTACCAGACGGCACCAAGCGCAGGCAGGCTATTGCAAAACCTGTCATCAAACCGCGCAACACGCTTCGCACCTACGAAGAAGACGATTGAGTATGGCAGGGCATCGCAATGGCACGTTCATCGCCACCAAAGAACACCGCCGGTTTGTCGAGTTTGTCACTGCTGTGCGAAAACACCGCTACATTGGCATTTGCTTTGGCCCCGCAGGTGTTGGAAAAACCGTGTCGGCCAAACGTTATGCGAGGTGGGACAAGGCTGGGCAATTACTGGATATATGGGGGAGACGGGATCCATCCGATATGATCGCTTATGAAGCACTCGCAAAATCGCGCGCTGCATTTTACACGCCAATGGTCAGCGAACCAGCCCGCCAAACCCGCGATAATCTGAGCACCCTGATGGCCCGCATCGAAGGGTGTATCGAACTGGCTCAACATCCCGAATGCGTTGTGCTAGGTCGAAAAGGGCTTGATCTGATCGAACTGCTGGTGATCGACGAAGCAGAGCGCTTGTCAGCGCAGGGATTGGAACATGTTCGGGATATCTTCGACAGAACCGGCATCGGCGTCATCTTGATCGGCATGCTTGGTCTGGAACGGCGGCTTGAACGCTATCCCCAATTCTACAGCCGCATCGGTTTTGCCCATCATTATCGCCCGTTGAAGGGCGACGAACTGACCTTCGTGCTGACCCGTCATTGGCGCAAGCTAGGGCTGCAACTGGATGACGCGGATTTCACCGACCACCAAGCCATTGCGTCCATCGCACGGATCACTGGCGGAAACTTCCGCCTTCTGCACCGCTTGTTCGTCCAGATCGAACGCATTCTTAGGATCAACGAAATGTCGCTCGTTACTGACGATGTTGTAGAGGCCGCGCGATCAACGCTCGTCATTGGTGCCACTTAGCACCGAAGAAAACACGCCAGATAATGAGGAAGGTCACATTGTGGGTGTCTCAAAAACGAGGGATTTTGGAACAGCATGAAGGACAGCACAACGGGCTTGGCGACTGTTTGGATTAAGCTGGTCTGTGGAGTTCCGAAGGCAGTTTCCTCGACGCAATGAACTGTCTTGCTCTTTCTATCGGGTCTCCAAAATACTGGTCAGGCCCCAGATGTTTGCGTGCGTTTAGTTCGCCCGTATCCAGTAGAGGGAAATCAATTCTCACAACTGTCGCATTCCAACCTTGATATCGCCCTTGGTGGCCCTTCCAGTAGCGTGCCAACAGTCGCTCACGCGATGAATAACCGTGGAAATCGAAGGAAACCTGCCCGTTGCTTACAAACATGTGGGTTCCGCTAAAGCCTTCGACTGGGACTATCCATTCCCCGTAAAATCCATCAACCGGTGCATCTTCAAGAAATACCCCAGCTAAAATATGGCAGGCACCGAATCCAAAAAATATCCGGTCCGGCTGGTTCCAACGT
>JBAUHN010000326.1:0-9833 GCA_049680295.1 Sulfitobacter sp.
TTTGCGTGTAAAGCGTTCTTCTTGCGCGGCCGCCACGATGCGCCCGTCGATCAGCAATGCAGCGGCGCTGTCGTGGTAATACGCCGAAATACCTAAAATCGCGACCATTTTTAAAACAACGTATAAATGAAAGGTGCGACAGCAGAGCCTTGGGTCAAAACGATCAGCCCACCTAACAGCACCAGCATCACCAAAATTGGCAATAGCCAGAATTTCTTGCGGGTTCTGATAAAATCCCAAAGTTCACTAACAAATAACATAACAAATTCCCAAGTTTGGTGTCTTGCGCCCAAAAGCGCGTCAAAAGGACCGCTCAATACGGTTAGAATTGTTTTTTCATTGATGTTTTCGACGCATATTCTTCGTCTACTTCTATCCAGTAGCTTTCAACCGATGGGTCAAGCTTTTGGTTAAGCAAGTCTTTTCCTCTTGCCCGAAAATAGAGCCCGATCGGTGTAACCGTCAGGAAGTAAATCAGCCCCATCACAATCGGCGAGACAATCTTGTTCAAAAGAAGCCCGAATTTGAACCATGCGACGTTCAATGGTTTCAGGATATTTGGCGCAACAAATGCCAGGATCAAAAATACACCTGCAACCAGTGTGCTCCAAATTCGGATAGCGCCACCGCCCATCAGCGGCCACAGAGCAACAATAAGAAATACGATGCAAAACACGAGACCAAAGGATCGTTCTGATCCCATTTTTACGTCGGTGTTTCCTTGCGTTTCAGACATTATCAGTCACCTTGTTACCACACATCGAGTTCCCAAAACAAATTGCCAGTGTCATATCTAGTCACTTGGCAACGGAACAGCGGCCAGCATCGCAAGCTTGAGAACGAAAATCAAGTCCGCCCCACAATTGTCGCCCTGAGAACAACAATCCCGAAAGTTTTTCCGGCACTGTTCGAAATAACCACCGTTATGGCCCAGATTATTCGACCCTGAATTGCGAATCGACCTTGTGCCGATGTCGACTAACGATTCCCAAAAACGCTTGTCTTCGATGTTGAATGTCATTGAGAACTGACCCGTTAGCCCCATAAACTGACCCCAGAGTCCTGACCTTAAACAAGCCACAAAGTCTGGCCTGACGCCACGGCTCCGACCGTCGATATCAACGCGAGAATTGTCATGCGCCCATACCTACCCATGAGCACGTAACGCAGTCGTCAAAGGCAGGCGTGTAGCGGCGATTGCTGGAATTGCACCGCCTAAAACACCCACAGCCAAGCCAAGTAAACCGGCGGTCATCATGACATCGGGTGTGACGGCGAGAAGAAATCCGACATTGGTGTTGTTTACGCCCACTGTGCTGGCTTGCCAGCCGTTAAACCCCAACCACGAGGCTGAAACGCCAAGTCCCACACCTAATGCCGCAAGCGCAATTGCTTCGAACCAGGTGGCCAGGAATGCAGAAAGGCGGCTGAAACCAAGCGCACGAACGGTCGCAATTTCTACGGTGCGGTCGGCGACAGAACTCATCATCGTGTTCAACGCTCCTGCTGTTGCGCCGATAGCCATCAGAATGGCGACCGGCCATCCGAACAATCGGATCATATCGGCGGTTGGCCCAGACTGTGCGGCGTAAAGATCGGCTTCAGAAACAGCAAGAAGCGGTGTGTGCGTCATCGCCGCCAGTTGGGTGTTCAGCGTCGCAAGGGCAGATGAATCAGTCAGGCGCACACGCAGGCTTTGCACCTGTCCCTGCCTGTCGAATGCGGCACGCGTGGCGTCGAGATCTGCCCAAATCTCGGACTCAAAGGCGCTCCCGTTGGCCGTAAAGTGCCCAACGACCGTCCAATCCAGCGCGCCCAATCTCACGGTTTCTCCGATACCAAACCCTGCAAAGTCCGCGGCGATACGGGCACCAACCACAACTTCACGCCCACCGGGTCGAAACTGGCGCCCACCCGAGAGCACCACGCCGTCCCGGATAACGGGTCCGCTGGCCTCTATCCCTCTAAGGGCCAGTGTCCGGGCGGGTGTGTCCTGGTCCGGCGAGAAACTGATCGAGACAATGATTTCGCGAGAAGCGACAAGTTGCCCAGACGGGTCGCGCATCACACCGATGTCTTTGCTCACACCCAAAAGGCTGCGCGCCGCATCGCCGGGAATATCAGACCCCGCTTCCTGACTAGTGCCGCCGCCAAGGATAACCGCGACATTGGCCGAGCCTGCACCTGCAAGGGCGATTTCGAAACCCTTGCTCATTGCAAGGAAACCGGAAAGCACAGCGACGACCAGCGCCACCGATAGTATCATTGACAAAGAGACTGCAAGCCGCCGTGGGATGCTTGACAGATTTGCGCGGGTCATCGCGAGGGTCTGTTTGATATGCGTAGACATGGGCTTTACCTTGTTCTGAAAGCGGAAACGATAGCGGTGCGCATGGCACTAATTGCAGGAAGTGCTCCTGTGGCGATCCCAAGGATGAGAATGGCAGCGCAGGCTTTGGCTATGACAAGCGGGGTTAGGGCGAGACCCAGTGCCGCGCCGGAAAATATCGTTGCCAGTTTGGCAAGCGCCAGGCCGATAGAGCCACCAACGACAAAGATCAGCAGCGTTTCGGCCAAAACCAGCGTCATGATCCGCAAGCGCGAGAAACCAAGCGTTTTCAACACACCAATTTCGAACCGCCGTTCGCGCACGGCAAAGAACATTGTGTTAATGATAATCATCAACAACGTGACAAAGGCGGCCCCGGTGACAAGACTTACGATCATGCCGATGTCAGCATATTGTCGCATAAAGGCTTCTAGAAACTGCTTTTCGGACTGGGTGCGCGTTGGCGCAGCCGAGTTCGCAAAAAGCGCATCAATCCGGGCGGCTACCTCGGCCGGGCTAACGCCATCGCTTGGAAGCAGCACAAAGGCATTCACGGTGTCTCGCGCCGTTGCACGGTTGGCGTTTACGTAATCATATCGCGCAATCGCAAAATAAGTGTCGGTGCTGGCGCTTTGACCTTCAAAAATACCTGCGATCTCAAAACGCCAGTTGCGACTGCCACCCTGCTGCGCAATCTCGAATGCGGTGACGGTTATTCGGTCCCCGATGGCCCATTCATTGGCGTCAGCCAACGCACGACCCACCAGAATGCGGTCACGCGCACCGTCTATCGCGTCGATCAATGCGGACGTCAGGCCAAGTTCGGGACCACTGACCGCCATCATCGTTTGTGGATCCGTTGCGCTGATGGACACCACGTTTTTTTCGACCTCAACAAAACCGCGCAACC
Organism: Sulfitobacter sp.; assembly: GCA_049680295.1. GTDB lineage: Bacteria > Pseudomonadota > Alphaproteobacteria > Rhodobacterales > Rhodobacteraceae > JBAUHN01. The sequence continues at coordinate 3,240 of JBAUHN010000326.1, forward strand.
GCGTCATATACCCGACCGCGGCGACATCCGACTGCGCCGCGATCCGACTGAGATACGCCAGCGGTAATGGGTGCGTCATGCCTGCTGTGCTGCTGACTCCAAGGACCTCATCTCTTGCCGCGGACGATCCTTGCGATCCCGCCACGAAACTGGCCAACAGACCGTAGATCAGAAATGCCACTGCAACACAGATCATCAAAAGGATGGTGCGCAGCGGTTTGCGCCAGGTGTTCTTTCGCGTCAATTCAAAGAATGTCATCAGGCAGCCCTTTTCCGTTCAACGAAGCATCCCTTATCAAGATGCAAGGTCCGCTTTGCGTGGCTTGCGGCCTCTGGGTCATGCGTTACCATGATGATCGTCTTGCCCAGTTCCTGATTGAGAAATGACAGCATCTGTAGCACGTCATCAGCAGATTTCCGGTCCAGATCGCCTGTCGGCTCGTCACACAATAACAGGTCCGGATCCGATACAATTGCGCGGGCGATGCCGACACGTTGCTGCTGTCCGCCCGACATCATTGACGGGTATTGACGTTCACGCCCTGCAAGCCCCACAAGGTCAAGCACCTTGGTTACCCTGTCACGTCGATCTTTGGCCGACAGAGGTTTAAGAAGCAGAGGCAGTTCGACGTTTTCGGCTGCATTCAACATCGGAAGAAGGTTGTAGAACTGAAAAACGATGCCCATGTGATGCGCGCGCCACGCGGCACGGGCCCCTTCGCCCATCTGGTTCAGATGGCAGTCGCCTATCCGCAGTTCACCTGCATCCGCGTGGTCAATGCCAGCGAGCATGTTGAGCAGTGTCGATTTACCCGACCCCGACGGGCCCATGATCGCGACGAAATCGCCCTGCGGAATGTCGAGGTTGAGATCATCAAAAATTGTGATCGCTTCGCCACCGATTTTATACCCTTTTTGCACATGCCTTAGCGATATGAAGGGAGTTTGATTTTCAGATTCAAGCATGTGTTTGCTCCTAGTGAGTTTTGAGAGGGGTTGCGAAAATGCGGATGCGGGCGGCCATGTTGGGGCGGATACCTGCCGGGGGCGTATCCAGCGTCAAACGGATAGTCACGGTTCCTTTTGCGGCGGAGATCTGAGGGGCGATCCGGGCCAGCGCGATCGTGAAGGGGTGATCGGGAAAGCCATCCAACACGGCCTCGCCTTGTAGGCCAGATCGCAACATCGCGATGTTTGCCTCGGCCACATCCGCGTCGATAAACAGCGCATCCGTGTTGGTAATTGTCAGCAGGCTTTGGCCATCAATCCGTCCAAGAACGGTATCGCCAGCGGTGGCGTTCAATTCTGTGACAGTGCCGGAAATCGGTGCGCGCAGGGTCAATGCCTCTACCGGTTCACGGGCGATCCGGATCGCTAAGTCCGCCGTTGTAATGTTTAGCCTGCCCTGCGCCACAGCATTTTTCGCGACGTGCAGTGCACGTTTTGCGTCATCCACCTGAAGGTCGGTGGCAACGCCGCGCGCGGCCAACGCGTGCGTCCGATCAAGCAGCGCCTGTGCTTGAGCAAGGTCAATTTCACGCGCGGCCAATGCAAGATTTTCCGAAATCAGCGCCGCTTGTGCCTGTTCAAGTGCAAAGTGGGCGCGTTTATCCTCAAGAACGGCGACGATCTGACCGGCCTCAACCCATTCACCCAGATCAACCAAAACACGACTTAACGCGCCGCCATATTTGGCAAAGACCGCAGTAGTTTGCGGAGCCACAACATAGCCGGATCCAGCGATCTCTCGGGGTGCCAGAATGGGCACAACAACGGCAGAAGGCTGTGTGCCGCCTGCTGCTACCGTCTGTTCGCTTGATGCGGCAACGGGCCTTTCAGGTGCTGGTGCAGCGGCGACTGTTTGATCTGGAAACACCTTTCTGGCGTGTTCCACGATCGCAGGCCAACTTGCCGCGGCGAGGCCCGTGAATGCGACGATTGCGGTCAGGCTTAAGCCAAGGGCAAACCTTCGCGCGCGTCGCGGCGATGAGTGCACTGGTTCAGGGAAAGGTGTTGCGGAAAGCGACTTCAGCGTTTCGGCAATCCTAAGGTCATGTGTGTTTATCTGTTTCATGTCGTCAGGATTGAACGATCCAACACAAAGCGAGACCTTTATCGCGATTTAGGCGTGCTCAATCGCGATAAAGGTCCAGGCGAACACACATGGTTCTGCGTCATACGGCCCGCCCGATCGTTTCGCGCCACTGAAGCGGCGACGTTTCAGTGACACGCCGGAATTCGCGATTGAAATTGGACTTGGTCTGAAAACCTACGTCAAACATGATCTCTGTGACCGACTTTTCGGTATGAGTTAGCAATGTGCAGGCTTCGGATATTCGGTATTCGTTCACATATTGCGACACGTTCTTGGCCGTCGCGCGATTGATAGCAGATGAAATCTGACGGGCTGTTATCCCGGTTTTGCGTGCCAACCGATCAAGGTTGAGGTTCGGATCACGGTAAACGCTCTTTTCGGTCATGATTTTTTTGATCGCAGCAAGGACCTCTTTGTCCTCGACGGTTTCTGGCTCTTGCTGTGTATCGCTGGCCTCAAAAGGCATATGGCTGCGGCTGGCATAAGCAGCGGCAATCGACAAAAACAACAGCCCGCCCAGGTTGCCAGCTGCAATTGCAGGGATCGCGTTCTCACCGCGTGTCCATGCGAAGTCAAGAAAGACAAAAATATCCAACATTGCCGTCAAAAGAAGGAAACAGGCAGTAAATAATATCGCACGATATGCCGGCTGCGCGCCCTCAAATGGTGCAAGGCGTAAAGCATCGGTTCCAGGTCGCATCAGCAGAAGGATTGCAACGGCATAACTGACGAATATCGAAACAAGTGCCACGTCAATTGCGTCTCGCCAAAACACGGTGAGGCAAAAGATGACCAAAGCAGGTATCACGTTTGGCCAGACCTGACGCACGAATGATCCTTGGGGTTTCCGGACCAGTCTTGAAACGCCAGCATATGCAAGAACTGGAACCAATACTGCAAGGGTTGGCGCGGCATACCTGACGCTGTCCACTCCATATCCCCACCTCAGTCCCGACAAGAACGATTGTGCAGCACCAACCAAGATTAGCGCAAGAAAGGGTAAGTTGTGTGGTTTGTCCGTGTCACGCCAAACAACAGCAAGCCAGAGAACAATCAGTAGAATGGAGACCACAAACGGGAACGGGACAAAAAGCATAGGCAGGACCTTGAAGATACGGGGCGACAACTGGGCCATGTGTGGCTGTGTTCGACAAAAGGCGCGACCTTAATCTTGATTAAGGTCGCAGATCATTTAGAATACGTAGAACTTTGCGATTGAAAAGAGCGATAGCGTAGACAAAGAATGCGATCTGCATCGCGTTTCGCAGTTGCTCGGCGCAGCAATAGGCCGCATTCTTGAACTCGAACAAATGGCTCTGGATCTGCTTGCCGCATGGGCCGTTGAACTAGAAGAATGTTGGAAAAATCGGGAAATACCACAACGCCTTGCAGGCGCGCGGATCGGTTTAATCGAAGAACTGCCCGGATGGCGCAACCCTCCTGCACTTGCGGGTAGTGGGTCAGTTCAGGCGCCAATGAAAATGGGAACCTTGTCCTTCATCCAAAAACACGCATGTATTCACCTACCCCGACACCGAACCTCCGCTGAAAAGCGCGGCGCATGCGTTGGAGATCACCAAAACCGCTGTCGACGGCGACTTGTTTTGAAGGCATGTTCTCGGCCAAAAGGCCACGCGCATGATCTACGCGCACCCTTTCAACAAGTTGAGCCGGAGTTTCTTGTAAGCTTCGCTTGAAATGGCGCGACAGGGTTCGCGCATTCATCCCGGCAGAATTTGCCATACCTTCCAGTGTCCAATTAAGGTGCGGTTGTGTGACGACGTGTTCGATAAGCTGCGCCAGAGGTTCGTCGCGCGTGAACTGCCCGGCAAGATGAATAGCATATTGGCTCTGTCCCCCGGTGCGGCGGAGTTGAACGACCAGCTCGCGCGCCACTTCCAGAGCCGAAGCCGCACCGCAATCGTGCCGAATGATGGCAAGCGCCAGATCGATCCCCGTTGTGACGCCGGCGGATGTGAATACCCTGCCGTCAGAAACGCTGATGCGGTCCAGGTCCCAGTGCACCTTGTCGTATTTTTGCGTGTCTTGTAATCGCGACCAGTGGGTCGTTGCAGCACAGCCATCCAGAACACCTGCCGAAGCCAGAACCAACGCACCCGAGCAGACAGAAATCAAACGCGCTTTCCCGTTGGCGTCCGCGCGGTGTTGAATAACTGCTTTTACAGCCTGATTTTTGATCAGCTCATCCACACCGACGCCACCTGGGATCAAAAGATCAGCACTTTCAGAGCCGGTGGCGAGCGGCCGATCCGCAACCAAAGTTATTCCGCAACACGCCGTTACAGGATCCCCATTCGGCGAGACGTATCTCATGCGATATTTTCGCCGCCCATTAAGCTTTGCCGTTTTGAAGGCCTGAACCGGCCCCGAGACATCCAACATGTTCACGCCATCGAACAGCAAGACGTCAATCGTACGTGGTTTCGGAGATGTGTCCATTTTTGACGCTCATTTGACGTATTAGACAAAACCCATGTGCGCTAGAAGATCAGAAGTCAACAATTTTGCGTGGAAACCCGGAATGTCAGTCGCTTCACTTGCTCGTAACGGGAACCTCATTTGTTTGCTTGTTGCGGATGCGGTTTTGGCATCTTCAATGCCGATCCTGATCATTTTGGGCGGGCTTGCCGGGCTGATGCTTGCTCCGTCGACGGCTCTCGCGACTTTGCCTGCGTCACTTCAAACTCTGGCTTGGCTGTTTGCTGCAGCGCCTTTTTCCCTTTTGATGGGCAAGCTGGGCCGCAAAGCGGGGTTCATACTCGGAGCGGGACTGACAATTGCTGGGGCTATTGTCGGCACATGGGCGTTGATTTCAGGCAGCTTCTTCCTGCTGTGCGCCGCACATCTGATCTTGGGCATCGGCCTCACCTCGCATCAATATTTTCGCTTTGCCGCCGCCGAGGTTGTCAGCAAAGAGTGGCGACCAGTAGCGATATCCTTGGTCCTGACGTCGGGTCTTGTCGCGGCATTTGGCGGGCCGCAGATATTCATCATGACCAAAGACATCTTGGCACCAGTTCCACTTGCTGGCGGTTACGCCGCGATTGCCGTAATTTCGCTGGTCGGAATTGCGCCTTTACTGGCGTTGAGTATGCCGTCCCCGCCAATTGTTTCGCGCTCTCTGTCAACCGCAAGATTTGCCTCGCTTGCTGTGCTGCGGCGCAGCCCGGTTCGAAAAGCGGTGCTCATCGGCGCGATTTCTCAAGGAGCGATGATGTTCATGATGGTACCCACCACCCTTGCCATGATCGGATGCGGGTTTTCAGAAGGCACAGCGGGTGATGTTATTCGCTGGCACGTTGTTGCGATGTTCGCACCCAGCTTCTTCACCGGGTTTCTCATTAAACGCTTTGGATCTACACCGGTTGTGACAGTTGGCCTGTTTCTTCTCGCACTGGCCGCCGTCATGGGGGCAAGCGGGCAATTTGTCAGTAACTTTTACGGCGCACTGGCGTTGCTGGGGGCTGGGTGGAATTTCAGCTATATCGGGGCAACGGACATGCTGGCAGAGGCCGTAACTGATGACGAAAAATCGGTTGTTCAAGGTGTCAACGACACAATGATCGCGTTGGTTTCAACGATCTGCGCCTTTGCATCCGGTGCCGTGATCGCCGGGCTTGGGTGGACCATCCTTTCGGCAATTACACTGGCGTTCGTCTTGCTTTCCTTTGCTGTGCTGTTGCTGGACCGAGGCGCATCAACGCTGCCTTCCACAAATTCAAACTGAGGATCTTGACCTTATAGCATTCTGCGTCAAACCTGAATCCCCCAAAGCTGTCCGAAATCTGCAATTTCAACGTGTTAGGCGATAAGTGATGTATCAGGTTAAACGCGGAACGCGGCAGTTACAGCAACGCGTGGCGTCGGACCCAAAAGTACAAGAGCCTCAAAGCGCCAGATAGCCGATCCCGCAAAAGGCCAGAATGCAGCCCCCCCATTGCACCATTGTCATACGTTCCTTTAAAAGCAGCCACGCCAGAAGGATCGTCAGCAACCCAAACATCGACGATGCAACAGACGCATACTGCGGATTGGGCAGACTACCTGCCGATAGCACACACAACAGCGCGATGCCATCTGCAACGCCCATCGCAATCAACAACGGCAGGGCACGTTTGCCGGGCCAGAAAGGCAGTTTGAAGGAAAGTAAAAGGAGTGCAGTAAGGACAACTGCTATCACACGGGTGACAAGGGTTGATGGCATCTCATCACTCAGGTCAGCTGCGTGCTGACCCAGTGCAAAAGTACCTGCAAAACCAATTGCGGACCCAATAGCAAAGACGATTGTGGGACCTTTGGGCGGAACTGAGTCTGATGAGGTGTCAGACAGGGCGGCAACAACGGCGACGCCGGTGACAATGACTGCGACGGCCAGCCATTGCCACGGCGATATCGTCGTACCTTGGGCAGCGGCCAACCCGACCGAGATTATCGGGAAACCTGCGATCAGGGGGGCGACCAACCGCACGGGGCCGCGC
>JBAUHN010000327.1:0-4073 GCA_049680295.1 Sulfitobacter sp.
CTAATAAATGTGTTAAATCAAATGGTTGCTATGACAGCGCTGTTTTTGGAAATATTTTTCAAGAAAATTGCTAACACCGTCGAAATTGGTTAAAATTTACTACCAAATGCGTATTGGGGCTAGACTACTACGTATCAGGGTAAACAATAAACGGATTTAGGGAGGAACGACAATGAAATACCTATTAAGTGCAGTGTCCACCTGCGCACTGTTGGCGTCATCAGTCGCGGCGGAAACCAATCTGGAGAAGCTTGGCGGGTTCAAAACGACCGGAACCACGGAATTCACTTACGTCGAACAGAGCGGCCCCGAAGCGGACGCCATTCGCGAAACCCTGAGTGGCATAAGCCTCCCGGAAGGTTTCAAGATCGAGTTGTATGCGCTTGTTCCTGACGCACGTCACATGGCGATGGCGCCACAGGGAACGGTTTTGATCGTTGGCACCAAGAAAAGTAAAGTCTGGGCCGTAATGGACCGCGATCGCAACAATGTCGCGGACGAAGTTAAAGACTTTGCGCCGTCGCTTGAATTTGACGTGCCTAATGGTGTTGTCTGGTCAAAAGATGGTTTTCTGTATATCGCAGAGCGCAATCGGGTGATGCAGTACCCGGCAGCCGAATTTTTCCACGAAAGCCCCGATGTTGTTGCAGAACCTATTGTTCCGCAAGGCACGCTTATTCCGGTTGAAGAAGAAAGCTATAACCACACCGCACGAGTGATTGATGTGGGACCGGACAACAAACTGTATATCTCCCTTGGTCAGCCGTTCAATGTACCAGCTGCAGAAAAGATGGACCTATATGATGAATGGGGTATCGGCGGAATAATCCGGATGAACCGTGATGGTACAGGTCGTGAAGTATTTACTCGCGGCGTTCGGAACTCTGTTGGTCATGACTTCCACCCTGTCACAGGTGAACTGTGGTTTACAGACAATCAGGTTGACGGCATGGGTGACGATATCCCTCCTGGTGAGATCAACCATCAGACAGAAATGGGTCAGAACTTCGGCTTCCCTTGGTATGGTGGCGGATCGGTGCGAACTAATGAATATGCTGGCGCAGAAGTTCCAGCGGATGTAGTTGCTCCGGCAGTTGAAACTGTAGCTCACGCTGCTGATCTTGGCATGACATTCTATACGGGCAACATGTTCCCGTCCAAGTATAAGAATGCCATTTTCTCGGCGCAGCATGGATCGTGGAACCGGACAACTCCGGTTGGCGCTCGTGTGATGGTCACCTTTATCGACGACGAAGGTAACGCGGCAATAGAACCATTCGCCGAAGGTTGGATTGACGAAAACGGTGAATATGATGGTCGCCCTGTTGCAGTTACGCAGATGAATGACGGCTCGATCTTGGTATCCGACGATTTCGCAAATGCGATTTACCGGATCTCATACTCTGAATAAACAAACAACGGTTGGCCGGGATCCTCGGCCAACTCACTCATTCACGGAGCAAGTATGAATTTTCTACTTCAACTGCTGTATGCAGTAACAACCGTCGGTTTCCTGACCACACCCCTGATGGCCGCTGATATTGAAAATGGGCAGAAGTTGGCCCGAAAGTGTTCGGCGTGCCACGGAAAACTTGGTATAGCCAAAGATCCAGAAGTACCCAATTTGGCAGGTCAGTCTGCGTTCTACCTGGAAAAATCCCTAAAAGATTTTCGCGAGGGTGTGCGTGAGGATCGCCGAATGACACTGATTGTTAGGCCGCTTAGCGATGACGACATCAAAGACTTGGCCGCATGGTATGAATCAATCGCTGTAACGGTCGCGGTTGAATAATCTAAATAAGACATGGGGTGTTTCCCTTTGATATACGGGGACACCAATACCCATCGGTATAATTGCAAAAAGGGTACCAATAAAACAGACCAATATCCGCGAGTTGGTACAGCAATTCACAGGTGATCAGGCTTGCCTAGATCACCTGTTTTTTATCGTTTCGAAGCCTTAGCAATGGACTGTTTGTAAAACCGTGAACTCTTTCAGGGGTTGCTTACGGGTAAGTGTTGCTTCAGCATTTGAAGTTTCAGGATAGCAGCTGATCGATGTCTTTTTGTCTATGACCATTGACGATGGCTGTGAGCACGTTGGTCAGGTAGGAGTGCGGTTCGATCTGGTTCAGTTTGCACGTCTCAATGAGCGACGCGAGCATTGCCCAGTTTTGTGCGCCTGAATCGTGGCCTGCGAAGAGGCCCCATCGCATGGTTTGTGCGTACGATTACTCTAAGGAAGAACATTGAGCGAACTTTTGTGGTTAGGTTGTCTCTTTGATCAATCTGTAAGCCGTTGATCTGTTCTGGTGACCAGCCTTCCTTGAGTTGTTTGATCACAGCTTTGCGCAGCCCCGCAAGTCGCACCAGCTTGCGACGTCGCGCGCGTCTTTGGGCCGCCGGTTTTTGAGTAACCGCGCCATAGTATCCGTTCAGTTCTGGCAGTTCATCATCGGTGTAGCCGTTGCGCTTGATGTCTCTGTAAACTGTTGAAACATGCCTACCGATCTCCGTCGCAATCTCTCGCACAGGGATCTTGGCATTCAACATATCCTCAATCACACGCCGTTGCGCAGCCCCACTTGAGTGGTCCAATTTGAAAGTTAGTGCATGGTTGGCCTTTGGTCCATCGGGACGATGGCCTCTTGCGCAGGTGGGCGGTAGCCCAGAGCACTGAGCTCCCCCCCGAAATTCGGACACTGACGTAAACTGCGATTTGTAGTCTGCTGATCTTCATCACGAAGGAGATCAGGAATGTCGAAACGGAAGCAACATCACCCGGAGTTTAAGGCTAAGGTCGCGTTAGAGGCGCTGAAGGGCGAAGAGACGGTCAGCGAATTGGCCAGTCGGTTCGGTGTCCATCCGACGATGATCCATCAGTGGAAACGGGCCTTGTTGGAAGGCGCGTCTGGTGTTTTTGAGCGTGGCAGCCGGAAAACGCCGGAGGTTGATGAGGAGCAGTTGAAAGACCTGCATGCCAAGATTGGGGAGTTGGCCATCGCCAACGATTTTTTGGCCAGAAAGCTCAAACCCTGGAGCGGCAAGTGAGGCGCAAGATGATTGAACCGAACCTGCCCCGGCTGTCAGTTGGCAAGCAATGCGCGTTGCTGTCGATCTCGCGATCATCGTTTTACTATGAGCCAAGGGGCGAGACGGAGATGAACCTCGATCTGATGCGTCTGATCGATAAGCAGTTCCTGGAGACCCCGTTTTACGGTGTGCGTCAGATGACATGGCATCTGCGCAATGAAGATCATCTGGTGAACGAAAAGCGGATCAGACGCCTGATGCGGTTGATGGGGTCTGCTCCGGCTGAGTGCAGAATGACACCCTAAGACCGGAGATCACCTGGTTTTCCACCTGTATTCGCCTGTGAGCAGGATATGTGCCCATCCGAGGGGCGAGATATGCGCCAGAAGGTCTGACGAACAGTCGAGACCGGCGCGCTTTCTGGCTGCAACTGCGTGGCCAAGATGCTTGGTGTTCCAATAGATGATGATCGCGGCCAGCAGGTTCAGCCCCGCCATGCGGTAGTGCTGCCCTTCAGAAGTACGGTCTCGGATTTCACCCTGGCGACCGATACGGAGGGCGTTTTTCAATGCATGGTGGGCCTCGCCCTTGTTCAAGCCGAATTGTGCGCGGCGCTGCATGTCGGCGTCCAGCAACCAGTCGATAATGAACAGGATGCGCTCAATGCGGCCGATCTCCCGCAGGGCAAGCGCCAGTTCATGCTGGCGCGGGTATGAGGCGAACTTCCGCAGGAGCTGACTGGGTGGCATGACACCTGCCGCCATTGTGGCAACGGCGCGTAAGATGTCCGGCCAGTTTTCGGTGATCAGCTTTTCTCTGATCTTTCCGCCGACCAGCGCACGGATTTCCTTCGGCGCAGCGGAGGGATCGAAGAGATAGAGCCGCTTTGACGGTAGGTCACGGATGCGGGGAACAAAGCGATAAGACAAGAGTGCGGTTGCGGCAAAAACATGATCCGTGAAGCCGCCGGTGTCGGCGTATTGTTCTTTAATCTTCTTCCCAACCTCGTTCATCAGCAGGCCGTCCAGAATGTATGGGGC
>JBAUHN010000328.1:0-34028 GCA_049680295.1 Sulfitobacter sp.
GTATTGTTCCACCCCCTGTTTGCGCAACCGGGCAATGACCCAATCGGCAAAGCCACCAATGGAATTTATGGCAGGCAATGCAGCGTGTTTGCCAAACCCCGGCAGATCAACCGCGATAACGTCGAAATCCCTGGAAAACGCCGCGCACTGAGCATCCCACTGCGCGCTGCCCCCAAGGAATCCGTGCACCAAAACCAGTGTTTTCACTTGCGCTGACCCTGGACAATCCGGTCAAGGATCATCGCACAGAACAAAATAGCAAAACCCGCCAGAATACCCTGACCGACATTGGCGTATTGCAGGGCTTCCAATACATCTTCGCCCAGACCTTTGGCCCCGATCAGCGACGCAACAACAACCATTGCAAGCGACAACATGATGGTTTGGTTGATGCCTGCCCGGATAGAGGGGCTTGCCAGCGGCAGATCAACCTTGGTCAAAAGATACCATTTGTTTGCGCCGAAACTGATCGCTGCCTCGCGAACGCTTTCGGGGACACCACGCAAACCCAGCACCGTCAGGCGCACGACCGGTGTGCCGCCAAAGATCATCGTGGTGACAACCGCCGCCGGTTTGCCAGTCCCGAAAAATGCGATTACCGGGATCATAAACACAAAGGCCGGCATGGTTTGCATAAAGTCCATGATCGGCTGGATGAAGGAATAGAACCGCGGTCGGCGTGCAGCAAACATGCCCAGCGGTATACCGATCAGGATCGACAGGCATGCCGCAGTGCCAAGCAAAGCCAATGTCGTCATTGCCTTTTCCCAGAACCCCAATAGCCCCATGTAGGACAAAAAGGCACCCGAATAGATCGCCATACGCACGCCTGCCGTCAGCCAGGTCAGCAGGACAATCAGAGCGGCAATCACAATCCATGGGGTGCTGACGAACACCAGTTCAAGCGCGTCGAGCATCAGGCGAATGAAGTAAGTGATCCCGTCAAACAATGCCTCTCCGTTCAGCACCGCCCAATTGAAAAACGCTTCGACCTTGTCGATGCTGACCAGGCGGATGTCAGGGTTGGTTGGAAAGGCGCTTAGCAGGTCAAAACGGTCTGGGAAACTATAGTGCAGCATCGCCACGGCGACCAAAAATACCATAAATCCCGCACTAAAGACAATTTGGGCAACCGGCATCCCCGACCGGACACTGCGGTCCGACAGCCAGTCCGAAAACCGCGCCTCAAGCGCCCAATTGGCGACAATCGCCTGTGCGGCTTTGGCCACCAGCAATATGATAATTCCGGTCAGCACAATGGTCGGGCCGGTTTCGGTCAAAGCTTCGGCCTCGGCGCGAATGCCGCCTATGTTCGCCTCCAGCCCGTCGATGGCCCGTTTAAACGCCTCCGCGCGGTCTGATCCGCTGTCGATGGCGGCGGCCAGTTGCTTGCGCCGCAGCTCCAACGTCCCTTCGATGGAGGTGATCCGCGCCATGGCATCTGCCCCCAGGTCGCCGAACAATCCGCGCGCAATCTGCACAAAAGCGATGGCTTCGATCACCAGAAATGACAGCGCCCAGGACCACAGACCCCGCGCCGCAAACCAGATCGGACCGAACAGACCCGCCATGAGATTAAACGTCGGTGTAAACCGCGCCGAGGCGCCGACTTTGTCGAAATTTGCGATGTAGTAATCCGGGCTGGTACGGACAAAAGTGCGAATGTTTGCGCGACGCTCTTCTGCATAGGCAAGGGCCGCTTCGCTTTGCGTGTCTTCCAGAGGATTCAGATTTGGGTCTCTCATGACATCTCGGTGCCTTCTACTACGGTGCGCAAAAGATCCGCCCGCGTGATCACGCCCACATCGGAACCATCTGTCGCCACGATGATTGGGTTGGTGTCATCAATGGCCATGTTGATCAGCGTGCTAAGCGTTTCCATCTCGCCCACACGATGGGCGTCGGTTGGTAGCGGCCCTTTCGTGGCGATATATCCATCCAGCGGTTGCATTACCGCCTTGGCGTGCACCACTTTCAGCCGCGAAATCCCTGCGACAAAATCGGAAACATAATCATCTGCGGGGTTCATCACGATGTCTTCGGCGGTGCCCATCTGAACCATCTTACCGTCACGCATAATGGCAATGCGGTCGCCGATGCGCACGGCTTCGTCCAGATCATGGGTGATGAAAACCGTCGTCTTTTTCAGGATTTTCGAAAGTCGGATGAATTCGTCCTGCAATTGGCGGCGGATCAAGGGATCAAGCGCCGAAAACGGCTCATCCATCAAAAGCACATCCGGGTTAGCCGCCAAGGCACGTGCAAGCCCGACGCGTTGTTGCATGCCACCAGAAAGTTCGTGGGCAAATTTCGCCCCCCATGCGCCCAGCTCGACAATATCGAGGATCGCAGCCGCCTGCCGCATTCTTTCGTTTTTGGCCACCTGCCGGATTTCCAAGGGCATTGCTACGTTGTCAAGAACAGACCGGTGCGGCATCAATGCAAAGTTCTGAAAGACCATGCCGATTTTCTGATTGCGAAAACTCTGCAATTCCTTGGGACCCAGCGCCATCACATCGGTGCCTTCGATCTCGATTTTGCCAGCTGTTGGTTCCAGCAACCGGTTAAAGTGCCGTACCAGTGTAGATTTCCCGCTGCCCGACAGACCCATAATGCAGAAAATCTCGCCGCGGTTGACGCTCAGGCTGACGCCGGCGACACCCACCACTGCGTTAAATTCCTCATGGACCTCAGCCTTGCTAAGACCCTGGTCGCGGATCGCTTTCAAGGCAACGTCGGGTTTGCTGCCAAAGATTTTCCAGACGTCTGAAATCTCGATCACTGTATCCTGGGTCATGTCGCAATTATCGCCTGTTTGAAGAAAGGCAGCACCGGCAATTACCGGTGCTGCTGTGTGTTGGTCAGAAGGGTTTACTTAAAGACCCAACATCCCATCGACACGGTCAGAGTTTTCCGCAACCCAGGCCTTGGCAGCCGCAGCTGGTTCAACACCATTTGCACTGATCTCGAAGGCAAGCGCACTGACGTCATCCGCTGTCAGCGCAAAATTGCTGAAGAAATCCGCAATCGCAGGCGAGCGATCAACCAGTGAATTGGACCATGCAATCTGCACCTGCTTGAGCGCGTCTTTGGTCGCCACGGATGATTTTTCATACCAATCGGCGTCATCGGACGGTTGGATCATGGTGTATTTTGCGGCGTCAAATGTCGGCTCGGTCAGCATTTCGACGTCGAACATGAACCAGACGGCGTGCGGCTTGTAGCAATAAAACGCATACCCTTCACCCTTGGCGATGCTGTCCTTGATGCGTGCCGTTTTGACGCTTTCTTCTGCGCGGATCGGTTCGATAAAATCGAGCAACCCGTAGTCGCGTGTCTTTACTTCGTTGACGTTCGCCGACGCCCAACCGGGCGCGCCGATCCACATCTCGCCCTTGCCATTGCCATCACTGTCCATCAGTGCCGCAACCTCTGGACGACCCAGATCAGCAATGTCCGTGACATTGTTTGCCGTGCCGAAATCTTTTGACACGCAGAAGCCCTGATTACCCTCATAGGGGTTGGACGACAGGGTAACTGTTCCGGCTTCGTCGACATATTTTTTGGTAAAGCTTTCCTGGTTCGGCAACCAAACGTCAGGATGCACGTCAATATCGCCCTTGCCCTGATCCATCGCCTGAAAGATCGTGGCGTTGTTGCCGGGGACATATTCTACGGTTCCGCCAATGCGCGAGGTCACGACTTCGCCCAGCACATAAGCAATCGCCTGGGCGCCCGTCCACGAGGGCACGCCGATCTTCACGTCTTCTGCAAATGCCGGCACGCTAAGCGCGCCAAGCAGCGTTGCACCGATCAAATTCCTGGTAAGTGTCATTTTTCAGTCTCCATGTTGAATAGTAGTTTTTTTAGGTTGTGTAGCCGGGTAAACCGAAAGTTTCCGAGTAGCCGAACAAGGCGGCACTGCCGCCAGTATGCAAGAAAACGATATTTTCCATGCCGTCGAAGTGGCCTGACTTGACGAGGTCAATCAACCCGTCCAGACCCTTGCCCGAATAAACCGGATCAAACAGTAACCCTTCGGTTTGGGCCAGAAGTCTGGTCGCCGCGATCATGCCTTGTGTGGGAATTCCGTAACCTTCACCCACGTAGTTGCAATTCGCGCGCACGTCCGTTCGGGCAATCTCGACACCTGTTCCAAGGTGCCGGGCGGTTTTGACAGCCAGATCATAAACCATTGCCTCTTGTTTGTCCTGTGGCGCGCGTACACCGATGCCCAGCAGATGGATATCGCTTTGGATCGCCGCCAGTCCGGTCACCAGGCCCGCTTGGGTACCCGAACTGCCTGTAGCATGCACCAGAGCGTCAATTTTCAATCCCATATCAATGGCTTGAGCAGCAAGTTCTCGGGCAGCATTGACGTATCCCAATGCGCCGATGGCATTGGACCCACCGCCTGGGATGATGTAGGGTTTTTTGCCGCTTTTTTTCAGATCGTCTGCCAGCATTTTCATCTCTTGGTTCATGTCAGCGCCATTGCCCCGTTTGGACACAGACGCACCATGCATCCGGTCAAGCAGGACATTGCCGTTCAGGATGTAATTGGGATCGTTCGACCCTGTACGATCCTCAAGCAGGATGTGGCACGCCATCCCCAGCTTTGCCGAGGCGGCCGCTGTTTGGCGCGCATGATTGGACTGTGTCGCACCTTGGGTGACGATCGTGTCTGCGCCGTGGTTTTGCGCATCCGCCATCAGAAACTCCAGTTTTCGGGTCTTGTTGCCGCCCGTTGACAGCCCTGTGCAATCGTCGCGTTTGACCCAAAGACGCGGCCCCCCCAATACCTCGCCAAGACGATCCATGGGCTCCAGAGGTGTCGGAAAATGGCCCAGACTGACCCTTGGAAAATTGGCCAAGGCGATGGACAAGTCCTTGCAATGGCTTTTGATCATATCCGAATGAATGGGGTTGGTCGCATCGGTTGTAAGGTCGGTATTTGCCACGCTTTTTTGATCCTTCGCAGTGATATGCGGCAAAGCTTCGCTTATAGCAGAGCAAAAAAACAATGCTATTTACTATGGCTACCCATACATTTTGTTTGAGCAATGGAAGGGAAAACCATGGACATGCAATGGATCGAGGACGTTCTTGCCCTTTTGGAAGAGGGAAACATGACACGTGCGGCCGCTCGAAGAAACATCACGCAACCTGCGTTTTCAAGGCGTATCCGTAGCTTTGAGGATTGGCTGGGCGTTGATGTCATCGACCGAAAAACCAACCGGATTGATATCAGCCCGGCTTTGTCATCAAACGAGGCTGAAATCCGTGCGGTCGTGTCTCGTCTGAAAGAACTGCGCACAAAGATTGTGCATCACGATGCCGCTGTTTCTTCGGTCGCTATTTCGGCGCAACATGCGTCGGTATCTTCGACATTTCCCGACATGGCTTTACGCGCCAAAAGCGCTTTCCCGCAACTCCAGTTCCGCATTCGTCCCGGAAACCTAAGCGACTGCGTCTCAATGTTTTTGCGCGGTGATACCAGTATGTTGCTGTGCTACGAACCTCACGGCGCGTCGGCTTTGCAGTTTGGACCCAGTATTCTGAGAGGACGTTGGGGGAAAGACTATCTTGTCCCTGTCGTCGGCGGGGCGCTTAGGTATACGATCCCGTCTACTGACACGATGCCGATGGAAACACCGGCTATTGTGTATCCTGAAAACAGTTCGTTCGGGACTCTCTTGCACAGCAAGGAACGGCCCTTTGGAACGCAGGCCTTTAGCGCCAACCCTGTGTGCGAGACGGCATTTTCAAGCGGCATTCGCGAACTGGTTTTGAAAGGTATGGGGGTCGGCTGGCTGCCCTTCAGTATGGTGTACCGCGAAGTTGAAAATGGCGAGCTTGTTTCGCTCGCCAACCAATTGGGCCAAGAATCGCTTGACGTCGCTGTTTATGCAAATACCAATACGGAAACTGCGGTTGCGCTCCTGAAACTCTGGGCAAAGTGAGACCCGTATCCAATTGACAGGGCTGCGCTAGAGCGCCCCGCCTTAAACATGAATCACTTGTTCGCTGCCTTCGCCTGCGGCTCAACGCGAAAAGTGATGCTTAATGGCTCAGGTTAAAGGCGGGACGCTTTATTACCTGTTTGCAGCGTTTCGCCGAAGGATGTCAGGGTGATCAAACTTCGTCGCGAACAACTGGCATATAGGAGAATGCCCATTCGTTGTAGCCGCCTTCGCCACGATACCAGATCACATCGCTATCAGCCTCTTCGCCGTGGTTCCATCGTGGCTTTGGGCCGTGATCATAGCCCTTAAGAATAAGCCGCCTGCGCTGCTGGCTAAGGCGGATATCTTGGGTCAATTGCGCCGAGTCCCACTTTTTTGACACTTCCGACAGGAATTGAGAAACCCGATCACTATGTGCTGGATCCGTCGCCAGATTGGTTCGTTCGTGCGGGTCGGCCTCTAGATCAAACAGCAAGGGCGGATCCTCTGCCGAACTGACAAACTTATAGCGTCCACGACGGATCATGAAAATCGGCGCAGTTGTCGCTTCGGCCAAATATTCAGCGTAAACTGCGCGATTTGGTTGCTCTTGGTCTGCCAGCGTTGTCAGGTCGATGCCGTCCAGCTGTTCTGTGTCACTTGTCCAGCCCGTCCCGGTCGCGATCCCCATGAAAGTTGGCAACAGGTCAACCAAGGAGGCAGGCGTTGTAATCCGCGTCGGCGCGACACTCGGAATTTTCATCAAAAGCGGCACCCGCAGAGAAGGTTCGAAAAAATGCTTCTTGAACCACATGCCACGTTCCCCCAACATTTCGCCATGGTCGGAGGTGAAAATAATCGCTGTCCGGTCCGCTTGCCCTGTGGCTTCCAATGTCTCGAGGATGGTGCCGATCATCTCATCCAGATAGCTGATGGATCCATAATAGGCACGGCGCGCGCGCATGATATCCGCGTCGGAAAAACGGACATTCAGCATGTCGAAATCTGCCAGCAACCGAACCGAATGCGCATCATGCATGTCTTCGGACAATGCAGGCACGTCGGGCAGCGGTATCTCGACGCCTTCATAGAGATCCCAGAACTTCTTGCGGCACAGATAGGGCTCGTGGGGATGCGTGTAGGAAACTTGCAGAAAGAACGGTCTGGGGTCGGTTGATCGTGCGACATCGTACAGGTGTTGAATAGCGTTGTAAGTCACCAGATTGTCGAAATCGATCTGCACCGATCTTTCGCAAATGCCCGAAATTGTGACACTTCTTGTGTCGTTGGTGTCTCTTTCACCTTCATCGCCCCAATTCGGAACCCAAGAAAAATCAGCCGGGTACAGGTCAGGCGTCAGGCGTTTTTCAAATCCGTGGTGCTGATCAGGCCCAATAAAATGCATCTTTCCCGATAAGGCCGTCTGATAACCTGCCGCCCGCAGATAATGCACATAAGTCGGCAAACTCGCAGGCAGCTCTGCGGCGTTGTCGTAGGCGCCGATTTTCGAGCATAGCTTACCCGTTGCCATCGACGCACGCGACGGCGAGCACAGGGGAAAATTGCAGTACGCATCCTGAACAACGATCCCTTCGGCCGCAAGACGATCAAGATTGGGCGCATGACACACGGCGTTCCCATAAGACTTTAGCGATGCGGCGGTAAGTTGGTCGACTTGAATAAACAAGATGTTTGGCTTGGACATGCGCCCCCACTTTCTAATTGTCGACAATCATATTAATGCAATCTAAACTCAAGTGAGAATCGCTGTCAAAACTTGGTTTTGCCTTGGGGGCATTGAATGGAATGGAATTTCCTGGCGGTATTAAGAGACTTTGATCTCTTGCTGCTTGGCCTCGTAAACACCCTGAAAATTACCGGGTTGGCGCTACTGTTTGGCATCCCAATCGGCCTGGCATTAGCGATGGCGCGCCTGTCCACACAAAAAATTCTGTCGGGCGTCGCAGCATTCATCGTCGAATTTTTCAGAACAACGCCGCCGCTGGTTCAACTTTTCTGGTTCTTCTTTGCGCTGCCTATTCTGGTCGACATCCGCATGACACCGACGATTGCAGCAGTCGTGACATTCTCGATCCAATCATCGGCCTTTTTCGCCGAGATTTTCCGTGGCGGAATTCTGTCGATAGACAAAGGGCAATGGGAAGGCGCCAAGGCAATCGGCATGAACTACCCTCAAGCCTTGCGCAGGATCATTTTGCCGCAAGCGGTCAAACGCATGATCCCTGCCTTTATTGAACGGTCCATTGAACTGCTGAAGACCACAACTCTGGTGTCGACGGTGGCCTATTCGGACCTGATGTTTCAGGCCAATGAACTTGCCCAAAAGACCTTCCGCCCGCTTGAAGTCTATACTGTTGTTGCCCTGATTTACTTTGTATTGATATTTGTGTTCAGCCAGTTGTCGATCATCGTCGAACACCGCCTTGCCCGGTCCGGCGAAGGGACGGTGCACTGATGGGACATAATTGGGACTTTGCAACAATCATCCAAAACTGGCCGGTTCTTTGGGTTGGCATCAAGGGCACCATTTTCATTTTCCTGATCACAGTTGCCCTTGGTTTGGGGGGCGGGCTGATCATCGGGACGTTGCGCTATGCCTCCAGCCGTTGGATCAATATCCCCGCGCGCGCCTTTGTAGAGATCTTTCGCAATACACCTGTTCTGGTGCAGATCATCTGGTTCTACTACGCCTTTCCAATTCTGACCGGCATTGAAACCGATCCGTTTCTCGCGGCCGTCTTGGGTATTTCACTGAACACCATGGCGTTCTCGGCCGAAATTTATCGCGCTGGCATTCAGGCCATTGATCGCGGTCAATGGGAGGCGGGCAAGGCCATTGGTATGACCTATAACCAGACCTTGCGCCGCATCATTCTGCCCGTTGCGATCAAACAGGTGCTGCCAGCACTGACAAATCGCGGAATTGAGGTGTTCAAAATGTCCACGCTGGCTTCGGTTGTGGGCTATGTGGAAACACTGAACCAAGCCAAGTTGTTGGCCGATCTGAATTACAATCCGATTGAGGCCTACACCGCTGTCGCCATCATCTTTTTTGTCGTGCTTTACCCCGTGGTTCAAGGAACTTACGTGCTAGAGCGCATTTTGCGTCGGGGTGACCAATGACCGAAATTGTCCGCATTGAAAGATTGCACAAAAGCTTTGGTGATCTTGAGGTGCTCAGAGGGATCGACATGACCGTCGAAGCCGGTGAAACTGTTGTATTGCTCGGCTCCAGCGGCTCTGGCAAGTCCACGCTTTTGCGCTGCGTGAATTTCATGGAGGAGCCTACAGCGGGCAAGGTTTACCTGAACGGCGGTCTGATTGGCACCGAGAAGAATGGTGCGATGCAGTACCGCGAAACCGAGCTTTGCAAACTGCGCGCGCGGATCGGAATGGTATTTCAACATTTCAATCTGTTTCCCCATAAAACGGTTATGGAAAACGTCATGGAAGGCCAGATCATCGTGCTGGGCCGCGACAAGGCAGAAGCCGAAAGCAAGGCCATGGCCCAATTGACCCGCGTTGGTCTGGCGGAAAAGGCGTTGGAATATCCATCGCGCCTGTCTGGTGGACAAAAACAACGGGTCGCAATTGCGCGGGCATTGGCGATGGACCCCGAGGTAATGCTGTTTGACGAAGTGACCTCGGCACTTGATCCCGAACTGGTCGGCGAGGTCCTCAAAACCATGCGCCAACTGGCCGAAGAAGGCATGACAATGATCTGCGTCACCCATGAGCTTGGCTTTGCCTATCACGTGGCAAACCGGGTGCTATTTCTGAATGAAGGGACGCTGCTGGAACAAGGGTTGCCACATGACGTTCTCAAGGCACCCAAGACCGAACGTATGCGAGAGTTCATGGAAGGACACTCGCTTTTCAAACTGCCCGACTGAGGCAGGAACTTTAAACGACAGGGAAAAGGAGACCCCATAATGACACATATTTTAAACCGACTTGGTGGTTGGGTACTGGCCTTTGCCGCAGCAATCATGCTGTCGGTAAGTGCCGCCCAAGCCCAATCAACCTGGGACACCATTCAATCCACAGGAAAACTGCGCATGGGTGTGACCCAAGCCCCACCATGGTATTCCAAGAACCCAACAACCGGCGAATGGGACAGCGGTTTGATTGTGTCGGTCGGCAAGGCCATGGCCGCAGAGATGGAAGTCGAGTTGGAGATGGTCGAAGTGACTTGGGCCACTGCCATTGCGGCGCTTCAGGCCAACAAGATCGACATGATGTTTCTGGATGCCACGCCCAAACGTGCGATGGTTGTAGATTATCCCAAACAGCCGTTGCTGTATATCTCGCTTGCGGTACTGGCCAACGACGATCTTTCCGTGTCGACATGGGACGATCTAAACAAACCAGAAATCACGGTTGGAGTACCCCAGGCCACCAGCATGGATGCTTTCCTGACCCGGACCATTCCGAATGCAGACATTCAGCGGTTCCCGGATAACGGCGCGGCGATTGCGGCCTTCCAGTCGGGTCGTGTTGATGCAGTTTCGCTGTTTCATCCGCCACTTCTGGCGGCGCGTCAAAAACTGGGTCGTGGTCAGTTGGTCATTCCGACACCTGCGTTCAGCTCGCCGTCCTCCATCGCTGTGCGTCGCGAGGACGACAAGACGTTCCGCGACTGGGTGGATCATACGATCTTCTATTACTACGAAACCGGGCGCACACAGTTGTGGTACGAAGAGTTCCTGACCAGTTTCGGCCTTGATCCCAAAGCGTCGCCTGTGATCCAACGCGAATTGCTGTTTGGAAAATAAATGTAACATTGCCGGGCGACAGAACATTCTGCTGCCCGGTGTTCAAACCAACGAGGCATCATGACCGACACGCATATTTCCACCCATGACGCGGCAGCGGACGCACGCAACGATGACATCCTCATCTATGTGGACGGCGAGATGGTGCACCGCGATGACGCCAAAGTTTCGGTCTACGATTCCGGCTTTATGTTGGGTGACGGCATCTGGGAAGGGCTTCGCCTTTATGACGGCCACCTGTCCTTTTTAGACGAACACCTTGACCGCATCTATGAGGCCGCCCTCTACATTGATCTCGATATCGGCATGACACGCGACGCGTTAACGGCAGCAATCTGGAAAACGCTGAACGCCAACGACATGCAAACGGACGTCCACCTGCGCGTCATGGTGACACGTGGCCGAAAGAAAAAGCCGTTCCAGCATCCGCACCTCAGTATTTTCGGCCCGACTATCGTCATTATCGCAGAGCATTCGAAACCAGACGCCAGCATCGTGGAACGCGGGATCAGATTACACACCGTGCCCCATCATCGCGGCCTGCCCCTGACACAAGACGCCAAACTCAACTCGCATTCAAAACTGAACTGCATCATTGCACTGAATCACGCCATTCGTGCTGGCGCGGATGAGGCTTTGATGCTTGACCCGTTCGGGTTTGTGAACACCACCAATGCTTGTAACTTTTTTATTGTTCGCAAGGGCGCGGTTTGGACCTCGACGGGGGATTACTGCATGAACGGGATCACCCGCCAAAAGGTCATCGACCTGTGCCGCGATAACGCAATCCCCGTCTTTGAGAGAAACTATTCGCTGGTCGATACCTATGGGGCCGATGAGGTGTTTCTGACCGGTACATTCGGTGCCCAATCGCCAGTGTTCGAAATTGATGGCCGGGTGATTGGAGGCGGCAAAGCAGGCCCCATTTTCCATCGCATCCGGACGCTTTACAAAGAACTGATTGCGGCCAACGTCGCCAGAAAACCATGAATGCCACTCTGGGTCTTCGGCAGGTTGTCGATGGGACATTGCGTGCGCAAGTTGCCAGGCAAATAATTGATATGGTCACGGGCGGGCGTTTTGAACCCGGGCAAAAGCTGACCGAAACCTCGCTGGCGACGGAACTGGGGGTTAGCCGGGCACCGCTTCGCGAAGCCATCCGAGAATTGATCGACAAGGGCATTCTGGTCAGCCGCCCCTATAAAGGGCTTTATGTAAGAGCGATTGACCGCAAGGATCTGGAAGAGCTGTATTCGATGCGCACCGCCCTTGAAAAATTTGCCTTCACGCTGGCGTGGCCCAACCGGGACACATCGGCAATTGATGATTTAAAAGCCCGTTATCAACGGCTCACTTCCATACAAGAAACCGGCGATCAGGCGCGGACAATTGAATTCGAAATTGATTTTCACAGCTGGGTCTATGATCATGCAGATCATGATCTTTTACGACGTCACTGGACGCGCCTGGCAACGTTGGTGCGGATCTATATGGCCGCGCACCATAACTTGCATGGATCGCACGGCGAATTCAAAGAGATGTCAATGCGCTATAAGGATCTGGCCATCGGCGACAGCCTGGCAGATGTTCACGCGCATATCGACGAGCATATGAAACAGGGTTTGGATGCCGTGTTGAAAGCAATCCAATCAAAAGCGTAGCGGATATGGACACATTGCCCCCCGCAACCTTGCTAGTGCAAAATGATGCCAAGGGCGAAATCCTTGTGTGCTCGGAAGGGCTAAGTTTCTGGGGCGGTGTTGACCCTGAAACCGGAGTGATTATCGACGCGCATCACCCCAATCATGGCATCTGTCTGGCGGGCAAGATTGTCCTGATGCAGACCTCGCGCGGGTCGTGCAGTGGCAGCGGAGTATTACTGCAACTGGCACAAAACGGAATGGCCCCGGCGGCCCTTGTGTTTACAGATCGCGAAGAAATCCTGACGTTGGGTGCGGTGATTTCAGAACGCTTGTTTGATCGGCCCGTCTCTGTGATGCGCCTGTCGCCTTCGGTTTTTCTCGACCTGTCCAAGGCAGAAACGGCAACACTGCACGATAACACGCTGACCTTTGGCGGCAAAACAATCGCTTTGGCACGGCCGCAAACCCAAGGCATGATTCTGACGGATGCAGACAGACACATGTTGGACGGATCCGAAGGGCCAGCCGTGCAAATCGCAATGGAAGTGCTGTGCCTGATGACTGTAGCACAGGGCGCGCATGACCTGGTCGATGTGACACGCGGGCATATTGATGGCTGCATTCTGGCCCATGACGCCAATCTGCAGTTTGCAGAAAAGATGCAAAAAATGGGCGCTAAGATCCGCATTCCCACTACGATCAATGCGATTTCCGTCGACCGGGAGAACTGGCAAAATCAAAACGTGGTGCCGGACTTTGGCAAAAAGGCCAGCCGTCTTGCCGACGCATATGTCAACATGGGCGCGCAACCGACATTCACTTGCGCGCCTTACCTGTTGGAAGCCAGTCCGGCAAAAGGCGAAGCCATTGGCTGGTCAGAATCCAATGCTGTGATTTACGCAAATTCGGTACTTGGCGCCCGCACACAAAAACACCCCGATTACCTAGACCTATTCATCGCAATGACGGGTCGTGCCCCGCGCACGGGCGTATACCAAACCCGTAATCGTGCACCCAATTGCCAAGTGCGCGTCAGCCTGCCCGCCACTTATGATGATACGCTTTGGCCTCTGCTGGGGTGGTTAGCCGGCGTCAAATCTCCCAGCAACATCCCGATCCTGACAGGTCTGGAAGCGGCCTGTGCGACGCCAGATGATCTCAAGGCTCTGTGCGCCGCATTTGGTACAACTTCTGCAGCCCCGATGCTGCACCTGCGCGGCCACACTCCTGAAGCTGATCTTCCCTTGGCGGCAGACGCCGCTTGCTATGAAATCACTGCATCCGATCTGGCACAGGCTTGGCGGATACTCAATACCGGCAGCGCGCAGGTCGACCTCGTTGCAATCGGAAGCCCACACGCGTCCTTGTCGGAATGTCGAAGGTTTGCAGCACTCATTGGTGGCCGGTCCTGTTCTACTGAAACGGATACAATTGTAACCGTTGGACGTGAAATACACGCCGCTGCGGTAAAAGAAGGCATCATAGAGCAACTTGAAGAAGCCGGAGTGCAGGTCATCCCTGACATCTGCTGGTGTTCCATAACCGAGCCGATGTTCCCCCCCAAAGCCAAGGTCCTGATGACAAATTCAGGAAAATACGCCCATTACGCAACGGGCTTGACCGGGCGAGCGGTTCGATTTGGCAGCCTGCAGGACTGCGCCGATGCGTCCCTGACCGGCCACGCGCGCATCGGTCTTCCCAGATGGCTGGAACAGGGTTGACAGAATGATCAACCCGGCGCAATCGGCCAATCATTGCGGCAATTTCCAGGTTGCGTGTTTTGTCGAATTCAACCGACGAACATCGACGAGAACTGATCCCTAAGGGCTTTCTTTTGAACCTTGCCCATTGTGTTGCGGGGCAGTTCCGGTAGGGCAATCAGCTTTTGCGGTTGCTTAAAACGGGCCAGTGATTTCCCAATATTCGACTGAATGCTTTCAAGATCCAATTCATGGCCGGGCAAGGCCACTAGAACACCTATCACGCTTTCTCCAAAGTCAGGATGCGGCACGCCAATAACCGCGCTTTCCAAAACACCCTCTTGGTCATCCAGCAACAACTCAACTTCTTTAGGATAGATGTTGTAACCACCCGAAATGATAAGATCCTTGTTGCGGCCCAC
The DNA here is from genome assembly GCA_049680295.1 of Sulfitobacter sp. Classification (GTDB taxonomy): domain Bacteria; phylum Pseudomonadota; class Alphaproteobacteria; order Rhodobacterales; family Rhodobacteraceae; genus JBAUHN01. The sequence continues at coordinate 14,507 of JBAUHN010000328.1, forward strand.
AATGCTGACATAGCCGTCTGCATCAATCTGCCCCAGATCACCTGTGATAAAGAACCCGTCTGGCCGCAATTCTTCGGCGGTCTTCTCAGGCATTTGCCAATAACCTTGGAACACATTTGGGCCGCGCACTTCGATTTCACCAATCTCGCCCTGCGGCAACGTCTTGCCGGTTTTGCTGTCTGTGACTTTCAACTCAACCCCCGGCAACGGGAACCCGACAGTGCCTGCACGACGCTCAGCGTCATAAGGGTTAGAGGTGTTCATGTTCGTCTCAGTCATCCCGTAGCGTTCAAGGATGCGGTGCCCGGTACGTTCCTCAAACTGAACATGCGTATCTGCGAGCAGCGGCGCGCTGCCAGAAACAAACAGGCGCATATGCTTTGTAAGGTCCTTGCTAAAGCGCGCATCGCCCAGCAGGCGCGTATAAAAAGTCGGGACCCCCATCATTGCCGTGGCCCGCGGCAACTCCGCAATCATTTGATCCAGATCGAACTTTGCCAGAAAGATCATCTGGCCGCCCGACAGCAATGTGATGTTGGTTGCAACAAAAAGCCCATGCGTGTGGAAAATCGGCAGCGCGTGCAGCAACACGTCGCTGGAGGTGAATTGCCACTCCTTTTGCAGGACTTGCGCATTTGACAAAAGATTACTCTGGCTTAGCATTGCGCCTTTTGAGCGCCCGGTGGTCCCGGATGTGTAAAGGAACGCGGCAAGGTCGTCTGCGTCTCTTGGGACGGTTGCAAAAGTCGTTGGAAAAAATACGGCCTTGTCCGAAAAGGAACCCGAACCATCGGCATTCAGCGTGTCCAGTATTGCGCCGCAGCGATGCGCAATCGGCGCCAAAGCATCGTGATTGCGCGCGTCCGCCAAAACAATGCCTGCACCACTGTTTTCGACGAAATAGGCGACTTCGTCCGGCGTATAGGCCGTGTTCAGAGGCAGAAAAACCAAACCAGCCTGCGCGCAGGCGGCATAGACGGCCAATGCTTGCGGCGATTTGTCGATCTGCACGGCAACGCGGTCCCCCGGTGCGAGCCCCAGATCACACAGCAAACCGGCATATTGCGCGGTGATTTTCAGGAAGTCACTGTAGGTCAACGATGTCCCGTCAGGCAGGTTTAGAAATATGTCTTCACTTTCAAGATGTTGCCCGAACAGCGTATCATATAGGGGATTTGCCATCATCTTGATCCTTTCTTTGCTTCGAACGCCGCATTGCTCATCGCACGCACTTCAGCCGAGGCTGCGACAGTTTTTTCAGAGACAAATTGTTCATGGTTGGTTGTGATCTGCGTAAGGTCGTAAAGATAGTTCACCATCGCGCCGTGTGACTGGCGCATTCCGTTTTCAGACAGATCTGCGTCGGCATGAACCGCATGGACGGCCGCCCCATTTCCCAGATGGAACCGGGCCACTGGATCAACCGGCAATTTGTCATCTCGCTTGGCTTCAAGCAGGTAATACGCAGCTTGTTCTTGCACGGTCGCATTGATCAGCGACGGTGCGTCAACCGTTTCCAACCAGCGGGCCAACCCCGGTATCGGAGACAGGGTTACAAATGTCTCAAGCCCTGCCAGATCGCGCGACAGATCTGCCGCCACTTGTTTGATCAGTGAATTGCCAAATGAAACACCGGCAAGCCCTGCCTGACAATTTGAGATCGAATAGAAAACGGCTGTGTCCGCTTCTTCTGCCACAATGGGATCGCGACCATCTGCAAGCAAGGTTTGCACCGAGTTTGGCACACCTTGGGTTAACGCAACTTCGACAAAGATCAAAGGTTCATTTGGCATAGCAGGATGGAAGAACCCAAAGCAGCGCCGGTCAGATGGCTGCAAACGGCGCCGCAGGTCGTCCCAACTGTCGATGGCATGAACCGCTTCATAGGCGATAATCTTTTCCAGAATTTCGGCCGGGCTGGACCAATTGATCGGACGCAGCATCAGAAAGCCACGATTGAACCAGGACGCAAACAAATGTTGGAAATCAACGTCAAGCGGTTCAAGCTTTTGATCTTGGTGCATCATGCGCAAAAGGTCTTTACGCATGGACACCAAACGCTCGGTGCCGTCGGACACCTGATTAAGCCTGCGCAATAATTCCTGTCGCTTGGGCTCACATGCCTGCGCAAAAGCGCGGTAACTGCGTTTCGTTGGCGTCTCTTTGTAGGTATTCAGACATGCCGCGACATCGGCATGATTGATCTCAAGGTCCTGCATCATGAATTCAAAGAATGTGTGTTTGCCTGTCTCATCAGAGCCAGCGTATTGATCCAATATCAACTGAGCAAGTGTACTGCCAGACACTTCGCCTTGGGCCCCCAGCAGATCAACACAAAGCTCGGTTATGCCACGACCTTCTGCACCGGTTGATACGGACCGCGCAAAACGGCGCTCGAACACCGTGGAAAACAGCCCGCCGAGGTAGCTCATATTGCAACACCCATTACGGCGGTGGGCAACCATGTTGCGAGGTCGGGAAAAATGCATAGCAAGAGGATCGCAATCACCATGCAAGCGACGAATGGCAATGATCCGGTCAATATCGTTTTCAGCGAGATGTCAGGCGCGATCCCGTTGATGACATATAGGTTCAGTCCGACGGGCGGCGAAATCAGGCCGATTTCCATGTTGATGGTTAAGACAACCGCAAACCAAATCGGATCAAATCCCGCCGTGGTGATGATCGGTAACAGGATCGGCGCCGCCATCAGGATCACCGCCACAGGCGGCAGAAAAAATCCGGCGATCAACAAGAATATGTTCACCGCCCCCATCAAGATCCAAGGATTTACATCCAACGTGCCGATCCATGCGGCAATGGATTGGGTGATGAACAGGCTTGAAAGCATATAAGAAAATACACCAGCGGCCGCGATAATGAACAGGATCATCACGCTTTCCTTGGTGCTGTCGCGCAGGACAACCCAAAGGTCGCGTGGGTTCCACAGTTTGTAGATGACCATCGCGATGATCAGGCACAGTAACGCACCAACTGCCGCCGTTTCGGAAGGCGTCGCAACGCCGCCGTACATCGCATAAAGCACGCCGATGATGATAAATAGAAACGGCAAGACGCGCGGCAGGATTTCAAACTTTTCCTTCCACGTATAACTGCCCTGGGCCAACAAAGCGCGATCACCGGACTTCCATGTGGAATAAAGCGACCAAGCCATAAACAATGCCACCAGCAATATTCCGGGGATCACGCCTGCAAGAAACAAGCGGCCAATGGATTGCTCGGTTGCGATGCCGTAAACGATCATTGTGACCGAAGGCGGGATTAGAATACCCAAGGTGCCGCCAGCTGCGATCGACCCCGCTGCCACCCCGTCAGGATAGCCGCGCTTGCGCATCTCCGGGATGCCCATCTTGCCGATGGCGGCACAGGTTGCAGGGCTTGACCCGGACATCGCAGCAAACAGTGCGCAGGCACCAAGGTTTGAAATGACCAGCCCGCCCGGTACACGCGTCAACCACCGTTCCAATGCTTCATATAGGTCGGCGCCAGCGCGTGTGGACGCAATGGATGATCCCATGATGATAAACATCGGGATGGAAAGCAGTGCAAAATTGTCAAGCTTGCCAAACAGGATTTCAGGAAGCAACTCAAGCGACCGCATCCCATCAAAAATCATGATGAAACCAGCCGAGACGATAAGCAGTCCAAGTGCGACAGACACGCCCGAGAACAGAACCAAAATAGTGCAGACAGCGACAATCGCCCCCAGAAACAGCGGATCCATTACGCGTCCTCCAAGCCAAACGGCTTTTCAATTTTCAAAAGGATTGCGACCATATCCGCGATGAGTTGGAGCAAAAACAGCGCGAACCCAACCGGCAAAGCAAGATAAGGTATCCACAAACGGACACCCCAAACTGTGTCGGATTTCCAGTTTCGTTCCCAAGTCAGATGCCAAAATTCAAAACTGTACCACAGCATGAGTGCGACCATGACAATCGACAAAGACAGCGTGAACATTGCAAGAGCAAAGCGCGCGCGCCGTCCCAAAGACAGCGGGATCAAATCTACATTGACGTGTCCACGCAGGCGTTGCACATACGGCAAACCAATAAGTGTTGCACCAATGGCAAGGTAGATAACCGCTTCAGTTTGCCACACGGTCGAGCCATTCAATACGAAACGAACAAAGATCATTTGGCAGGTGATCGCGATCGCCGCGACAATCATCGCCGCCGAGCACCAGCCCGCAAGTGTAGAGAGTGCAGCCACGAGGCGCAGAAACCGGTTGTTACCTGTTTGCGCAATCGCAGCAGAGCTTTGGCGCGCCATAACGATGTCCTTGGATGAATGTGGTGCGTAGGAAGGGCCGCGGGTGTATGCGCGGCCCATCGCGGTTGGGTTTACTCGACGGCCAGGGCCATATCGAGAAGCTCTTGACCGCCTTCAACTTCAGATACGAATGCAGCGTAGGATGTTTCTTGCGCCAAGGCGCGCCATGCTTCGAAATCTTCGGCAGACATTTGGGCGATCTCTACGCCCGCATCGCGGAACACCTGCTCGGACTCTGCATCCTGTTTTTTCGCTTCTTCAAGATAATAGACCTGCGCCTTTGCTGATGCATCCAATAACGCTTTCTGCTGATCCGCATTCAAGCCATCAAACCTGGATTTGTTCATCAACAATGGCTGATACATAAACCAAAGCGCGACGTCTCCCGCTGGTGTGTAGCAGCTGACCTGTTCGTATATCCGGTAAGACACAAACGACGAAGACGATGTATTCGCTGCCGTTAAAACCCCAGTTTGCATCGCGTTATAAATCTCGGACGACGCCATACCGGTAATCGAGGCACCCGCGCCCGCAAGCATTTGCTCAAACGCTTTACCGGCCGCACGGGTTTGCAGGCCTTTCACATCTTCGGGTTTGGTGATGCATTTGTCCTTGCCGACAAAACCGCCAGCCAAATAGCCATGCACAAGGACCATAACGTCATCTTCCGCCATCTTTTCTTCGAGAGCTGCCATAAAGGGCGACGCGCTAAGACGTGCAGCGTGATCGTGGTTTTTGACCATGCCCGGCATCAATGTAAGGTTAAAGGCGGGTTGCTGACCGCCGGCATAGCTAAGCGGCAATACAGTCATATCCAGTTGACCTCGGCTCAGCGGACGATATTGCTCGCGCGGTTTGAACAGTGACTTTGAGCCAAAGATCTGAATTTCAAGGTCAACGCCTGCTGCTGCCACATCATCGGCGACCATCTGAGCCACTTGATGGCGCACGTCTTTGTTTGACCATTGATGCGACAAACGCAGCGTTTCTGCGGTCGCGGTTGACCCAATAGCGATACATGCCGCCATTACTGTGGCGTTGAGTTTTGCAAATTTCATATTGTTCTCCCTAAGTGTGAATCAACTTTTCCAGCTGTCACTACAACGTGAAAGTTTCCACGGATCGCATAGCAAGTCAACAATCTTGTATACAAGAATATGATGATTGCATTTCAATAGGGGAGGATGGTAGAAATCCACTATGGAAATCAGACGCGCTGACCAAATTGCTGACACGCTTGAACAACTCGTATTTTCGGGTGAATTTCGGGATGGCGAACGTCTTGATGAACTGAAATTAGCGGAACAATTTCATGTATCGCGCACGCCGATCCGTGAGGCGCTTCAGGTTTTGGTTTCGTCTGGAATGGCAGAACAAATTCCCCGACGGGGCGTATTTATCCGCCAACCCGGACCTGTTGAACTGATGGAAATGTTTGAAACCATGGCCGAAATTGAAGCCGCCTGCGGTCGCTTTGCCGCCACGCGGATGACCGACGACGATCTCGCATCTTTGGCGAAAGCGAATGATCGGTGTCATCAAGCCATCCAAGACACTGACCATGATCGTTACTACGCCGAGAATGAGACGTTTCATCAAATCATCTATCACGGATCGGCGAACAGCTTTTTGGAAAAGCAGGCGCTCCAACTTCAAAACCGCCTTAAGGCCTACCGCAGAATCCAGCTCCGCTTTCGGGGCCGATTGAAGCAATCCATGAGCGAACACTCACAGATTTTGCTGGCTTTGAAGGACGGTGATGCGGAAAAAGCTGCCAACGCTTTGCGCAGCCATGTCGCTGTGCAAGGTGAAAAGTTTCATCAACTGATTGCCAGTCTAAACCGTTGAAGAACCAACGGGCCAACCGTGCCCGTTCTCATCAGATCGGATATATGGCGTAGCGTTCGGGTTTTCGCTGTTCAGCTATACTTGTCTCGACGGGCCACTAGGAACAACACAAGACTGCGGCACTTGAGGCACGCCACCAATTGCAAGCGACAGAGTTTGTGCGGCTTTGACGACGCAAACACTCAGACGTTCTATATCTTGCACGCCAACACGACTTGTTGGCCCAGACACGGAAATTCCCGCGACGGCTTCTGCATTCAAATCAAAGACAGGAGCCGCCACACATCGCATCCCGATGTTCTTTTCCTCGCCATCAACCGCAAAGCCTTGCGCCCTTATCTCGCTTAAATTTTGTTCGAGTGCGTCAATCTTGGTGATGGTAAACTCGGTGAATTTTTCTTGGGTTTGTCCGGCAAGGGTGCGTTTCAAACGATCGGGGTCCATATTGGCCAGCAACACTTTGCCAATTCCTGAGGCATGCATCGGCGACAGTGTTCCGGGGGGGAAAAAGGCGCGAATGGTCGAATGGGTTTCGACCTGACTAAGAAACAAGACCGACCCTTCTTTTTCGACACCCAAATTTGCGGTCTCGCCGGTTTCTTCCATCAATTTGCGCAAAACAGGCCGCGCCCGGTCGACAAGGCTCGTGCGCCGCAGAAAACGCGCGCCAATAACATATGCCTTTGGCCCGATGTGCCAAAATTGTTCAACAGGATCGAATTCGACCAGCCCCCTGCCTTCAAGCGTTACGAGTATCCGATAAACAGTCGCTGGTGACTGGCGCATTTCGGACGCCAAGGCTGTCAGCGCTTTGCCTTGTGTCTCGCTCAGGTACTCAAAGACCGCCATCGCCCGATCCAGAGACTTGATCGTATTTTGCGATGTCTTGTCATCCCATCCACGCGGGCGTCCACGCGCGCGACGTGCTGAGTTACCGGGGTTTTGATCCAAATCCACCTGGAGGCTTCCAATCAATGAAATTCGATTTCACAATATGAAAAATACAAGATGCTGACAATAGGGAGTTATTTGCCGTTCTTCATTTTTGAAAAACGTTTTCAAAAAAATTTTCTAATTGGTGTGACTGCTTTAAAGATAAGGCAACCGATCAAGGAGGCAGACATGAGTTTTCAAAATCCAGTATTCATTCCAGGTCCGACCAATATTCCCGAGGCCCTGAGAAAAGCCTGCGATATGCCAACCATTGATCACCGGTCGCCGCTGTTTGGTCAAATCCTGCATCCGGCCCGTGCCGGTGTTCAAAAGATTCTCAAAAGCGAAAGCGCCGAAGTTTTCATCTTTCCCGCCACCGGAACCGGGGGCTGGGAAACCGCGTTGACCAACTGCTTAAGCGCCGGTGATACGGTACTGGCCGCCCGTAACGGTATGTTCTCGCAGCGCTGGATTGACATGTGCCAACGTCATGGGCTGGACGTTAAGGCCGTTGAAACCCTATGGGGCGACGGGATTCCGGCTTCGCGTTTTGAGGACATTCTGACTGCGGATAAAACCCATCAGATCAAGGCTGTCCTGGCCACCCATAACGAGACTGCAACCGGCGTAAAATCCGACATTGCCGCCGTGCGTGCAGCCTTGGATGCGGCAGATCACCCGGCATTGTTGCTTGTCGATGGGGTGTCCTCAATCGGATCGATGGATTTCCGGTTTGATGAATGGGGCGTCGATGTTGCTGTTGCCGGTTCGCAGAAAGGGTTCATGCTGCCCGCAGGCCTTGCCATCGTGGGGATTAGCGCCAAAGCAATGGAGGCCACTAAGGTTGCTACTTTACCGCGTACATTCTTTGACGTGCACGACATGGTCAAAGGGTATGACAACAACGCCTATCCATATACCCCCGCCGTTGGCCTGCTGAACGGATTGAATATGGCCTGCGATATGCTGCTGAAAGAAGGACTAGAGAATGTTTTTAGCAGGCATACCCGTATTGCAATTGGCGTGCGTGCTGCGGTTGATGCCTGGGGGCTAAAACTATGCGCGACTGCGCCAGATCTATATTCTGACACCGTCAGTGCCATTTGCACGCCGAAGGGTTTCAACGCCACAGAAATCGTGACCCATGCGGCAGGCACCTATGGTGTTGCCTTTGGCGTCGGGCTTGGTGAGGTTGCGGGCAGAGTATTCCGCATTGGTCATTTGGGCAGCCTTACGGATGTCATGACCCTAAGCGGCATCGCCACGGCAGAAATGTGTATGGTTGACCTTGGCCTTGATATTCCGCTTGGGTCCGGCGTTGCGGCTGCGCAAGAATATTTTCGCACTCATCCTGCTCAGCGCCAGATGGATGCGGCATGATGTATATCCCGACCCTGCAAGACATGCTGGACGCGCATGAGCGGATCAAACCGCATATCAATCGGACGCCTGTGCGGACTTCGGATTATCTGAACGAGATCACAGGCGCTCAGCTGTTTTTTAAATGCGAGAACTTTCAGGAACCCGGCGCATTCAAAGTGCGCGGTGCAGCCAATGCCGTCTTTGGATTGGATGACGATCGGGCCAAAGCGGGTGTCGCGACCCATTCCTCCGGCAACCATGCGTCATGCCTAAGTTACGCAGCCAGCCGCCGGGGTATTCCGTGCAACGTGGTGATGCCAAAAACGGCACCCCAAGCCAAGAAAGACACCGTGCGGCGCTATGGCGGCCAGATCACCGAGTGCGAACCATCCACAACATCGCGTGAGACGACATTCGCGCAAATTCAGGCCAAAACAGGTGGCGATTTCGTGCATCCCTATAACGATCCACGGGTGATTGCCGGTCAGGGCACTTGCGCGAAAGAGTTCATCGAGCAAACGGATGGGCTTGACATGATCATGGCGCCGATTGGTGGCGGCGGTATGATTTCCGGCACGTGCCTGACGGTCTCGAATATTGCACCTCAAACGCAGATTATCGCGGCAGAGCCAGAACAGGCGGACGATGCATATCGCAGCTTCAAGGCGGGCTACATCATTGCAGACGACGCGCCAAAGACAATTGCCGACGGCCTGTTGGTGCCGCTCAAGGATTTGACCTGGCATTTCGTGTCTCGGCATGTCGCCGACATTCTCACTGCCTCGGATGCACAGATCATCGGCGCGATGAAGTTGACGTGGAAACACTTGCGGATCGTGATGGAGGCCAGTTCCTCAGTGCCTCTTGCCACGATCCTGAAAAACAAAGACCGGTTCGCGGGTAAGCGGGTCGGGATTATCATAACGGGCGGGAATGTCGATCTAGACACGTTGCCCTGGACTGAATGAAGGGAGAAAACGACATGAATGCACAACTAAAATTGGAAGGTCTTGAGGTCGGCTATGATGTCCCTGCCTTGCCCGGCATGGAAGCCAAAGATATCCAAACGCCTTGCCTTGTGCTTGACCTTGATGCGCTTGAACGCAACATCAAGAAGATGGGCGATTACGCATCGTCCCACGGCATGCGTCACCGCGTACATGGAAAGATGCATAAGTCCCTTGATATAGCCAAGTTGCAGATCGAACTGGGCGGCGCCTGTGGCGTCTGCTGCCAGAAGGTGTCCGAAGCTGAAGTCTTTGCGCGCGGAGGCGTCACCGACATATTGGTGTCAAACCAGGTGCGCCAGCCCGCGAAAATTGACCGTCTGGCGCGGTTGCCCAAACTGGGCGCGCGCACGATTTGCTGTGTCGATGACGTGGCTAATGTTGCCGACCTGTCTATGGCGGCACAAATGCACGGTACGCAGATCGAATGTCTGGTGGAAATCGACTGTGGTGCGGGGCGCTGTGGCGTCACAACGACGGCGGATGTGGTCGAAATAGCCAAGGCCATCGACGCGGCGGATGGCCTGAAATTCGCGGGCATTCAGGCCTATCAGGGTGCCATGCAGCACATCGACAGCTATGCGGATCGCAAAGCAAAAATCGACATTGCGATTGCCATGGTGAAAGATGCCGTTGAGACCCTGAAATCCGAAGGATTGGCCTGCGATATCATTGGCGGTGGCGGCACGGGATCTTACTATTTTGAAAGCAACTCGGGCGTTTTTAATGAACTGCAGTGCGGGTCATATGCGTTCATGGACGCCGATTATGGTCGTATTTTAGATAAAGAAGGCAAACGGATTGATCAGGGCGAATGGGAAAACGCGTTCTTTATCCTGACATCTGTTATGAGCCATGCCAAAGCCGACAAAGCCATCGTGGATGCGGGCCTTAAGGCGCAATCCATCGACAGCGGCCTTCCGGTGGTGTTTGGCCGGACCGACGTCGAATATGTCAAATGCTCGGACGAACATGGTGTGGTCATGGACCCGCAAGGTGTTCTTAGGGTCAATGACATGTTGAAACTGGTGCCCGGCCACTGCGATCCGACGGCAAATATACATGACTGGTATGTGGGGGTTCGCAAAGATCGTGTCGAAAGCCTTTGGCCGGTTTCGGCACGTGGCAAAGCGTATTGAAGTCAGATTGAAGCGGTGCGCGCCCAGGCGGCGGCACCCTGCCAAACTTGTTGCTGACACAAAAATTCCAAAGAAGGATTGACCAAATGCTCATAGTCCCTGAGCGCGACATTGCTGACTTGATGACACGTGACGCGGCGTTTGACGCAGTGGAAAGGGTGTTTGCGGCGATGGCTGCTGAAGATGCCTATAATTTCGCGGTCATTCGCGAAGCAATTGGCCATGAGGACGCGCTATACGGGTTCAAAGGCGGGTTTGACCGTGCGGGCCTTACGTTGGGGTTAAAGGCCGGTGGCTACTGGCCAAATAATCTCGAAAAGCGCGGGTTGATCAATCACCAGTCAACAGTCTTTCTGTTTGATCCTGACACAGGTAAAGCCAAGGCAATGGTAGGGGGCAACCTTTTGACGGCGCTTAGAACGGCGGCGGCATCCTCGGTTTCGATCAAGCATCTTGCCCGCAAAGACGCCAAAGTGATGGGAATGGTTGGCGCCGGCCACCAGGCGACTTTCCAGTTGCGCGCCGCCCTTGAACAACGCGATTTTGAGAAAGTGATTGGCTGGAATTATCATCCCGAAATGCTGCCAAACATCGAGGGTGTCGCCGCCGAGGCTGGCGTACCGTTTGAGGCCGTTCCGCTAGAGCGGATGGTGGAGGCAGATGTTGTCATCTCGATCACCTCGACATTTGCGCCAACTATTCTGACGGACCATATTTCGCCAGGCACACATATTGCCTGCATGGGCACCGACACCAAGGGCAAGCAAGAGGTCGAGACCAGTTTGTTGGCGAAAGCGCGCGTCTTTACTGATGAAGTTGCGCAATCCATTTCGATAGGCGAAGCGCAGCACGCGGTGGCACAAGGGATGATCCTCGAAAGCGATGTGGTGCAACTGGGTGCTGTGATCAATGGGACAGATCCGGGACGCACATCGGACGATCAGATCACGCTGTTTGACGGAACCGGCGTTGGCTTGCAAGACCTTGCCGTGGCAGCCGCCGTGGTGGATTTAGCCGTCCAAAGGGGCATCGCGATCGAGGTTGATTTCTGACAGATCGCATTCATTCCAAGGCGAGGGTCAGGCCCCACCGGTCGCCGACAACCATTCCGCCCCATAGAACCATTGGCCTGCCTGCAGGTGCATAGACAAACCTTGTTGGACTTGAAAGGGTATGCGCATCTCAGTGGCGTATTGATAAGGAGCCCCGATATGCAGACAAGACAGCTTGGCAAAGGCGGGCCGCATGTCCACCCCATGGGCATCGGGGCGATGTCATTTTCCAACTTCTATGGTGCCACCAATGCGGTCGATAGCTATGCCATTCTGGATGCCGCAATGGCGGCGGGTGTCACGCATATAGACACCGCAAATGTATATGGCCAAGGTAATTCCGAGACGGTGATAGGCACGTATTTCAAAGCCAACAAAGCGGCTGCCGACCATTTCACCATCGCAACCAAAGGATCTATCACGCGCAATCCCGACGGTCCGGGCAACATCTTTGACAATTCTGCGCAGCACCTTGAGGCCGAGCTGGAAGGCAGTCTGAAACGCTTGGGGCTTGAAGCGGTTGACCTATATTATGTTCACCGTCGCGATCCTGCGATCCCGATCGAAGAGGTCACCCAAACGCTTGCCAATCTGGTTAAGTCGGGCAAGACCAAGGCTATCGGTTTTTCTGAAATTGCGCCGACGTCCTTGCGCCGAGCACATGCTGTGCATCCCGTAGCGGCGGTACAATCCGAATATTCTTTGTCCACCCGTTCACCCGAAATGGGGTTGGTACAGACCTGCGCCGAATTGGACGTGGCACTGGTTGCCTTTTCGCCTGTAGGTCGGTCGCTATTGACAGACACACCGTTAAGCCACGTGGCAGTTCAAAGTCTTGGGTTTTTGGCAAATAATCCCCGGTTTCAAGAGCCAAACTATAGTGCAAACATCGCGGCCATCGCCACATTTCAAGCGCTTGCGGGAGAGATGGGGATATCTGCTGCCGGGCTGGCCATTGCATGGGTGCTGGCGCAGGGGGAGCACGTGATCCCTATTCCAGGCACAAGGTCGGTCAAACATTTTGCGCAACTGCTTGAAGGTGCTGACCGGGCTTTGAGCACCGATGATCTGGCAGCCATCGACCAAGTGCTCCCCATCGGATGGGCGCATGGCGACCGCTATTCTGCGGCGCAGTGGACAGGGCCGGAAAAATACTGCTGAGTCAAAAAAGGTCAGGCACCGTAACCGATGTCTGACGCTAAATTTGTCAAAAGTTGATCAGTTGGCGTTCTGTGCGATAAAGTCTTTCGCGCTTTGAACAAGAGCTGCGCCGTCCAACCCTTTGGCATCCATTTCTGCGATCCAATCTGCGGTCACTTGCGCACCGACCTCGATCCAAAGGTCTTTTTCGCCATCCAGTTCGGTGATCGAATTGCCTGCGTCTGTGGCAACCTTACGACCCACCACATCTGCTGCGTCCATTGCCGCCCCGAACAGCGCCGAGATCTCTGGTCCGGAATTGGCGTCAATCACCGCCTTCAGATCATCTGGCAGTGCGTCATAGCTGTCTTTGTTCATCGTCATCACAAAAGTCGCTGTATAAAGCCCCGGCTGGGTCGCGAAACCGGAATGGTGTTTTGCAAGCTCGCTCATCTTGAGCGGCAAAGTGATTTCCCAAGGAATAATCGCGCCGTCGATGACTTTTTTCGACATGGCCTCGGGCACTGCAGGCACTGGCATGCCGACAGGCGACGCGCCCAGTTTGGACAATAACTGCGATGTCACGCGGGTCGGGCCGCGCAGCTTTTGACCCGCGACATCACCAATGGTTTTCACATCCCTGTTTGAATGAATCCAGCCTGGGCCGTGTGTATGGAACACAATCGGATGTGTGTCGGTAAACTCGTCCATTCCGTTGGCCAGGACATATTCGTGAAACGCCTTGGACGATCCGGCGCTGTCGCCGACCATGAACGGCAGCTCAAACGCTTCGGTCTTGGGGAAACGACCGGGGGTATAGCCGATCACCGTCCAAGTGATATCAGCGACACCATCAGCGGCTTGGTCATAAAGCTCTGGCGGTTTGCCACCGAGCTGCATCGAGGGGTAATGCGTAATCTGAATACGGCCGTCCGATTCTGCCTGAACCTTGTCGATCCACGGTTGGATTGCCTTGGCTGGAATGGTCGCCTGTGCAGGCAGCAATTGGTGCAGGTTCAGCTTGACTTCCTGCGCCCAGACGCCCCCCGACGAGATCGCAACATATGTCGCCACCAGTGCAGCTTTCTTGATAGAGTCGATCATTTCAATCCTCCCTGATTGAATTCTTATGTTAGTTTTACTGGAAAATTCACAGCCCCGCGAAACGCAAATCCGCGGAAACGCACGGCACCCGGATCAGGCAAGGTCATGTTCGGAAAACGCGCAAACAGCCGCGGCAAAAGGATGTCTGCCAACATGCGTCGCGCGATGTGTTTGCCTTGGCAAAAATGTGGACCGTTGCCAAATGCCTGGTGCGGCTGTTTGGCGCGGGTCACGTCGAAAAGATGGCCATCGGGCCAGATGTCTTCGTCGTGGTTGGCCGAGGCCTGAATGGTCATCACGGTTTCACCCTTGGGAATTGCAATGTCGCGAATGAACGTGTCCTGGGTTACCAGTCGGGAACTGACCTGGATCGGCGCCACCCAGCGCACGCCTTCATCAAAAGCATCACCCCATGCGTCTTTTTTTATTGCATGGGCACGCTGATCAGGGTTGGTCAACAGTCCGAACAGAATAGTCAGTAGCGCATCACGTGGTTCGTTCAATCCGCCGCCGATGGCGATCTTTATGTTCGATACAATCTGGCTGGTCTCAATCGGATCATCCGCCGTGACCATCGCGCAAAGTGCACTGGGGTTGGGGTTGGCCTTGTGGCGCGGGATCATTGCCGCCATCGCCGCGTTCATTTCCGCATTGGCCAGGTCGCAATCCTCGAACAAAGCCGTGTCCCAGCCAAAGTTGCCGGCCCCGTCAATCAACACTTGTGACCAGCGTTGCATGTCACCGTCTGTGACATCTGGTAAGCCCAGAAGTTGTGCCAGACAGCGCGCAGCAAAGGGCCCCGCAAGGGCACCAAAAAGATCAACGGTTTCATCCTTTGGCAACCCTGCGACAAAATCATCGGCAATTGCCTCATAGATTGGCATCCAGTGGTTTTTGATGTTGGAAGCACTGTAGGCAGGTGCCATGGCCATGCGTTCGCGCATGTGATCAGCACCATCCTTGCGCATCAGAGTATGGGCCTGAAAGGCCCGGCGCATCGGCGTGTTGGGATCATTCGAACTGAACACCAACGGATCGTCTTTGACCCGCTTGGTGTCTTGCGCCTTGGTCAGCAAAATGCGCCCGAGCGAGGCCACTTTGATCACCGGATGTGACGCGCGCATCTGGCGGTAAGTCGGATAGGGATCACGGATCAGATCAGCGATGGATGTTTCCGTGTCAATCTCAAGCTGTGTCATGTCAAACCAAGCGACCCTTCATTTAGAGCCGACCAGCCCGATGCCAGGCAATTTGCCGGCAACTGGCAGGCGGTTTTCGTTCAGATAGTTAAAGTTGATCAGCGCAAGTCGCGCATGTTCGCGGGTAAGCGCCTCGGCGCGCGCGCCTTCTTTGTTGATGATAGCATCCAGAATGGCCCGGTGTTGGCGTTGTGCATACCGCAACGAGTCTTGAAAATCAGGGATCATAGCCTGGTCGCTTAGGAACGCCGAAGGCGAAGCCAATGGCAGCAGGCTCATCCGCTCAATCTCGCGCTCGACAAGCGGGCTGGCGGGGAATTGTGCCAAGAGACTGTGGAACCGCGCATTCTGTTTCACGTATTGATCAAATTCCAAGCCATCAACCGCACTTAAGGCGCCGTCAATTTGATCCAGCGCGTCTTGCGCCTGTGCCAGCAATCCGGCGTCCACCCCGCGTTCGGCTGCCATGCGCGCGGCGGTGCCTTCAATGACGCCTCGCAACTCGATAGCATCAGCGATGTCACCTATGCTAAAGGTCGCAACCCGGCACCCTCCTGTCCGGATACGTTCCAGCAGTCCTTCGGCGACCAAACGGTCCATGGCTTGACGCAGCGGCGTGCGCGACGTGCCGAGTTGTTTGGCCAGTGACACTTCTGAAAGACGCTGTCCCTCGTCGAATTCTCCACCCATAACCAGTGAACGCAGCCCGAAAAGCGCGCGGTCCAACTGGCTAAGGTTTCGTGTACCCATCGAATGCGTCCTTTAGAGGAAGTCCTGTATGCGCCCTGCGCCAAGATGGCAAAATTGTATACAGCGACAAGTGATTCGCAACGACATCTTGCGTCAAACATCAAACTTGCTCAATTATTGTATACAGATTGCTAAAATTAAATAATTGGAAAACTTTTTTTACCACTTTGTTGCACGCCCGAAAAACCGTCGCTCATAGGGCTTGAATAAGCTCGATCATATGCCAGGCGGCGATTGCGGGCAGCACATCTACTATGAATTACAGGTGGTTACCTTTTTCAGTTGGCGGAACCGTCCGACATCCACGCAAGAAGTGGTGTCCTTCTGAACTGTCAAAATCGGCCAAACACGACGCAAAGCTCGGCCCAACGGTGAAATAAAATGCTTGTTCGAAAACAGCTTAGACATAAAAGTGACGAGGGGCGGGATCGCGCTTGCTATGGGGACTGGTGAAACGCCAGAAAACGCCATTGCGCCAGCACAGATCCCGGTACCAAAAGCTGTTTGCGGGCAACTCATTCAGAGCGGCACACGCATCACATTCCTTGGGAGGAACTATGAAAGATACTATTAACCGCAGAAAATTCCTGCGCGGATCAGCAGTTGCTGGCGCCGCAGCACTGGCCACGCCTGCACTGGCCGACGGGCACGGCACTACGCTCAAAATGCAAGCAGCATGGGGCGGCGGCATTTTCCTTGAAAACGCACAGTCCTTCGCGGCACGCGTCAACGAAATGTCCGGCGGTTCGCTGACCATCGAAGTGCTGTCTGTCGACTCGGTCGTCAAGACAAGCCAGATGCAAGACGCGGTTCACCGTGGCGTTCTGGACGCAGCCCACTATGTGCCTGCGTATTGGTACGGCAAATCCAAAGCAGCCTCGCTGTTCGGGACAGGCCCATGCTTTGGCTGGTCCTCACAGGAAGTTTTGGGCTGGGTCTACGCAGGTGGCGGTCAGGAACTGTTTGACGAACTGATGGACACGCTGCAACTGAATGTTGTGTCGTTCTTTAATTCGCCAATGCCTGCGCAGCCTTTGGGTTGGTTTAAAGAACAGATCACGGACGCATCGCAGATGAACGGCCTCAAGTATCGGACCGTTGGTCTGGCAGCCGACGTTATGCTGGAAATGGGCATGTCTGTTGTACAACTGCCCGGTGGTGAAATTCAGCCCGCGATGAAATCCGGCCTGATTGACGCGGCCGAGTTCAACAACCCGACCTCTGACCGTGACTTTGGTATGCAGGATGTGGCCAAAAACTACATGCTGGCGTCTTACCACCAGTCACAAGAATTCTTTGAGGTCACAATCAACAAAGACAAGTTCAACGCATTGTCACCTGAACACCAGTCGATCATCAAAAACGCGTCGATGGCTGAAAACTCAGGGTTCTATTGGGGAAACACCAAGCGCTATTCCGATGATCTGATCAAGCTGCAAGAAGCAGACGGCGTAGCGGTTCACCGCACACCAGATTCAGTCATGCAGGCACAATTGGAAGCATGGGACAAAGTTGCCGACCGCATCGCGGGCGACGATCCGTTCTTTGCCAAGGTGATGGAATCGCAAAAGGCTTACGCCAAGGAAGTGATGAACTATCTGAACCTGAACCAGCCTGATTATAAGCTGGCTTACAACCACTACTTCGGTTGATCACAGCATAACCGCAAAACAGTCCGGGTGCCCAAGCGGTGCCCGGATTTTGACGACCGGAAGAGCGCCCGACAAGCGCACACCGTTCTGTTAGGGGAGCAACAGACACATGAAATTCGTATACGCCATAGAAGGTCTAAGCCTTTGGGTTGGCCGTGCCTTTGGCTGGTGCATCCTGATCTTGACACTGTCCGTGTCCTACGAGGTCTTTGTGCGCTACGTGCTGAATGCCCCCACCGTTTGGGCCTTCGACATGATGATCCAGATGTATGGTGCCTTGTTCTTGATGTGCGGTGCTTATGCGCTGGCCCAAGATACCCATGTTCGCGCTGATGTGGTTTATCGCTTGTTCCCCGTCAAAGTGCAGGCCAGCCTGGATTTTATCCTATATTTTCTGTTTTTCTTTCCCGGTGTTCTTGCCCTTGCATGGTATGGCTGGGAAATCGCCGCTGACAGCTGGCGCTACAAAGAAGTCAGTTTTAACAGCCCCGCCAGCATCCAGATCTACTTTTTCAAATCTCTCATCCCGCTTGCCGGTTTCTTGCTTGCCATTCAGGGCGTCGCGGAACTGGTCCGCTGTGTGATGGCCATCCGAACCGGTGTCTGGCCTGAACGGCTGGCCGATGTGAAAGAGACCGAAGATCTGTTGACCGAAGCCGACCTCGACGCGATCAGCGCCGTGGCCCCGGCCAAGAAATAAGCCTCGCGGCACTTCTAGAAAGATAAAAAGATGACAAATCCCGAAGTCGCCCTGATGATGCTTGGGCTGTTTATTGTCCTTGTTCTGCTAGGTTTCCCGATTGCCTTTACCCTGCTCGCGATGGGCGTGGCGTTCGGCTATTACGCGTATCACGCAGGCCACCCGATTGAACAGTTTAGCGATATTTTCAACAACAATATCTTCTACTTGCTGAACCAGAATACCTATTCGGTCATGGAAAACCCTACGTTGGTTGCCATCCCACTGTTCTTGTTCATGGGCTATGTGGTGGAGCGTGCCAACATCGTTGACAAGCTGTTTTTCTCACTCTACATGGCGGCGCGAAATCTTCCCGGTAGTCTTGCCATCGCGGCATTGTTGACATGCGCAGTGTTCTCGACCGCATCGGGTATCGTCGGCGCGGTTGTCACATTGATGGGGCTGCTGGCATTCCCCGCCATGGCCAATGCCAACTACGACAAAAGCTTTGCCTCTGGCGTGATCTGCGCGGGAGGTACTTTGGGCATTCTGATCCCGCCGTCCATCATGTTGATCGTCTATGCGGCAATTGCCGATTTGTCACCGCTGCGCCTTTATGCGGCTGCGGTGTTCCCCGGTTTACTGCTGGCGGGTCTCTACATCATTTACGTGATCGTTCGGGTCTGGATCACACCGTCATTGGCACCAAAACCCAGCATGGAAGACGTGCCCCCGCCTAAGGAAATCTACAAGGACCTGCTGTTCAGCTTTGTGCCATTGACGGTGCTTATCGCGCTGGTGCTTGGCTCCATCCTTGGCGGGCTGGCCACTCCGGCCGAGGCCGCAGCCATGGGTGCACTGGGTGGCATGGTCCTGGCAGTGCTTTACCGGTCAATGACTTGGACCAAGCTTAAGGAAAGCGTGTTCCTTACGGCCAAAGCCACGGCCATGGTTTGCTGGTTGTTTGTCGGGTCATGGACCTTTGCGTCGGTGTTTTCCTATCTCGGCGGGCATGACATCATCGCCCATTGGGTTGGCGGCATGGATCTGGAACCATGGGAGTTTCTGATCCTTGCACAAATCATCATTTTCTTGCTGGGCTGGCCACTGGAATGGTCTGAAATCCTGATCATCTTTGTGCCGATCTTCCTGCCGCTGCTCGAGGTGTTTGGTGTGAATCCATATTTCTTTGCGATGCTTGTTGCCTTGAACTTGCAAACGTCGTTCCTAACGCCCCCCATGGCCATGTCGGCCTATTATCTCAAAGGGGTGTTGAAAAATCAGATCGAGTTGATGCAGATTTTCCGAGGCATCATGCCCTATCTGGGGATTGTGATCCTGACGATGATCCTGATGTATCAATT
>JBAUHN010000329.1:0-12266 GCA_049680295.1 Sulfitobacter sp.
CCCGACCTCCTGGCCCACATCTCGCCCCTCGGATGGGCACATATCTTGCTCACGGGTGAATACAGATGGAAAAACCGCTGACATCCGGCCTTAAGGTGTCATTCTGCCCCCAGCCGGAACAGACCCCTTGCTCGACATATTGGCCGCGCGCTATGTTCGTGTGATCAAACTATGTCTGACAGATCTTTTGGCAGATAGCCGGTCGGCATGTTTTGATAGCAAACCGGTCGCAGGAATCTGCGAATAGAGAGCGTGCCCACAGATGTCGCACCAAAGTTGCTGCTGGCCGGGTAGGGGCCACCATGGACCATACTATCGCACACTTCGACGCCTGTCGGGAAACCGTTGGCCAATACACGCCCGGCCTTGCGCTCGAGAACTGGAAGCAAGGCCCCACCAAAGTCGGCATCTGCAGTATCTATATGCAGCGTGGCGGTAAGTTGGCCATGAAGCGCTCGGGCAAGCGCCAGCATTTCATCTCGCGAAGATGCCATGACGATCACACCAAGCGGCCCAAAAACTTCTTCAGCCAATGTTTCATCTGCAATCCATTCTCTGGCCGTGGTGGTGAACAGGCAGGGCGTTACACTGCGCTGATCGCACGTCGGTAAAATCAGTTCCCGCGTGCCGAGAGAGGCATCAAGGCGATCTCGACCGTGGTGATAGGCATCGGCGATGCTCCGGGTCAACATTGTCTGGACCTTGGTATTTCCAAGCGCGGCGGCCGCTGCGCGGCTGAAAGCATCGGCATCAGGCCCGGCTAGCATGACAGCAATGCCCGGTTTGGTGCAAAACTGACCGGCTCCCATTGTCAGCGAACCGACCCAGCCTTCGGCAATGGCGTCGCCACGGGTAGCCAGCGCCTCTGGCAGAACGAACATGGGGTTCACCGAACCCAGTTCCCCGAAGAAAGGGATCGGCTCGGGGCGCGACGCGCAGAGGTCGAACAGCACGCGCCCGCCCCGCAGCGAACCGGTGAAGCCGACGGCGCTGATGTGCGGATGCTGTACCAGCGCAGTACCCACGGCGCGGTTGCCGCCCTGAATTTGGCAAAACACTCCAGGATGCAGGTCACAGGCCCTAACGGCCGCATCAATGGCCTGTGCGACCAGATCCGAGACCCCGGGATGGGCCGAGTGACCCTTGACCACCACCGGGCACCCTGCGGCCAGAGCGGCCGCGGTGTCGCCGCCTGCGGTCGAAAAGGCGAGCGGAAAATTCGACGCACCGAAGACAGCAACCGGCCCGATCGGGCGCTGCATCATTCGCAGGTCAGGGCGCGGTGCCAGTTCACGATCTGGCAGGGCTTTGTCATACCGTCGGTCCAGATAGTCACCCGCCTCGACACAGTCGGCAAAAAGCCTGAGTTGCCCGGTTGTACGCCCGCGTTCACCAACCAAACGGACCTCAGTCAGGCCGGTTTCTTTCATACCCATGGCCGTGATGTCGTCGCCTTTTGCGTCGATCTCATCCGATATTCGGCGCAGAAACGTCGCACGGTCGACACGTCTTGAATAACCATACGACCAGAATGCATCCTCTGCAGACGCGCAGGCCCGGTTTACCAATTCCGGAGTGCCGGCTGCGAATTCGTCTGCCTCGCCGCTGATCGGTTCGTTCTTGAAGCGGTCGTCGCTCCCAATCCATTCTCCGGCAATCAGATGTTTGCGTTTCAGAATATCGGGTTTCATGGCTTAGCCTCGTCTCCAATAGCTGTCTGGCGGTGGTCCAAAGTCGATTAATGCGCAGGAATAGACGGCTGTTTCGTCGAAGGGATAGCGCGTCTCCATCTCAGGCGTCAGGGTCAGGCCAAGGCCGGGGGCCGTCGGCCGGATCAGGTCGCCGTCCTCGATCCGGCCCTGATCGCCCATCATTTCGGCACCCAAAGGGAAATCGAGCATCGGGAACTCGACCAGCTTGCCGCCCGCCGCAAAGGCCGCGTGATAGCTGGCCATGATGGCCGCCGCTCCGCCCCAGGCGTGAACGACAACGGGGGTATACTTGGGTTTGGCGGCTTCGAACACGTCCATCACCGCGGAAATTCCGCCCATGACCGAAGCATCTGGTTGAACAAAGTCATAAACTTCATCATTGATGCGTTGGATCATTTCCTTGGGCGTTGTGATGATTTCGCCCCCACAGACCGGCACATCTGTCCGGGCACGCAAGGCTTTGAAGCCTTCAGGGGCGTCCGGGCCGATGGCCTCTTCGACAAAAATCATGCGGCGGTCCGTCATTGCGTGAACCGCGTCGATAAAACCGACAACGTCATCCACGTCTTGCGGCGGGTCGGCCAGATTCTGGCACATGTCGACGCCGACTTCGATGCGACGACGACCCGCTTCCTCCAGCACCCAGGCAGTGCGGTGAATGTCCGTCTTGATCGAGCGCATTTTGTATTTTCGGATCCCGAGGCTTTCGAGAAGGTCCAATTCGCGCAGGAACTGTTCTTTCGCATCGCAACAGCCGCCCGAGCCATAGATCGGAATGCGGTCGGCCTGCGCCCCGCCCAGCAGATCGTAGACCGGCTGATCCAGCGACTTGCCCTTGGCATCCTGCAAGGCAATCTCGAAGGCGGCGATGACGTGGCGGGCCGCCCCTTGCAGCGACCAGTAATCGCAAAGCGAGCGCAGATCGCGCACCCGGCCTGCGATGTCGAACCCATCCTTGCCCATGACCTGTGGCGTGCAAAGATCGACGATGGATTTGAACACCAGGGGCGCAAAGACCGCCAGGTATCCCTCGCCCAACCCGGTCACACCATTGTCGAGCGTTACCTCGACCATGCCGATTGTGCGCTTTGGGCCGTTCGGAAAACACTCCTTGATCTCGGGATCATCCGCGTCGGCGTAGGGCGAGCTGAGAAGCAGGCAACGAATATTGGCAATCTTGGGCATCAGTATCCTCGGGTCAGGTCGATGGTGCCGGTCAGGGGTTGGCCCGCCCGGTAACGTGTCAGGTTGGATAGGAAATAGTCGATCTTGCGGTCCAGTTCATCGGTGGTTCCTCCGCCGGAATGCTGAGTCAAAATCGTGTTCGGGCAAGTCCAGAAGGCATGGCCCATTGGCAATGGTTCGTCATTGGTAACGTCCAGCACAGCCCCGCCAAGGCGGTTTGACAACAGCGCATCGGCCAAAGCGGCTTCGTCCACCAGCGACCCGCGGCCAAGATTGACGAAGACGGCATGGGGTGGGAGTAACCCAAGCCTTTGGTCATTCATCAAGTTGCGGGTCGCCGGTGTGTCGGGAACGGCTGCAACCAGAATGTCGGCGGCGGGCAATGCCGCGTCGATTGTCTGAGGTGTCGCAGCGCTGTCGAATTGAGTGATCTTGCAGCCAAACGGCACCAGCAATTCAGCCAGCCGCCGGTTGATCGCGCCATAGCCCAGTACCACCACATGCGCGTCACGCAACAGCCGCAAGTCTTCACGGATCGGATCGCCGACCCAATGTCCCGCCGTCTGATGACGCACCAAGCGGTCAATGCCGCGCCCAAGGGCCAGGATACCCGCCAGCGCGGTTTCAGCCACCGGATCGGCAAAGAAACCGGTGAGATTGGTCAGGGTTAGACGCCCTCGAAGGGTTGTCCAGTCAAGATCCAGGTATTCGCCAAAGCCGACCGATTCCAATTGCACCCACCGAAGGTCCGCCGCTTGCGGCAGTTCCTCCGGCTCTGGATTACCAAAGACCACATCGCACCTTTGAAATGTTCCGTCCCAGACCAAATCACATTCCTCGGCCGCCGCCGAAATCCGCGATCGCTGGTCCTCCGACAGGTCTAGCTGCACCGATATCCGGGTCACCCGACAGCGCCCCGCGAAATCCAGATGGTCTTGGTCTGGAGATACTGCTCCATCGCCTCGGTTCCATTGTCGCGCGACAGTGACCCGGATTGGCGGTAACCGCCGAAGGGGGTCTTGATGTCCCCTTCCGAGAACCCGTTGACCGAGACTGTGCCACAGGGCAGCCGGTGCGCCATATGAAGCGCCCGATCTATGTCGCGTGTGAAAACGGTGGCGTGCAGCCCATAATCGGAGTCCGAAGCAATGCGCAAAGCTTCGTCGAGGTTCTTCACGGGCATAACGCCCAGAACCGGTCCAAATATCTCCTCGCGGGCGATGGTCATTTCGGGGGAGAGGTCTCCGAAGACAGTCGGCTCGACAAAGTACCCAAGCCCCTCGATCGCTCCGCCGGTCAGCTTGCGCGCGCCCTCGGCAGCGCCCTTGTCGATATACCCCGTCACCTGCGCCATGTGTTCACGCGTGACCATGGCCCCGATGTCC
The DNA here is from genome assembly GCA_049680295.1 of Sulfitobacter sp. Taxonomy (GTDB): domain Bacteria; phylum Pseudomonadota; class Alphaproteobacteria; order Rhodobacterales; family Rhodobacteraceae; genus JBAUHN01. The sequence continues at coordinate 4,283 of JBAUHN010000329.1, forward strand.
GTGTCGGGGTCGAGCGGATTTCCGACCTTGTAGGCCTTCGCCCGCGTCACAACCTTGTGAAGGAATTCATCGGCGATCTTTGCATCCACCAATTGCCGCATGTTGGCCGAACAGTTTTGCCCGCCGTTCCAAAAGGCCGAGGTCGCGGCATGTTCGATCAGATCGTCGTTCAGGTCGGCGTCATCCAGTACGATAAACGGGCTTTTGCCGCCCATTTCCAAGCCAATGACCTTTAGGTTGCTTTCGCCGGCATAGCGCAGGAAATAGCCGCCCACTTCGGTCGAGCCGGTGAAGGACACGATGTCGATGTCGTTATGCCGTCCAATGGCCTGACCCGTCGTTTCGCCCATTCCCGGCAGCACGTTCAGAACGCCGTCGGGCACCCCGGCCTGGCTTGCAAGCTGTGCCAGTCGGAGGGCCGTCAGCGGCGTCTGCTCCGCAGGTTTCACGATACATGAACATCCCGCTGCGAGCGCGGGGGCGAGTTTCCAGGCGGCCATCAGCAATGGAAAGTTCCATGGCAGGACAAGGCCGACGACCCCGGCAGGTTCCTTCACCACCATAGCCAACGCATCCTCGCCCGTGGGTGCGACCTTGCCAAAGGATTTATCGGCCAGTTCTCCATACCACTGGAAGAAATCTGCAACCTCGCCGCCAATCTCATCCATGCAATCGGTGATTGTTTTGCCCGCGTCCAGGCTTTCCATAACCGCCAGATCGGTCGCGTTCTCGCGCACCAGATCGGCCAGCTTCAGCAGCACTTCCTTGCGATGCTCGGGTGCTGCGCGTGACCAGCCGCCATCGTCGAAACTGCGCCGGGCAGCAGCGACAGCCTTGTCCACATCCGCGCTCGTGCAATGGGCAACTGCGCCCAGCTTCTCACCTGTGGCCGGGTTGATCGTGTCAAACGTGCCGCCATCGGACGCATCGCAATACGCGCCGTCGATGAAGGCCTGCACGGGCAAAGTAATGGCCGAGGCCCGGCTCTCTGCGTGGTCTTTTGTCAGGGTCATGGTCGTTGTCCTTGTCCGGGGTCTGCCTCAGCTACGGCGGACCGAGATGTGCCAGGGGATCAGCAGTCGCTCGGCCAGCGTCACGATACCGAACAGGCAAAGCCCGAGAAGCGTCAGAAAGAAGATGCCTGCGAAGGCCAGATCAGGCCGCATATTGCCGGTGACAATCTGGATATAGAAACCCAATCCCTCGTCCGATCCGATAAACTCGGCAATCGCGGCTCCTACGGTGGCGTTGATCGCGGCATATTTGAAACCAACGAAGCATTGAGGCAAGGCAGCGGGTAGTCGGACCTTACAGAAGGTCCGCCAGACACCGGCCCCGGTGGAGCGCGAGAACAACGTCAGTTCTTCACTCAGCGAATTGAAGGCCAGGATCGCGTTCAGCACGATGGGAAAGAAGCACACCAGGAAAACGATGATCACCTTGGGCAACAGGCCAAAACCCAGCCACGAAATGAACAGCGGTGCAAAGGCGATCTTTGGCACCATCTCGATACAGACGATGAACGGGTAGATCGTGCGCTTCAGGATCGACGAAAACGCAATCGCCAGTCCCAGGGGCAAGGCCAGCACCACAGCGATGACAAAGCCCAGCACGGTCTCAAGCCCGGTGACGTAAGTGTAGTAGAGCAACCGATCAATGTCGGCGGCCCCCTTTTCCACGATCAGCGACGGCGGAGTCAGGATGTATCGCGGTATGTCGAACCAGACGACCGCGTATTCCCAAAACAGGAAAAATCCGATGAAGAAGGCGATGAAGGGCCACGAACGCAGCGCCCGCCCTTTCAAGGCCGCGAAAAAGGGTTTTTTTCTAAATGACGCCATAGCCTCGGAAGATCTCCTGTGTTTCGCGCACATAGGCGATGAACTCGGGTGAGCTTTTGACCTCGAAGTCGCGCGGGAACGGCAAGTCGATGTCGATGATCCGTTCGATCTGACCCGGGCGCGGTGTGATCACGGCGACCTTGCTGGAAAGCTGGATGGCCTCTTCGATGGAATGGGTCACGAACAAAACGGTCGATCGTTCCTGCATCCAGAGGCTTTGCAGATCCTGGCGGATGCTTTCACGCGTCATTGCGTCCAGCTTGCCCAGAGGTTCGTCCAGGAGCATGGTTCTGGGCTCATGCACCATGGCCTGACAGAAGGCCGCGCGTTGCTGCATGCCGCCTGACAATTCGTAAGGGAATCGATCGGCGAAGTCTTGCATATGAACCGAGGCTAAAAGCGCGTCGATCTTGTCCCTGCGGTCCGCAGGTTCCAGACCGCGCATTTCGATCTGCAATTCGATGTTGCCGCGCACGGTGCGCCAGGGCACCAGCGTGTTGTCCTGAAACATGATGCCAATGTCGGTCTGCGGTCCCTTGACCGGATTGCCGCCGATTGTCACCGTTCCTTCGGTTGCGTCCAGCAAACCCGATGTCATCAGCATCAGCGTGGACTTGCCGCAGCCCGAAGGACCTAGCAGCGAGATGAACTCGCCTTCCTCGACGGTCAGATCGACCGGCCCGAAGGCGTGGACGGCGGTGTCTCCGCTGCCGAAGACCTTCTTGACGCCTGAAAATTCGATCCTGTGGCTCATGGCTCTGCTCGTTGTTCAAAAAAGGCCGGGGGCGCGAACGCCCTCCGGCAGGTTCAGGAGGAAATCAGTCGATGAACTCGTTTGTATAGAACGAGGCCGGGTCGGCATCGGGATCAAGGTCGTTATATTCCTTCATTAGATTGACCATGCTTTCCCAGTCCGAGGCCACGTTCAGGCCCAGCTTCTTGTCGGTGTTGGCACCTGAATATAGCAGGCCCAGCGTCACATCGAGAACCGAGCGCGACTGCGCCTTGCCCTCGTCTTCGGCCATCGTGCCGCCAACAATATCGGCAATCGCCGCGACCGCCTTGTCGGGGTCAGCCTCGGTTGCGGCATAGGCCGCAATAGTGGCGTCAACGAAGCGATTCACCAGATCGGGGTTCTCGGAAACCGTGTCCTTGTGAGTGGAAATGCAATACCCCACCTGATCGACACCAAAGTCCGAATAAGGGAACACCACAGGATCGTCACCACCGTTGGCCCGGATCTCAGCCGGTTTGTCGTCCAGACCGCCCAGAATTGCGACTGCATCGCCCGAGCTTTGCAGATAGGCCGAAACCAGCGCGCCGTCCGGCACATTGGTCACGTTCACATCTTCTGCTGTCAGCCCGGCATTGGCCAGAACAATCGGGAAGAAGGTATTCACGCCCGCATTCGCGGTGGTCAGGATTGTTTTGCCCTTGAGATCCTGAATGGACGTTACACCGCTGTCAGGCCGCACAATGACCGCCTCGGCGCCCATGGCGTCGATCACCGCGACCGAAATGATCTCGGCCCCCTGACTTGCCAGGTTGATCAGCGCGCCGCAGGATCCATAGGCGAAATCGCTGTCGCCATTGGCCACCAGACGGTGGGCCGAACTTGATCCGTTGCCGGACCGGATGTCGATATCGATCCCGGCCTCGTCATAGATGCCTGCATCCTTGCCAAGGGCAAAGCCCGCGTGGCTGCCATAATACATCCAGTTCAGGCGCAGGCGGACATCGTCCTCGGCCATGGCGGCACCAGTGGTCAACATTCCGGCTGCAATCGCCAGACCAACAGCTTTGAGTGTCTTCATCTTCGTCTTCATCTTCATAGCTCCCTTTTCGAGTATGGTTTGATTGGAGACCGTTCTTTGCGCGGTCTTTCGGATTAGGATTGCAGCCTCGGCACCCCGATGGCCGCCATCATGGCGTGGGTTTGGTCACGGTATTGGTCGCGGATATCGCGCGTGGGCGGGCGGCAGCGGCTGGACGGCAGGCCGATCAGCTCCATGCAAAGCTTGTCGAGATAGCCATCGCCGCTGGTGAAATCGCGCTCGATCTCGACCCAAAGCTTGTAAAACGGCATGCCTTCCTGAACCAGCATGCGGGTGATCTCGGCATAGTTTCCGGCGTGCACCTCGTCGATCAGCTTGATCCCCCATTCGGGCCAGAAATTGCAGTGATGCACCTCAAAGGCTTTGGCGCCCATGGAGGGCATCGCGCTCATCCCGAAGAAAAGGTTGTTGTCGATGATCGTGAACCGGTCCGAGAAATGCGAGCACACATCTTCGAATTCCATCGCATCGGTGCGGGGGGCGGCCCACTTCAGACCGACGATGTTCGGGATCTGTGCCAGCCGTTCGACCATCGCGAACGACAGGTTCTGGCTGGTCCAGAAGGTGTTGTAGATGATGATGCCCAGCTCCGGCTCGGCCTCGGCGGCGGCGCGGATATAGGCCTCGAAATCGGCCTCGGTATGGGCGAAATAGAACGGGCAGGACACCTGGATGAAATCCGCCCCGATCCGCTTGGCGGCCTTGGCCAGGCGCACCAGTTCCAGCGTGCTGGTTGTCTGCGCGCCCATGGCAATCGGCACGGCACCAGCAGCCTCGTCGACCACGACCTCGGCCACACGGATACGCTCCTCGAAAGACATCGTGGAAAAATCGCCCGCCGCGCCGCCGGCCAACAGCGTGGCATAGTCGCCGTTCAACCCGGAATCGATCAGGAACCGCACGTACTGTCGCAGCGCCGGTTCACTAACGGCCATCTCGCCCGTGTCCTCAAACGGCGTGGGAATGGTGACATAGCACCCTTCAAGCTTTTTCTTCAGATGATCCACGCCTTGTCCTTTCCTCCGGTCACAGCTCCGCCAGCGCAGAAAGTTATACCCTCTGCCTGGCCGTTTCCGGCCCCGGTTCGTTCCAGATTGTCGAAAAGCTGATGTTCAGCTCAATCCCCGTACAATTTCAGTTTTCATCGGAATACCGAAGATTGATTGACATATCTTGTCAATCTTTTAACGATTAACGCCAATATTTGATGATTTACGAGCCCACCAGATGGAAACCCGCACGGACCCAACCCAGTTCGCCTTCGTTCTTCAGCCGGAATTTCCGATCTCGGCCGTGATTCTTGCCAGCGAAGCGCTGCGCATCGTGAACCAGAATTCCGGCTTCGATCTGTTTGCCTGGCAGTTCATCAGCGAAGACGGCCAGAACGTCCGCGCCAGCAACGGCATGTGGTTGCAAGCCGACTGCGATTTCGACGCGGCCCATCCAGCAGATGTCGTACTATTGTTTGAAGGCAACCTACCGACCCAGCACGTCTCGCGCCGGCTTTTGGGTTACCTTCGCGGTGCCGCAAGGTTCGGCGCTACAGTCGGCGGCGTCGATACCGGCGCATATGCCCTGGCGCAGGCGGGCCTCGCCGCGACCGACACTGCGCCCGATGTTATCCTTCACTGGGAAGCCGTTCCAGCCTTCACCGAAACCTTCCCGTCGGCCCAGCCGCAAAACTTCATTAACCAGTCTGATGGCAACGTCGTGTTCTCGGCCGGTGGCACCGCGTCGCTGGACCTGATGCTGGACTTGATCGCGCGTTACTCCGGCGAAGCCATGGCGAACGAGGTGGCCAATGCGATGGTCCACACCCGACGCAAAGCAAAAACCCTGCAACGCGAGGACCAAAAGAGCGAATTCGACTCCAACGGCCTGGCCACAGCAATGGTCCGCATGATGGAACAGAACCTGGATTTTCCCCTGTCGCTCGCCGAGCTGGCCGAAGCGTTGAAAACCTCGAAACGCACACTCGCGCGCGTCAGTGAAGACACATTCCAGATATCCCCCATGCGCCTCTACCTGCGGATCAGATTGCAAGCGGCCCGCAACTATCTGTTCTACGAGGAACACACCATCAATGACGTGGCGACCGCGTGCGGGTTTTCTTACCAGGCAGCGTTCTCACGCGCCTTTCGAGCGCAGTTCGACGTTACCCCGTCAGAGTTCCGCAAAGCCCTGCGCAATCGGCAGCGGTTGACAATACACCCCGAAATCCACCGGCTGATTGCAAAACGGGTTTAGGCGCTTTCTTCTTCCAAAAACCTTCTGCCCGGGACGATGAAACTGCGAAGCCGTTTTGGTAACGATGACCATAATCGGGAAGCACGTTGAAGTTGTTGAAAAGGTAGGAATAGAGATCCTGACACCGGGCTTTGACCCATCTGGCTGCTTCTCGCAGGTCTCTTTTTACGGCGGGTCGCACGAAGAGGAGTGGCACTCCTGAAAAGCCCTTGATTGCAAAGCGATGGCCGCGCATTTTCCGGAAAGTGCCGCATTCACCGGTTACCCTTTCGGGCGCACTTGAAACACTTCCTCTATCCGAGTAAAAACGTGCCTTCGGCGGCTGTTGTAAGACGCCTGAAAGAAAGGAATTTTGCATTGGCAAGCCAAGCGCCTGATGGCAATGTATCCAACTCTCTTCGTGTGCAGCGCGTCCAGATTAACCTGCGGGATCAGGTACTTGAAGTGTTGCGTAATGCCATTCTGGATTTGCGCTTCGGACCTGGCGACCGGTTGGTCGAACGGGAACTTTGTGAACTTGTTGGGGTCAGTCGGACGAGTATCCGCGAGGCCCTGCGCCATCTGGAATCAGAGGGGCTTGTCATAAACATCCCGAATGTCGGGCCAAGTGTTGCCGTCGTCGATGTCACGGAAGCCACTTACATTTACGAGCTGCGCGAGTTGCTGGAAGGTAAGGCAGGGCGTTTGTTTACGGAACGCGCTTCTGACGACCAGATAGAAGAGCTGAAAAACTCCATGAAACATCTGTCCGTTGCCTTGACGGAACCGGATTTGCCAAACAAGATTCGCGAAACCATTCACTTTTACGAATTGCTGCTGGCCGGGTGCGGGAACCCGCTGTTGAGTGATGCGGTCACGCGGCTTCATGCCAAGATTGTGTTGCTGCGCGCGTCGTCCATATCAAATCCCGATCGGGGACTTGAGAGTCTGGAAGAAATGGAGGCCATTGTCCGTGCAATAGCCCAGCGGAATCCAGATGCTGCAGAAGAGGCCTGCGTCGCGCATGCCCGCGCAGCACGGGACGCGGCCCTTGCGAGACTTGGCGACTGAAAGCGGGCCCGGTCAGACTATTCCATCAAGGCGGGAAGCCAAGTGACAATAGAGGGGTAGAAGTAGATCAAGATGACGTTCAGCAGGATCACCGCGACGAATGGCAAGACCCCGATAACGATCTGCTTCATTCCCACATCCCCGCTGATCCCTCTCAATACGAATAATATGATGCCCACTGGCGGCGTTATCATGCCGACCTCGATCAGCAGAACGAGGGCGATACCAAACCATATCGGATCGAAACCCAGCGCGATTACAATCGGGTAGGTGATTGGCAGTGTCATCAACATCATCGAAATGGGGTCGATGAACATGCCCAACAGAATGTAGATCAGCCCAATCGTCGCCATGATGAGCCATGGCTGCAGCGACATCTGCTCAACGAAAGCGACGAGGCTGATCGGCAGTTGCAGCGCATCGAACACCCAGCTGAGGATTGATGCGCCCACAACGATCATCAAAAGGAACGAAGTGACTTTCACCGTTTCCAGCGATGTTTCAAACAACATGGACCAGGTCAGCTTGCCACGCCAGGCGCACAAGATCAGGGCAAAGACAGAACCGATACCGCCGGCCTCTGTCGGAGTTGCGATTCCCAGGTAAAGCGATCCGAGAACCAGAAGGATCAGACCGATAAAAGGCAGAACCCCTATCGTCGTCGCCAGTTTTTCATTCAGCGGATAGCGTTGGCCAACGGGGGCTGCTCCTGGGATGGCCATTGACCAGATGAACACCACCGCCATGAACGACAGCATCAACAAGAGACCCGGCACGATCCCTGCAATAAACAGTGTTGTGACCGGCGCGCCGACCGTGGTTCCGTAGACGATCATCGCAATGCTTGGCGGGATGAGAATGCCCAGCGTCCCACCGGCGGCAATGACACCGTAGGTCAGTTTCGGGCTATAGCCGCGTTGTGTCATTTCGGGGCATGCCACGGCACCCATCGTGGCCGCAGTTGCGACACTCGATCCCGATACGGCGGCAAAAACCCCGCTGGCCCCGATG
>JBAUHN010000330.1:0-4382 GCA_049680295.1 Sulfitobacter sp.
GCTGAGCAGGGCGTGGAAGTATGGGTCGCACCTGATGAAAGACTGGCGGAATTGTTCGTGCCGGAAAACACCGATGGTGTCTATGAGGCATGGTATGCACGCGCCGAAGAAGAGGGCATTGATGGCAAAGCCATCGTTCAGCGGGTCCGCACCGTTCTGGGAAAATAGCTCAGAGATCCTTTGACAGCCCGGCGATGGGCGGCCAGTTCCTGAACGGATGTTGGTTCCCATTGCCGTCATCAGGGCAGCCACGCCAAACCTGCTTGGCGTGGTTGATCCGGGCCTGATCCGACAGAAAACCTTAGGAAACAAACCAAGTTAATGAGGTCATCCGCCCTGGCCAATATCGCAAGCAATTAGATGTCGATCGACGGTGCCTGGGCGATCTGCTGGCAGGCGACCTATTCGCAAAGTTCCCTATTCCTTCGCAGGTTGCGCTGACAAGGTCAGTAATGACACGCTGCTGACCGACAAGCCCGACAAGTTCGTGTTTCCCAAACCGGAACCGATGGCAAATCCGTTCGACATGCGGTGACGGGTCAGACGGGCAGGAAATAGACCGCGACAACAGCTAGCGGCTGACCCCGAGAATAAGATCGGCCGCTCGCCAGGCAATCGCAATTGTTGGTCCGTTTGTATTGCCGGAAACGAGTGTCGGCATGACGGATGCGTCGATCACCCGAAGCCCTGTTGTGCCTCGGACCTGCAACCCCTCGTCAAGAACCGCCTCCGGATCAGAGGCCGGCCCCATCTTGCAGGTGCAGGCGACATGAAAGCCCGGCGAACCATCTTCCACAAATGCCCGAATGATCTCGTCGTCTTCGGTGATGTCCGGGCCGGGCAGAAGTTCCTCGGCGACCAGTGATTTTAACGGCTCGTGATTAAACAAGTGACGAATGTAACGCAGAATTCCTACAGAAACGCGTCTGTCGCGTTCATCCGAAAGGTAGTTGGCAAAGACGATTGGAGCATCGCGTTCATCTGAAGACCGAAGGCGCACATGTCCGCAACTTTCGGGGCGGGTTGGCAGTCCGGCACATTGTATCCCGTGGAAGCGGTCGATCTCATACGTTTTGGGATCGAAGGAAAGCGGCCCAAGCGCCAGTTGCGCATCCGGACGGTCGTTGTTGGCGGCTCTGATAAATGCGTTCACATCATAGACACTGGTTGTCAGGACGCCCTTTTTGAACAGCAGATAATTCAAAACACTGCGTACCAATCCCAGCCCGCGCAGATCACTGTTGTAACTTGGCCCGGATTTCAGGCGGAATTTCGTGGTAAGAAACCGATGCTCTCGCAGATTTCGACCCACGCCGGGGCTGTGATGTACGGTTTTGATGCCGAGCTCATTCAATTGCGCCGATTCACCAATGCCCGAAAGCTGGAGGAGTTTGGGGCTTTCGATAGCGCCACCACTCAGGATAATTTCGCGAGCAAAGTACTTTTCCTTGGTGTCGTCAATAAGCCGACATTCAACGCCAACCGCTGTCTTGCCTTCGAAGATCACTTTGCTGACGAAAGTGCGGGGCAGGATGGTCAGGTTTTTCCGAGTCTTTGCCTGTTTCAAAAAGGAACTCGCCGCACTGACGCGGCGCCCCCCAGAAATGGTCCTGGGTACGTAACCGATGCCTTCCTGATTGATCATGCCGTTCAGGTCCTCGCGAACCGGCAGACCCGCAGCCGAACCTGCGGCAATTATTGCATCATTGACAGAATAGTTGCCCGGATAGGTCGAGATCGGCATGACACCATTGCCGCCACGCAATTCGCTTTCGCCCAGCTCATGCTGCTCGAACGCGATGTATACCTTTCGCATTTCATCCCAGCCCCATCCAGGATTTCCCAGCGCTTCCCAATCATCGTAATCGGCGGCCTGTCCACGGATATAGACCATCCCATTGATCGAACTGGACCCGCCAAGCGTTTTGCCCCTGATCCAGACTTCTTGTTCATGCGCTTTGGTTTTGTCCTCGATCGGGTATGACCATAGAAATCGCTGATCGTGGCGCAGTTTTACGATGCCCTTTGGCATTCGGATGAATGGATGATTGTCCGATCCACCAGCTTCGATCAGCAGGACGGCGTTCTTGGGGTCTTCCGACAGGCGGTAGGCAAGCACGCAGCCTGCCGATCCTGCACCGACGATTATGAAATCAAATGCCATGTTTTTCCGAAGGACAGCATGCGTGACCGCGCGTGCAGCGGGGGTTTATACGAAAGCGCGCGCCAAGAACGATAGATGCGCCTTGACAGCACCTGAGTTAGCGTCCCAGTATTAACATATGGTGTGCCATATTACAATATGGTGAAATGCCGCCTAAGAAGGCTGGCTGCGCCGTGGGTTCAATAGAAAAGGTTTAAAAATGTCAGAGCTTTTTGACAAAGGGATAGCCGTTCGCCGCGAGTTGCTTGGGGATGAATACGTCGACAAGGCCTTGAGCGAAGCGACGCCGTTGACAGAAGAGTTCCAGACCATGATCACCGAATTCTGTTGGGGGTCGGTGTGGGCGCGCGAGGGTTTCCCACGCAAGTATCGCAGTATCGTGAATCTGGCGTTGCTGACTGCACTGGACCGTCCGAACGAATTCAGACTGCATGTCAAAGTCGCGCTCAAAAACGGCCTGACCCCGGATGACATCAAGGAAATCCTCCTGCAATGTGCGGCATACGCCGGGGTGCCTGCGGCTTTCGACAGCTTCCTGATTGTCAGAGAGGTGCTCGAAGAACTTGAAAAAGAAGAAACCGCCGAAGGCTAGGTTGTTGCAGGCGACCAATTGCGAAATCGCCAGTGCTGTGATCGCCGGTTTCACCCACAGCGGGTTGATCGCGCGAAGTTTTTGCACTGGACTGCTCCAGATCCGATCCACCAGATGCCGGAACTGAACAGTTAGGGCGCGCACGCCGAATTTGACAAAGTCGACCGAGGAGACCTCTTGATGGTCTTGGAGCCGGCCGGCGTTGGTGACGGTTACATTGGCGATTCAGTAGGCGTTAGGCGTTGTCGTTCTTGATTTTCTCTTTAGTGAGAACTCGCTTGGCGACGGCCGCCGCTTCCACCAGATGGCTCTGGACTGCTGCCCCTGCCGCCTTGGCATTGCCTGAGACGATGGCATCGCAGATGTCCTGCATGTGTGCTGGGCCGGGTTTCTGGCGGTCCTCTGTGGACAGCGTCACTGCCCGCAGACGGCTGATGCGAGCGTTCAGACGCTGGGCGATTTCCCAGGCAACACTATGTCCTGCACCGTCGAAGATGATGCGGTAGAATTTTGTCGTGGCGCGCAGCATGGGGCCGGGGTCGCGGGCGGCCACAGCCAGCTGCAGCGCTTTTTGTGCAGCCTGCAGTTGCTTTGCCAACTCTGGGGTCATGTTTTGCGCACAGGCGGTAGCTGCGGCGGTCTCCAGCATCTGGCGGATATCATAGATCTGCCGCGCATCCTCCCAGCCCAGTTGCGCCACAATTGGCCCCTTGCCAGGCAGGATCTCCACAATCCCATCGGCCTCCAGATAGCGAATCGTTTCGCGCACAACTGTGCGGCTGACGCCCAGTTGGTCACATATGGGACGCTCTACCAGCCGCTCGCCGGGCGCAAACTGGCCTGAAATGATCGCCTCGCGCAGACGCTCCTGAACGATGTCGCGAAGAGTCTGCGGTGGTTGTTCGATTTTGCTCATGACGGGGTTGCTCATGGATTCCCCAATAGCAGTCGGAAGGTGGCGAGACAAGATCGTATTGACATATGGTATGATGGTATACCATAGTACTGATAATAGAATCGTATCTGAGGATCCCCATGCCCGCTGAAATTCGCAAAACCCTGCTGCATATTGAAAAGTCCCTGATTGAGGGCGGCAAGGCGGCAGAGACGCCGCTGACGATGATTGCTGCCGTGGCAATAATCAAAAACCCCTGGGCGGGGCAGGGCTTTACCGAGGACCTCCGCCCGGCAATCCACGACTGCGCCCCAGGGCTGGGCCAACTGCTGACGGATATGGTGCTAGAAGCCGCAGGCGGCGGCGACAAGGTTGAGGGATACGGCAAATCCGCCATCGTCGGTGTCAACGGCGAGGTGGAGCATGCGTCCGCCCTCATTCACACGCTGCGCTTTGGCAATTATTTCCGCGAGGCGGTCGGGGCTAAATCCTATCTCGCTTTCACCAACACCCGCGGCCCCGCCAATGCCTCACTTCAGATTCCGCTGATGGACAAGAACGACGGCGGGCGGCGCAGCCACTACCTGACCATCCAGCTGTCGGTGGCGGATGCGCCGGGGCCGGATGAGATTGTGATCGCGCTTGGTGCCTCGATCGGCGGCCGTCCGCATCACCGCATCGGCGACCGCTATCAGGATCTGAAGGAACTGGGCCATGACGCCGACAACCCT
>JBAUHN010000331.1:0-3609 GCA_049680295.1 Sulfitobacter sp.
GGCCAATCTGGTGAAAATTCCTGGTAACGGTGAGCGCTTTGGGATGGACACGGACGCATTGGAAGCCGCCATCGCAGCAGATATTGCAGCGGGCCATACGCCCGCCGGGATCATTGCCATTACAGGCGGGACAGGCGTTGGAGGGTCTGACACTCTGGCTCCGGTTTTGGCGGTTGCAAATGCGCACGATCTTTACACACACCTTGATGCCGCTTGGGCTGGATCCGCGATGATCTGCCCTGAGTTCAGGGCCGAATTTTGGGACGGTGTCGACGGGTTCGACAGCATCGTGTTCAACCCGCACAAATGGCTTGGCGCGCAGTTTGATTGCTCTGTGCAGTTCCTGCGCGATGCGACACCGCAGTTAAACACGCTGAAGATTGAGCCGGAGTATCTGAAGACCACGGGCGAGTGTGTGACGAATTACTCCGAATGGACGATTCCGCTTGGGCGTCGGTTCCGTGCTCTTAAGATCTGGTTCTTGCTGCGCTCCTACGGGCTCGATGGGTTGCGCACGCGCATCAGAAATCACGTCGCTTGGGCGCATGAGTTATGCGAGGCGATCCGCGATCTGGACGGGTTCGAGATCACAACCGACCCGATCCTGAGCCTGTTTTCGTTTCGCTGCCCCGGTGATGATGCGATGCAGCAACGGCTGGTGGATGCGCTGAATGATGACGGGCGCATTTACCTGACGCAAGGTGCGTTTCAGGGGCGCAAAGTTATCCGGTTCCAAGTGGGCCAATTCGATACAACACGCGATGATGTGATGCTGGCCCATGCGGTCATTCAAGAAGTTTGGGAGAAAATTCAATGAAGTACGCGACGTATTCAGCAGAAGGGCGAACCTTTTACGGGGCAGTGACCGACGATGGCATGATTGCCCTGAATGCCGATTTTCCGGAGTGGCCGACGCTGCTTGACGTGGTTCAGGCTGGTGGGTTCGACGCGCTGGAAAAGGCGGCCAGCGGCAAGCCCGTCACGCACACGGATTTCGTATTTGAAATGGTGCTGCCCAACGCCCCGCGTATACTGTGCGTCGGCGTGAACTTTCCTGATCGCAACGCCGAATACAAAGACGGGTCTGAGCAGCCCAAATACATGTCTTTGTTCCCGCGCTTTGCCAGCGGGTTCACAGGCCACAATCGCCCGTTGATCCGTCCACCTGAAAACCAAACACTGGATTACGAAGGCGAAGTCGCGATTGTCATCGGCAAGACTGGCCGCCGGATCACTCAAGAAGATGCCTACGACCACATCGCCGCCCTGACCCTGTGCAACGAAGGCACGATCCGCGACTGGGTCCGCCATGCGAAATTCAACGTCACGCAGGGGAAGAATTGGGATAATTCCGGCGCGATCGGCCCGTGGTTGGTGCCGTTTACAGATGCCAGACAGCTGGATGATGCCCGTATCATCACACGGGTGAACGGCGAGGTGCGCCAAGACGATGTGCTGTCGCGCATGATGCATCCCATCCGGCGCGAAATTGAATATATCTCAACCTTCATGACGCTTCAGCCCGGCGACATCATCGTGACAGGCACGCCCACGGGCTCGGGTGCGCGCCTTGATCCACCACAGTATCTGCAACCAGGCGATGTGGTTGAGATTGAGGTGGGCGGCATCGGCACGCTGCGCAACACCGTTGAGGACGAACGCCTATGACCCCGCAAGATCACGCACAAGCCGCCGCTGATCTGCTTGCCGCCGAAAAGTCGGGCGAACAAATCGGGTTGTTGACCAAGAGCCATCCCGAAATGGGGATGGACGATGCCTATGCCGTACAAAATGCAATCTACCGCGCAAAGCTGGCTGAGGGTCGCAGCGTCATCGGTTGGAAAATCGGACTGACGTCAAAGGCGATGCAATATGCGCTGAACATCGACATCCCTGACAGCGGCATCTTGTTTGACGACATGGCGTTTGATCACGGCACGACGGTTCCCAAGGGCAGGTTTATCCAACCTCGTATCGAGGCCGAGATTGCATTTGTGCTGAAGTCCCCCTTGGGCGGTGCCAACGTCACCCGTGATGATGTGATTGCGGCGACGGATTATGTTGCGCCCTCCATCGAAATTCTCGATACGCGGATATTGCGGGCTGACCCGCAGACTGGGGAAACCCGTAAGGTCTTTGACACCATCAGCGATAATGCCGCGAATGCGGGTGTTGTGCTGGGCCCACAGAAACACGCTATCGATGCCTTTGATCTGCGCTGGGTCGGGGCCATCACTTCGCGAAACGGCGAGGTGGAAGAAACTGGCCTTGGGGCAGGGGTGCTGAATGATCCGGCTGAAAGCGTAGTCTGGCTGGCCCGCCGCATGGCGCAATACGGTCAAAGCATTGAACCGGGCCAAATCATCCTCTCGGGCAGTTTCATCCGCCCCGTTGAATGCCCGTCCGGTGCCGAGATCACCGCTGACTTTGGCACATTCGGCCACGTCGATATCTCATTCGCTTAAAGGATCAGTCCCATGCCAGCACCGCACAACCCGTTCAAACACGCCATCGCAAATAGTGAATTGCAACTTGGGTGTTGGCTTGGGCTGGCCGACCCTTACATCGCCGAAATAAGCGCTGGCGCAGGGTTCGATTGGCTGTTGATCGATGGGGAACACGCCCCGAATGATCTGCGCTCCATCGTGGCGCAGCTGCAGGTCCTTGCGGCGCGCGACAGTCATGCCGTTGTGCGCCCCCCGATTGGGGAAACTTGGATCATCAAACAGCTGCTGGATGCAGGTGCGCAGACGCTGCTGATCCCGATGGTCGAAAGCGCGGCGCAAGCCCAAGACCTCGTGGATGCTGTCACCTATCCGCCCCACGGTGTGCGCGGCGTTGGATCAGCCCTCGCACGGGCGTCCGATTTCGCGGCCATTGGTGATTATCTGACCACTGCGCGCGATGAAATCTGCTTGCTTGCGCAAGTCGAGAACCAAGAAGGCATGGCTGCACTTGATGACATCCTGAAAGTCGATGGAATTGATGGCGTCTTTATTGGCCCCTCCGACTTGGCGGCAGATATGGGCTTCATTGGACAGGCGGGTGCAGCTGAGGTTAAGGCAGCAGTGTTGGGAGCGATGGAAAAGATCGTCGCCTCAGGCAAGGCCGCCGGCATTCTCACCTTGGATCAAGACCTACAGCAAAAATGCCGACGACTGGGCGCGACCTTCATCGCGACAGAGATTGATGTCACATTGTTCGCGCGAAATATGCGCAAGGCGTCAAACGATGCGCGCCAAAATCTGCTGAGCGAATAAAAAAGCACTCAATCACTTAGTAAGAGATCACCTCTGCGTCGCTGAGCCATGTCCGCTTTAGGAGATCCGTACTGCAGAAAACTGCCAATTGGCGCAGCTCCAATATCGGCCGTGTTCACCGGCACAAGAATTCTCACTTCCCAAAAGCGGACTCTAGCTGCGGCCCGGCAATCCGGAAGTTAGGGCTCCGAGACGCCATTCGCGGCAACCAGCCCTAAGGCTCGGTCTGGGCCGTCACCGCATCTTCCTGCGCACGCAGTCTTAACGGTTCCTTAAGCCATGCATAGAATCCACTGAATTGCACCATCAGCACGCGGCACATCAACCGCAGGGAAAACTCCGCCCGATG